>NZ_BCRK01000268.1 GCF_001552555.1 Nocardiopsis trehalosi NBRC 14201 | reverse complement strand
GGGGGGGGGCGGCGGGTGTCAGACGTCCTGGGTGCCCAGGACGGCGGAGAGCACGAGGGCGTTGCCGGAGTTGTTGATGCCCGGCTCCTGCTCCAGCTCCGTGGCGGCGTCGCAGGAGCCGGATTGGACGTGGGCGCCGGGGGAGAGCAGGACCAGGGGGTTGGCGCGGTGGGCCTCGGTGGCGGGTTCGGCCGAGTTCCCCTCGGCGAGGGCGAGGCGGGGGCGGTGCCGACCAGGGTGAGAGCGGCGGCCGCGGTGAGGGCGGCGGCGGTGCGGCGCAGGAACGCGGACATGGCGAGGGGACCTCTCCTACACGGATGGTTTCCGAGGGCTCGAAATCGATCACTTGCAGTAGTCGAACGCGGGGTCGGTGGGACCGGAACGCGATCCGCACACCAGCCGCACACCCGGGGCGTCGACAAACGCGACGCGGCCCCTCCTCGGCGCGCCGCCGCCCCGCTGCCGCTCCCGCCCTACGGACGGGCCGCGCTCACCGCTCCCACGGCTCCGGGGAGGTGCGGCGGCGCCGCGCGTCGACCTCCGCGCCCGCGCGGACCGCAGCGTGGACCGCACGCGCGATACGGCCGCCCCAGCGGGAGCGCGGCCCGCCGAACGCCTCCTCCGGCCCGGCGCCGTCCGCCCGCACCGCCACGCACACCGCGTCCGACGCGGTCCCCGTGCACGCGAACCCCGCCTCCAGCACCGCCTGCACCTTCGCCTCGGCGACCGTCGTCGCCGCGTTCACCAGCGCCGTGTCCGACAGCCGCGCCGGCACCGCCACCACGATGTTGATCGTCCCCGGCCCCTGCCCCGCCAGCGGCAGGTCGAGCCGGGCCTCGTCCAGCTCCGCCGCGTCGGCCGCCCACGTGGGCCGCCCGATCGCGACCGTCGCCAGCGCCTCCACCCCGCCGTCGGCCGCGAAGGCGGTCGCCGCCGGCACATCGGCCGCCGTCATCAACCCCACGCCCGCCCCCGAGAGCCCGGCCAGGGCCGCCACCTCCCGCAGGTGCGCGTCCGGGTCCATCCGCCGGTACCCATGGGAGACCTGCGCGTTCACCACGAACCGCCGCGGCCCCACGCCCCCGCCCAGCACCCCCGACGACAGCATCCGCCACCCCGGGCCGGCGTCCCACACCAGCGCGCCGAGCCGCGCCCCGTCCTCCACCCGCATGAGCAGCGACGCGTCGAGCACCGCGCCGCCGACCCGCAGCGCCCCGCCGCCACCCGCGGGTCCGCCCGCCGCCTCGCTCCCTCGCACCCGAGCACTGTAGCCGCGCCCCCGCGGCCACCCCGCGCAACGGGGGGAGGCCCCGGCGGCGGGCCGGGGCCTCCGTGGGGCGGCGGAACGCCGCACCCGGTCAGGTGATGGAGATGGGCGTGCTCGGGTCGCTCACGTTCGCCACGTCATAGGTCGCGGTGAAGTTCGACGACGTCGCCGAGGTCGGGCAGCCGAACCCGCCCACCACGCTCACCGGCGTGGCCTCCGACACGAACGCCAGCTCGGCCGGGCTGCCGTTCGTCCAGTCGCCCGTGACCGCCGCCGGCCCGTTCGGCGCCGCGGTCGCCGTGCACGACGCCAGACCCGACGTCCGCACCACCAGGCCGGCCTGCGGCAGCACCAGCGACGCGGTCGGCGACGCGCCGCCCTGCGCCTGGATGGTCCACGCACCCGACGTGGTCACCGTCGCGTTCACCAGCGGCAGGCTCGTCGTGCAGTTCGTGAAGGAGGGCGGGTTGATCGGGCCCGACACCGTCCCGTCCGGGTTGGTGTTGGCGGCGGGCACCTGGTTGTTCGCGTTGGACCCCACGGGGTTGGTGGGGGCGGTGGTCGACGCGTTGCAGGTGACGGTCACGCCGCCGACCGAGAACGTCGCCGACCCGGACAGGGTCGCCGCGAAGTAGGCGCCGGCCGGGCTGACCGTGGTCGGGTCGGCGGCGAGCGCGGGGCCGGCCGCCAACGCCAGGGCGCCGACCGCACCGGCCGCGGTCAGGCCGCCGCGGAGCAGCATCCGGGCGAGGGGGGAGGAGGAGGTGGGGGTCGTCGACAGAAGAGTGCGCCGCATTGTGTGAGAACTCCCTTCATGGGCGCGCGGGACCGGACCGCCCGGGACAACGGGCCGTCTCCGGTCATGGGGCACTGCGCCGACCGGTCGACGCGCCGGGTACGAGACCCCGTCGGCGGCGCAGAGATCGTGGATCGTGGCTGTCGGTGGATCGCCGCTCAGGGAGCGCGGCGCTCGGCGGCGTCGGACGGCGGCCCGACCCCGGCGGGACCGCCGTCGACCGGGGGCGGCGCCTCGGGGGCGGACGCCTCGGCACCCCGCCGCGCCGACCGGCGGCCGCGCCGCCTCCGGGCCGGGCGGCGCGGCCGCGCGGTGGGCTGCCAGGCGAACATCAGCCCGCCGCCGACGAACGCCAGCAGGCTGCCCACCACGAACCCGCCCAGGTTGGAGAAGACCAGCGCCGCCAGGCCGACGAGCACCGTGAGCACGCCCGCGATCGTCCGCTGCCGCGGCTGCGCCCACACGATCATCCCCAGGGCCATGAGGAACACCCCGATGAGGACCGACGGCACACCCGCGATGCCCTGGGCGATCATCACCGTCGCCGGGGCCAGCGGCAGCGCCGAGATCACCGCCCCCGACAGCATCGTCAGCAGCCCGCCCAGGAACGGGCGGCGGTGCCGCCACGCCCGGAACCGGCGCCACAGCCGGCGCAGCAGGGAGACGCGCCGCGGCGCCTCCCGACTCCCCTCACCCATCGGGCCGTCCTTCCCCTCGCGGTCGCGGAGCCCGGCGCCGGGGTGCGGCCGGCGCCGGGCGGAGTACGCCGAAGCGGCCTAGAAGCACTCGGCGTCGCCGCGCCGCACGCTCAGGCTCAGGTCGGACAGGCGGAACGTCCCCGCGTTCGCCGCCCACGCGGTCTGCTCCAGGTCGCTCACCGCGATCGTGTCGCCCTGCATGCCGAACAGGTCCTGCATGCCCTGCCCGCCCTCGGGCCCCTGGTCCAGGGTGGAGGCGTCGCGGCCGATCTCCATGTCCGTGAACGACGCGTCGCCGTCCATCTGCGACATGTCGATGAAGAGATTCGTCGCCTCGACCGGGGTGCCGCCCGTCCCCGCCGACAGTTTCAGCGACACCTCACCCAGAATGGGGAACTCGGTGAGCACCGACTGGCAGAGCGAGTCGATCTCGGCGCTGCCGATCGCCGCGACGGCGACCGGATGGACGTTTCCGCGCAGGTCCTGGTCGAGCGATCCGTAGATGGCGACGCCGTCGCCCGACATCTCGTCGGCGGCGATCTTGAACTGCTGGCCGGACACCGCGAACGACGCCGCGATGGCGCCGTTCATGATGCCGAGCAGCAGCGCGCCCGCCCCCGCCGCGGCCGGCACGGTGAGCAGCGCGAAGCGGCGCCAGCTCGTGTGCCCGCGCCCGGCCTCCTCGGACTCCTCGACGTCGGGGGACTCCAGGATTTCGGTCGTCACGACATACCTCCTCTGTCGGTGAAACCGCCTGCACCCGCCTGCGCCTGTGCACGGTGCGAAGCGACGGGGGTGGGGCGGCGGCGAGATCGCCACCGGGCCCGGAATCCGTCACCACGTTTCAGTGGGAATGCCGACATCATGAAATGCGGAAGACCGGGTTTCAAGCCCTGTTGCGGTTTTGTTTCGCCTCCTCCGCAGGTGTAATCGCCGATGGCGGAACGCGCGGCGGATTCCGCGATCAATGGGCTCCAGCAGCGGAAATCCCGACGCCGGCGGTGGCCAGGAAATAGATCCACACCCCCATTTGTCATCCGAGTGACAAAAAGAGGCGCGGAATTCTTGACCCGGTGCGCACGCGGCGGGGCGCCGTACGGCACCCCGCCCCGCCGTCAATCGCGGAACAGCGAAGCGTCCAACCCGCGCAACCGGTCCGGGTCGGCCACCACGTCGATGGCCGCGATCCGGCCGGCCACGACGACGAACCCCATCACCGACAACGGACGCCCGTCCGCCACGACCACCACCCCGGCCGCCCCGTTGACGAGCGCCGGCCGCACGAACGGCGCGAACCGGGTGAACGTCGCCGCCCGCTCCGCCACGTCCCGGCCACCCGACACCGCCACGGTGTACCGGACGCGGGACGCACCGCCGTCCGACCGCAGCACCACATCGGGGTGCAGCACCGCGAGGAGCCCGTCGATGTCCCCCTCCCGCGCGGCGGCGAAGAACGCGTCGACCACCGCGCGCTGCACCGCGAGGTCGGCGTCCGGCGCCGGGGCCCGGCCCTGCACGCGGCGGCGCGCCCGACTCGCGATCTGCCGCGTCGCGGCCGGCGACCGGTCGACCAGGTCGGCGATCTCCGCGAACGGCACCGCGAACATGTCGTGCAGGACGAACACCACCCGCTCCACCGGCGCCAACTCGTCCAGCACCACCAGCAGCGCCAGGCCGACCGCGTCCGCCAGCAGCGACTCCTGCTCCGGGTCCGGCCCGCCGATCCCACTCACCACCGGATCGGGGACGTGTACATCGAGCGGGTCCTCCCGCCGGCGCTCGCGCGACCGCAGCATGTTCAGGCACACGCGGCCGACGACCGTGGTCAGCCACGCCTCGATGCTCTCGACCTCCGAGACATCGGCGCCGGCGGCGCGCAGCCACGCCTCTTGGAGGGCGTCGTCGGCCTCCGCCAGCGAGCCCAGCATCCGGTAGGCCACGCCGCGCAGGCGCGGGCGGTGCTCCTCGAAACGCGCCGACAGATCAACCCGATCTCCCACCGCCACCGTGTCACATCCTTCCGCCGAGCGGGTTCATACCGATGAGCCGCACCGAGCGGCGGCCGCGGCCGACCGGCCCGGCGGACCGAAATGGAGTATGACCATGGCGCACACCCTTCTCGTCACCGGGGGCACCGGACGCCTCGGCACCCTCGTCACCCCGCTGCTGCGCGGTGGCGGGCGCGAGATCCGCGTCCTGAGCCGCCGACCGCACGCCCCCACCGCGGACACCACCTGGTTCACCGGTGACCTGCGCGCGGACGAGGGCATCGCACCGGCGGTGGACGGCGTGGACACCGTCGTCCACCTGGCGGGCGGGGCCAAGGGGGACGACGTGGCCGCCGCCAACCTCGCCCGGGCGGCGGCGCGCGCCGGGGTGCGGCACCTGCTGACCATCTCCGTCGTCGCCGCCGACCGGATGCCGCTCGGCTACTTCACCGCCAAGCGCGACGCCGAGCGGGCGATCGCCGACTCCGGGGTTCCGTGGACCGTCCTGCGCGCCGCGCAGTTCCACGACCTCGTGCTGATGACCGCCGGCGCGATGGCGAAGCTGCCCGTCGTGCCCGTCCCGGGCGGCCTGCGCTTCCAGCCCGTCGACGCGCGCGACGTGGCCGACCGCATCGCGGAGCTGGCCCTGGGGGCGCCCGCCGGACGGGTGCCCGACATGGCGGGTCCCCGGGTGTACGGGATCGGGGAGCTGGTGCGCGGCTACCTCGACGCGACGGGCAAGCGCCGCCTGATGCTGCCGGTCCGGCTGCCCGGCGGGGTCGGCCGCGCCTACCGGGCGGGCGACAACCTGGTCACCGAGGGGATCACGGTCGGCACGCGCACCTGGGAGGACTTCCTCGCCGAGCGGGTGGGGCAGCCGGTGGGGTGAGCAGGGCGGGGTGAACGGCGGGTGTCGTCCAGCTCACGGCCGGGCGGGTTTGCGCTTCCGAGTCGGGCGGCTATAGTCGGTCGAGTCGCCTGGAGCGGGCCGCCTGGCCCGACGACCGGCGGCGGTCTTCTTCCCGGTCGCACCGCA
>NZ_BCRK01000267.1 GCF_001552555.1 Nocardiopsis trehalosi NBRC 14201 | reverse complement strand
GGGCCCGCCTCGGGCGCCGGGGCGGGCGGGGCGGCGGGCACCGCGCGCTGCGCCACGAACGCCCCGGCCACCACGACCACGGCGCCGAGTATCTGCGGCGGGGTGAGGGCCTCGCCCAGCATCAGCCAGGCCAGGACGATCGCGGTGACCACCTCCAGGTAGGCGACGGCGCCCGCCACCACCGGCGACAGCCGGCGCACGGCCGCCACCCCCAGCGCGTAGGCGAGCGCGGTGGCCACCAGGACCAGCCAGGCGACCGCGACCAGCCCCGATGCCCGCCACCCCGCGATGTCGACCGGCCCGGTGAGCAGTCCCCAGGGCAGGGTCCACGGCCGCGCGACGGCGGTGATCAGGACGGCCGCCGCCAGCGCCCCGTAGGAGACGACGGCGAGCGGGTCGACCTCCTCGCCGGCCGCGTCCGACAGCAGGAAGTAGCCGGCCTGGCAGGCGGCCGCGCCCAGGGCCAGCGCCAGGCCGACGGCGTCGAGGCGCACCCCGGCCCACACCTCGACCAGGCAGGCCAGCCCGGCGACGGCCAGCACGACCCCCACCGTGGCGGAGCGGGAGACGGGGCGGCGGCGCACCAGGCGCAGCCAGCCCAGCACCAGGACGGGGCCGAGGAACTCGATGAGCAGCGCCACCCCGACCGGGATGCGGGCGATGGCGGCGAAGTAGAACGCCTGCACGCCCGCCATGGGGAACACGCCGTAGGCGAGGAGCAGCCAGGGGTGGGTGCGCAGGACGCGGCGGTGGCGCACGGCGAGCGGCAGTAGGACCAGCGCGGTGCCGGCGATGCGCAGCCAGGTGACGTGCAGCGGGTCCAGCCCGGCGTCGATGAGGGGTCGGGCGAAGGGGCCGGACCCCCCGAAGGCCAGAGCGGACCCGACCGCCAGGCCGAGTCCGGAGGCGCGATGGCGGATGGGATCAGACATGACGGCACATCGCAGCCGATCGAGGGCGGAAGACCATGCGGGGGAGCATAGCGGGCACCTTGGCACCGGCGGCGACCGGCGGCCGGGCCCCGTTGCCGGGGGCGGGCGGTGGGCATGCGAACCGGGGCGTGGCCGTGGGCCGCCGCAGGTGCCCGGACACCATCCGCCGGACAGCGGGCGCCCGGACCAGGGCGCGACCATGGACGACCACCGGTGGCCGGACCCCGTTCCCGGGGTTCGGGGGTTCAGACCAGGGCGTGGCCGTGGACGGCCGCCAGCGGGGCCAGGTCGGGGTCGCCGAACCGCTCCCGCAGGGCGGCGAACCGGCCCGCCGGTCCCGGGCCGAACCGGGCGAGCGCGGCCGCCGCTGTGTCGGCCGAGACGAACACCGGCGGGTCGGTCTTGCTGTGGAAGGCGTCGGCGTACATCACGGCCGCCTCTTCGCCGGTCTCGGCCAGGTAGTCGGCCTCGGGGAGGGGCAGCCGCTGCCGGCGGACGTCGGCGCGCGTCAACCCGGCGCCGGTGTGGTGCGAGCAGAACCGGCACAGAATGTCGGGCAGGCCCTCCTCGGCGAGGAGCCCGTGCCCCAGGACCCCGTGCCGGATATAGGGCTCGGCGCCGTCCGGACCGGCCAGCCGGTAGACACCGACGTCGTGCAGCAGCGCACCGGCCCGCACCAGCGCCCGGTCCAGGCCGTGGCCGGAGCGGTCGAGCAACCTTTCCGCGATCGCACACACGATCCGGCAGTGGCTCCGGACCTTCTCCAGCGCCTCCGGCGTGGGCGCGTGCCGCTCGTGCAGGGCGTCGATCTCGTCATCGGTCGGAATGCGCACGGACGCGACCCTAGCGCGGGCGCGGACCGGCTTCGGCCGGAACCGGGACCGTCGCCGGTCGGACGGCACGCCCGCAGTCGTCGGACCGCCGGCGGGGAGCGCCGGCACCGGCCCGTCGGTGCATGTCATCTGTCATGCCCGACCCGTGAGGAGTGCGGAGGAAAACCAGGACCTGTGACACTCTGTCACAACCCTGCTCCGATCTAGGTTCGGAGCATGGACCCCACCGACCACCGTTCCCCTTCGACCGCGAGCGCGCGAGCGGTCGACGCACGCCGCACGGTCCCGCCGGGCGTGGAGTACCACCGCGTGCTCGCCGGCGACAAGCGCCGCATCGGACGCGGCGTCCTCGCGATCGTGCTCCTGATCGCCGGGATGTTCGTCTTCGGCTTCGCCATCACCCAGGCCGCCGCCTTCGTCGACGCGCGCTTGGGCAGCACCAACCCGGCAGCGGGCGGCACCGACTACACACTGCTCTACCACGGCGCGAGCATGTTCTCGCTCGCCCTGCTCATCCCGTGGAGCATGCTCATCCAGCGGTGGCTCTACGGAGTGCAGGGCGCCTCGCTGCACTCGGTGGTCTCGCGCCTCCGATTCGACGTGCTCGGCAGGGCCCTCCTGTTCATCGGCCCCTTCTGGCTGATCGCCACGACCGTCATGCAGGTCTCGGTGCCCCCCGAGCAGACCCACTGGCCGGTCGCCGACCTGGTCGGCATGCTCGTCCTCACCCTCCTGCTGGTGCCCCTTCAGGCGGCCGGCGAGGAGTACGGCCTGCGCGGACTCGTCTTCCGCGTCGCCGGGAGCTGGAGCCGCGGTCCGCGCACGGCACTGGTCCTCGGCGTCCTCGTCTCCAGCGTGGTGTTCGCGTCCATCCACGGCGCGTCCGATGCGTGGATCAACATCTGGTACTTCACGCTCGCCGTCAGCCTGGCCGTCATCACCTGGCGCACCGGCGGCATCGAGACCGCGGTCGTCATCCACGCGCTGCTCAACACCGTCACCTTCCTCTTCGTCATCGCCCTGCACATCGACGTCGGCGCCTCCATCGCGGACCGGTCGGCGGGCACCGGGTCGCCCGTCCTGCTCGTGCCCAGCGCCACCGTCGCCGTGATCGCGGCCGTGGTGTGGCTGCGCACCCGTAGGACGGGGCCGGCCCTGACCCCCTCGGCCCCCTACCCCGCGCGGGTCTGACGGGACGGTGCGGTGCGGGCCGCCCGGGGGCGGCCGGGTGCGTAGCATCGGGGCATGGCCGAGCCTGACGCGGAGTTCTTCGCCCGCCTGCCCCGCAGCCGCAGCGCCGCCTCCGCGCTGCTCACCGACGACCAGGGCCGCGTCCTGCTGGTGGCGCCCACCTACAAGCCGGGGTGGAGCCTGCCGGGCGGGGTCGTGGAGGCCGACGAGTCCCCGTGGGCGGCGTGCCGCCGCGAGTGCGCGGAGGAGCTGGGCTTCGTCCCGCGCCTCACCGGCGGCCTGGTGTGCGTCGACTGGCAGCCGCCGCACACCGCGCCCGACCACCGGCCGTCGACCATCTACGTGTTCGCCGGACCGCTGGCGGCCGGCGACTTCGCGGCGGTCCGGCTGCCCGAGGACGAGCTGCGCGACGCGCGCATGGTGGCCCCCGGCGATCTGGGCGGCCACCTCAGCGCGGCGCGGTCGCGCCGCGTGGCGCGCGCCCTGGCCGCCGCGGCGGCCGGCACGACCGCCTACCTGGAGCACGGGCACCCGGTGGGTGCGGCGGACTGACCCGCCGCGCCCCACCGGCGGAGGTCAGCGGGGCGGCTCCCCCTCCACCGCGCCGTCGGTGCCGCCGGCGGTGTCCGTGTCCGTGTCGTCCTCGAACGGGGCGAAGGTGCGGGCCTCCTCCACCGCTGCCTCCAGGGCGCGGCCCAGGTGGGCCTCTGCCGCGCGGGCGCGGGCGGCGAGTTCGTCGATGTGGCCGACCGCGTACTCGTCGGCGGCGGTGGCGGCGAGCAGGTCGCGGTACTCCTGCTGCTCGTCCAGGAGCAGGCGCAGTTCACGCAGCCGCCGCCGGTGCTCCTCGGCGGCCGTGACGTGGGCGGCGTAGCGCTCCAGGGCCTCGACCCGGGCCGTGGCGGCCCCCTCGGCGGCCGCCAGTGCCGCGCGGCGCTCGGCGAGCAGGTCGCCGACGTCGACCCCCAGCCGGGCGGGGTCGGCGGCGCGGGCGCGGTCGCGCAGGTCGGTGAGGTGGCGCAGGGTGGTGGCGATGTCCCAGAGCTGGCGGGGCAGCACCACCTCGTTGTCGATGGCGTCGATGGCGTCGATGTCGCCGGTGTCCGGCGGTCCGGCGTCGGTGACGGTGTCGATGGCGTCCTGGGCGCGCACGAGCAGGGCGCGGGCGGAGGCGTCGAAGTCGGCGGCGACGAAGTAGCGGCCGTGGTAGCGGCGGGCCGCCGCGGCGGCCGGCGACTCGGGGGCGCGGCGGGCGGGCGGCGCCCCGCCGGTGGTGCCGATGAGGAACGCGAACAGCACAGCGGCGCCGAACACGACCGGCGGCAGGCGCAGGGCCAGCCCGACGGCGAGGAGCAGGGGCGGCACCAGCAGCCAGGCGGCGGGCCGCAGGGCGGCCGCGGCGCCGGGGCGGCGCGGCCGCTGCGGGGTGGGGTGGGTGGCCGGGGTGAGGACGCCGGGGTTGGCGGCGAGGAGCGCGCGCCCGGCCGGGGGCACGGAGGGGTCGATCACCGGCCGGGGGTGGGCGGGCTGCGGTGCGGCCACGGCGGGCTCAGGTGGTGTCGGGGTCGAACAAGCGGAGGTAGTGGTCCTTCTCGAACATCTGTGCCGCCTCCCATGCCGAGGGGGTGCCGGCCCGGGGGTCGGCGCCGTGTGCGATGAGGATGGACACGACCTCGTCCTCGCCCTTGAAGACGGCTCCGGCCAGCGGGGTCTGCCCGCGGTCGTTGCGGCGGTCGGCGTCGGCGCCGCGCTCGCACAGCAGGGACACGGTGGCGGGGTGGCCGTGGTAGGCCGCCAGCATGACCAGGGTGTCGCCGGAGTCGTTGGTGAGGTCGACCGGGACGCCGGCGTCGAGGTAGGCGGCCAGGGTCGCGGTGTCGCCGGTGCGGGCGAGCTGGAACACCTGGGTCGCGAGGGCGATGACGTCGGGGTCGTGGTCCGGGCCGGAGGCCGGTGCTGCGTCGTTCACGGTCTCCAGGGTAGTCGGGGCGGGTCCGGGCGGCGGGGAGGCGGCCGGGCGGGCGGGGCGGCGCGGGGCCGCCACCTGCGGCATTCGATGGCAAGTATCCGTAAATGACCTCTATTCGAGGATTGTCGCTATGGTGCTTCCTCAACGTGAGAGGAGCACCCCTGTGCGACACGTCGTCGGTTTCGTCGTCGGCCTGGCCCTCGCCCCGGTCGCCATGCTCGCGACCGGATGGACCCTGCCCCGCCTGGCCCGCGAGGCCGCCGGGTCCGGCGCCTTCCCCGCAACGGGCGGGGTCGTCACCGTGGGCGTCCTGGCCGCCGTCGCCCTGCTGCTGGGTCTGGCGCTGGTCCCGCCCCGGCTCACCCCGCTGCTCCCCGGCGTCGCCGGGCTGACCCTGGTCGGCGCCACGGTGACCGCCCTGATCCGCCCCGATCTGCTGGAGCGCGTCCCCGCGTCGCTGCCCGGCGCCGAGGGCGCGCTCGCGCTGCTGGCGGCGGGGGCCTACCTGGTGCCGGCGTTCGCGCTGGTGCTACCGCTGTTCGTGGGGTCGCGGTGGGTGGGACGCCGCACGGAGCGCCCGGTGACCGAAGAAGAGTATTTCGACGGCCTTTACGACGAAGATTACGAAGAGTCCGACCGGTCCCCCGCGCCGGCACCGGCGGCCGCCCCCGACCACCGCGCCGGCTGACCCCGGACACGCGTGCGGGGAGGGGCCCGGCCCCTCCCCGCACGTATCGTCGGGGACTCCTCCTGAAGGCACTCCGGATACAGCGGCATCCGGCTCAGGGGGTGGTCGGCCATCGTTCAGGACGACCGACGTGGGCACCGGTCCCCCATCGGGCGGCCTAGGGAGTGATTTTTTGGATG
>NZ_BCRK01000266.1 GCF_001552555.1 Nocardiopsis trehalosi NBRC 14201 | reverse complement strand
AAGTGCCCGCCGCGGCGAACTCCTCGGCGATCGCACGGGCCTCTGCGGCCGTGCTCGCCACCTTCCCCTGGGGTACGGGAACCCCGTACTCTGCGAAGAGTTCCTTCGCCTGGTATTCGAACAGGTCCACGAGGGTCCGTCCTTGTAACTCGCTGGGTGCAGTCTTCTGCGGAGGCCGTATGGCACAACCGGTGGGAACCTTCGCGGAGCCGACCGCGTTGAGGAACGTCGATATTCCCTCCGCACCATGCGGAAGCTTAGCCCTCCCGGCCCTCGTCAGCCGACATCGGGGCGGCGGTGACCAGTGCCACCGCACCGCGGCGGCCCCCGCGCACCGCGCGCGGCCAGGGACTGCGGTGAGAAGCCGTGTGACCGGTCACACCGCTGTTCACAGCGCCCCGGCCACCTGCTCCCAGCCCATCCGGACCAGCAGCGCCACCACCACGACCACCAGCACGACGCGCACGAACCCGGTGCCGCGCCGCAGCGCCATGTGCGCGCCGACCTGCGCCCCCACCACGTTGCACGCGGCCAGCCCCAGGCCGAGCAGCCACAGCACGTTGCCGTGCCAGGCGAACACCGCCAGCGCGCCCAGGTTGGTGGCCGTGTTGACGATCTTCGCCGACGCCGAGGCGCTGACGAAGTCGAGCCCGGTCACCGTGGTCAGCGCGATGATCAGGAACGTCCCGGTGCCGGGGCCGATGATGCCGTCGTAGAACCCGACGCCGGCCCCCGCGAGCAGCACGGCGGCGACGATCCGGTTCGGGGTCAGCCGGGAGGGGTCGGCGACGGCGCCGATGGTGGGCCGGGCCACCACCAGGACGAGGACCACGGCCAGCACCACCATGACGATGGGGCGCAGCGCGTCGGAGGAGATCGACCCGGCGAGCGCGGCGCCGCCGCCCGCGCCGAGGAGCGCCAGGCCGGCGGTCGGCCACACGATCCGGGGTTCCAGGCGCAGCCCGCGCGCGTAGGTGAGGGCGGCCGAGGAGGTGCCGAAGATCGCGGCGAGCTTGTTGGTGCCCAGCAGCTGGGCGACCGGGGTGCCCGGGAAGGCCACGAGGAGCGCGGGCAGCAGGAGCAGTCCGCCGCCGCCCACCACCGCGTCGATCCAGCCGGCGGCGGCCGCGGCGACGAGCAGCAGCGCGATGACGTCGAGTCCGGCGTCCACCGGGGTTACCCGCGCACCGGTGCGGGCGCGGCCGGGCCGCGGGAGGGGAGGGTGAGGGGAGTCGTCACGTGCGCCGAGTCTAACCAGCGCCCGGTTCGCCCCGTTCGCCCGGTCCGGGGTCGTGCGGCGGTCGCCCTTCGCGGCCGCCGGGCGGGGACCGCCTAACCGGCCGCGTGCGCCGGGCGGATGTTGTCGCGGACCCACGCCCCGATCTCGGCGGTGGTGGCGCCCGGTGTGAAGATCCTCACCACACCCATGCGCTCCAGCTCGGGGATGTCGGCCTCGGGGATGATGCCGCCGCCGAACACCCGGATGTCGGTGGCGTCGTGCTCGCGCAGCAGCTCCATGACCCGGGCGAAGATCGTCATGTGCGCGCCGGACAGCACCGACAGGCCGATGGCGTCGGCGTCCTCCTGGAGCGCGGCGTTCACGATCATCTCGGGGGTCTGCCGCAGGCCCATGTAGATGACCTCCACACCCGCGTCGCGCAGCGCCCGCGCCACGACCTTCACCCCGCGGTCGTGCCCGTCGAGACCCGGCTTGGCCACCACGACCCGAACCGCCGATGACGCACCCATGTCCAGCCCCTTCGCCTTCAGGCGCCCGCGCCGGTCCTTGTGGGAGGCGGCGGGCAGCGGCACGCGAACCCGAGTGCAGCGTAACCCAGGTCACTCTCCTCATGAACGCGCGGGTGCCGGGTAGGTCCCCGGCATGAGCGACGAACTCACCGCCCTCGACCGGCTGCCCGCCACCGAACTGCGCGAGCGCGCCGTCGCCCTCGCCCGGCGCCGCTGGGACGTCGCCTTCTTCTGGCGGCTGCTGCAGAGCCTGCCCGCCGCCGAGGCCGCCGCCGGCAACCTGGAGGCGAGCGAGGCGGGCGTCGCCCAGGCGTCGGGCCTGTTCTACGACGCCCTCGGCGCCGACGACGACCCGCGCGTCCAGGAGGCACTGCGCCCGATCTACGTCGACTACCTCACCGAGCACGCCGACGCCGCCGAGGCCCGCACCGATCGCACCGACCCCGCCGGCCCGACCACCCCACCCGACGGCACCGGCGGCGTCTGACCCGCACCGGGGCGGGCGCGGTGGTGCGGCGGACGGCAACGGGTCGGTGTCCGGGACGGATCGACGCACGGTCAGACCCAGCGGCACGGCCGGGCGCCCCCACCGCCGACCGAACCCCCAGGTCAGCCCCCCATCCGACGGAGCAGGCGGCGCCCGACCCGCACCGCGCCCGGGTCCCGGGGCGGGCGGGGCGACGCGGCGAGCGTGAGCAGGACGACGCCCGGGACGGGTCGGCGTCAGGGACGGGTCGGCGGAACGGGTCGACGCACGGTCAGACCCACGGCAGGCGCAACGGCTCGGCCGGGCGGTCGCCCGCCGCCAACCGGACCGCCAGGTCGGCCAGCCCCACGGGGAACACCGTGCGTCGGCCGCGCGCAGCTCCGCAGGGCTCCACCAGCGGACCTCGTGCACGTCGGCGCGCTCGGCGGCCGCCATCGCGGACAGGTCCACCCCGGCGGACCCGGCGCGGGCGGCGAAGTACCAGTTGACCGTCGTATAGGCCACGCCGTCCACCGACCAGGGCCCGGAGTCGACGGCGACCGCCCCGCCCAGCGCGGCGGGGGTGAACCGGTGGCCGGTCTCCTCGGCCAGCTCCCGCGCCGCCGTCTCCGCCGGGGACTCCCCCGGGTCGATGCCGCCGCCGGGGGTCAGCCAGCCGTCGCACGCCCACGGGTCGGGCAGCAGGTGCCGGAACAGCAGCACCCGGCCGTCGGGGGCGAGCAGGATCACGCGGGCGGTGTCGCGCCGCACGGGCTCCGTCATCCCCCGATCCTGCCCCGCCGCCCCCGCTGTCGGCCACACCCGCGAGGCCACACCCGCCTCCCCGCCCGACGGCGGCCCCCTTCCTGCGCCGCCCCCGGCCCCCGCGCCCGCCCACCCGGCGCTGTGGGCCTGGGCGCGCTACCGGTTCAGGGGGCGCGGATGCCCCACCGCCACCGGTTGTGGGCGCGCGACGGCCGCGGGCTCGCGGCCCGCGGCCTCGGCTGGAGCCTGGCCGGGGTCCCCGCCCCATCGCCGTGTCCGCGATCACCGCCGTGGTCATCCCCACCGCCACCGGCGGTCGACCCCCTGGTCCGTCGAGTCCACCACCGCGGGGCCGGTCCCAAGGCCGTCGAGAACCTCGCGGGCATGTTCCTCATCCGGACCCTGACCTGGGCCCCCGCCACCTCCTCGGCCAACACGATCGCGCGGCGACGCCGCGTCGGCACGGACCGCCCCCCGGACGCCCGCCTACGCTGACACCTGGCCGCTGCATACCAGGCCGCGGGCCGACGCGCGGAACTCCCGCGGCGATCCCGGCGACGGCGACGGTCATGTCCGATAACCGCTAGCGTGGGGGGTCGGGGGGCAACGAGGATGGGGCGTGTGATGGACGACGACCAGCGCTACCTCGCGGTCCGCAGCGGCGACGCCCGCTTCGACGGGGTGTTCTTCGTCGCGGTGACCAGCACGGGCATCTACTGCCGCCCGAGCTGCCCCGCCGTGACCCCCAAGCGCGAGAACACCCGGTTCCACCCGAGCGCGGCGGCGGCGCAGGCCGCCGGGTTCCGCGCCTGCAAACGCTGCCGCCCCGACGCCTCCCCCGGCTCCCCCGAGTGGAACGTGCGCGCCGACGTCGTCGGCCGCGCCATGCGGCTCATCGCCGACGGCGCCGTCGACCGCGACGGCGTCGGCGGCCTGGCCGCCGCCCTCGGCTACAGCGAGCGCCAGCTCAACCGCCTGCTCGCCGCCGAACCCGGCGCCGGCCCGCTGGCCCTGGCCCGCGCCCAGCGGGCGCAGACCGCCCGGGTCCTGGTCGAGACCACCGACCTGACCATGAGCGAGATCGCGTTCGCGTCCGGGTTCTCCAGCATCCGCCAGTTCAACGACACGGTCCGCGCGGTGTTCGCCCGCAGCCCCACCGAGCTGCGCCGCGCCTCCGCCCACCGCGACGGCGCGCCCCCGCCGGGCACGGTCGCCCTGCGGCTGGCCTACCGGGAGCCGCTCGACCTCGACCGCCTGTTCGCGTTCCTCGGCGCCCGTGCCGTGCCCGGCGTCGAGGAGTACGCCGACGGCGTGTACCGGCGGGTGCTCCGGCTGCCGCACGGGTCCGGCGTCGCAGAACTGCGCGCCGGCGCCGCCCCCGGCCACGTCCGGTGCCTGCTCGCCCTGGACGAGGTGCGCGACCTCGGCGCCGCCGTGCAGCGGTGCCGCCGCCTGCTCGACCTCGACACCGACCCCGAGGCCGTGTCCGGCGTCCTGGGCGCCGACCCGCTGCTCGCACCGGCCGTCGCCCGCGCCCCCGGGCTGCGGGCGCCCGGCCACGTCGACCCGGCCGAACTCGCGGTGCGCGCCGTCATCGGCCAGCAGGTGTCCGTCGCCGCCGCCCGCACCGTCGCCGGCCGCCTCGTGGAGCGCTACGGCAAGCCGCTGACCGCCCCCAGCGGGGGCCTCACCCACACCTTCCCCGACCCCGACACCCTCGCCGCCGCCGACCCCGCCGACCTGCCCATGCCGCGCGGCCGCGCCCGCGCGCTCGTGGCGCTCAGCGCCGCCATCGCGGCGGACGACGTCGACCTCGGCCCCGGCGCCGACCGCGACGCGGCGGCGGCACGGCTGCGCGCGCTGCCCGGCATCGGCCCGTGGACCGCCGACTACATCCGCATGCGCGCCCTCGGCGACCCCGACGTGTTCCTCGCCACCGACCTGGGCGTCCGCCACGCGCTGGACCGCCTCGGCCACCCCGGCGACCCCCGCTCCGCCGAACGCGCCGCCCGCGCGTGGAGCCCCTGGCGCTCCTACGCCACCCACCACCTGTGGGAGTCCCTGTCCGCGCCCGCCGCCGCGCCCGCGTGACACCGCACCGCACCCGCGTGCGCGCCGCCGACCGTCCGCGCGACACCGCTCCCGCCGCCCGCCACCCGCCGCCGACCGAGGGGAAACCCGACATGACCGCCACCGCGCCCACCGACGAGGGCATGCTCCCGTTCGACGTCGCCGCTCCCGCCGCCCCGTACGTGGAGTTCGCCGACCCCGCCGACGCCCCGACCCGCTACACCGTGCTGCCCTCACCCATCGGCGAACTGCTCGTCACCAGCGACGGCACGTCCATCACCGGACTGTGGATGGGGCCCGCCGAGGGCACGCCCGCCGCGATCGACCCGGAGTGGCGCCACGACCCCGGCGTGTTCCGCGCGGCCGAGGAGCAGCTGCGCGCCTACTTCGCCGGGGAGCTGCGCGACTTCACCCTGCCGCTCGCGCCGCGCGGCACCCGGTTCCAGCGCCTCGTCTGGCGGGAGCTCACCACCATCCCGCACGGGCGGACCGTCACCTACGGGGCCATCGCCGCCGCGATCGGCCACCCCAACGGGTCGCGCGCCGTGGGCATGACCAACGGGCGCAACCCGATCTCCATCATCGTGCCGTGCCACCGGGTCATCGGGGCCAACGGCAAGCTCGTCGGCTACGGCGGCGGGCTGCCCCGCAAGGAGCGCCTGCTGCGACTCGAACGCACCGGCCGACTCTGACCGCACCCGGCCGGGCCGCCGGAACACCCCCGGCGGCCCGGCCGCTACCGTGACCGAGTGCCCCCCGAGAACCCGCCGCGACCCCCCGAGCCGGCCCCTGAGGGGCCCGGCGCCCCG
>NZ_BCRK01000265.1 GCF_001552555.1 Nocardiopsis trehalosi NBRC 14201 | reverse complement strand
CCTGGTTCGGGGCGGGGCGGGCGCGGCGCGGCCGGGCGGCCGGTCGCGGCACCGCTACCAGCGGGGGAGGCGGGGTGCGTGCCAGTCGGGGTCGACGGCGCGCATGGCGGCGGCGTCGTCGCGGTCGCGGACGTCGCTGTCAGCCCACCGCCGGTGCAGGTCGGCGAGGCGGTCGCGGTCGAGTTCGACGCCGAGCCCGGGGGCGTCGGAGACCTCGACCGCGCCGCCGTGGAAGGTGTGCGGCCGGGTGATGACGTCCTCATCCTGCCAGGGGCGGTGGGTGTCGCAGGCGTGGTGCAGGTCGGGGACGACGGCGGCGACGTGGGTCATCGCGGCGAGGCTGATCCCGAGGTGGGTGTTGGAGTGCATGGAGACCGCCACCCCGTGGGTGCGGCAGAGGGCGGCGAGGTCGAGCGTGGCCCGCAGGCCGCCCCAGTAGTGGTGGTCGGAGAGGACGACCTGGACGGCGCGCTTGGCGAACGCCTCGGGGACCTCGTCGAAGCCGGTGACGCACATGTTGGTGGCGAGCGGCATGCCGGTGGCGGCGTGCACCTCGGCCATGGCGTCGATCCCCGCGGTGGGGTCCTCCAGGTACTCCAGGACGCCGGCCAGCTCGCGCGCCACGTACACGCCGGTCTCGGCCGACCAGGCGCTGTTGGGGTCGAGGCGCAGCGGGAGGCCGGGGAAGGCGCGGTGCAGGGCGCGGATCGCCGCGATCTCGGCGTCGGGGGCGAAGACCCCGCCCTTGAGCTTGATGGAGCGGAACCCGTTGCGGTCGATGAGGGCGCGGGCCTGCTCGACCACGCCGTCGGGGTCCAGGGCGGCGCCCCAGGCGTCGGGCTCGGCGCCCGGGTGCCCGGCCCACTTGTAGAAGAGGTAGGCGCTGTAGTCGACCCGGTCGCGCACCCGGCCGCCGAGCAGGGCGTGCACGGGCACGCCGAGGACCCGGGCCCAGGCGTCGAGGTAGGCGGTCTCGAAGGCGGCGAAGACGCTGGCCTTGAGTTTGCCGAGGTCGCGCTTGCCGCGCAGGCCGGAGGCGGGGACGTCGGCGGCGGAGCCGAGGGTGGCGGCGGAGTCGCACACCTGGTCGACGATGGTGCGCAGGTCGGCGGGGCGGGCCGTGTCAGTGCCCTCCAGGCGGGCGGCGACCGCCTCGATGGCGGTCAGGTACTCGGTGTCGCCGTAGGTCTCGCCGAGGCCGACGTGGCCGGAGGCGGTGCGGACCTCCACGACGGTGCGCGGGGTGAGCGGCTGGTGGACGCCCTGGAGGTTGAGCAGCGGCGGGTCGGTGATGAGGATGGGGGTGACGCGCACGTCGGCGACGCGGCTCGCGGTGGGCTGGGGCACGGGGTCTCCTCCGGTGGTCGCACGGCGGGGCGGGGCCGCGGCGGGCCGCGCGGGAGCGGCGGTGGGCGGTGGGACGGTGGCGGTCCGCGGGTGGTCCGGGTCGGCCCCGTACCCCCACTTGTCTCCCTATGTAGACGGCGATTTCATATGCGTTGGCCAGGGTATTGAGGGCCGCCACATCCCGTCAACAGCGCGGAAACACCCCGGGCCCGTCCCGCGTGGTCCGGCCACCGCCCCCGCGACCGCCGCCGCGACCGGGCCGCGGCGGGTTCCGCGTGCGCTATCGTCCACGCATGGAGACGGCATGTTCCCCCAGGGACGACGGCGCGGCGCCGGCCCGCGCCGGGAGAGGGCACCGGTGAGCGACGCACCCACGCCGCAGGGCGTGCGCGAGGTCAAGTCGGCCGCGCGCACCGTCGAACTCCTGGAGATCATGAGCGGCCTGGAGGAGCCCGCGACCCTGCGCACCCTGGCCGACCGCATGGGCGTGCCCCGCTCCAGCCTGTACGCGCTGCTGCAGACCCTCGTCGCGCGCGGCTGGGTGCGCACCGACCCCACCGGCTCGCTCTACGCGGTCGGCATCCGGGCGCTGCTCGCCGGGACCAGCTACCTCGACGCCGACCCGCGCACCGCGCTCGTCCGCCCGCACCTCGACGCCCTGTCCGAGCAGCTCGGCGAGACCCTGCACTTCGCCCGGCTCGACGGCGCGGACGTCATCTACCTCGCCACCCGCGAGTCCCGGCACTACCTGCGCCCGTTCAGCCGGGTGGGGCGGCGGCTGCCCGCGCACAGCACCTCCCTGGGCAAGGCGCTGCTCGCCGAGCGCACCGACGCCGAGGTCGACGCCCTGCTCCCCGCCGACCTGCCCGCCGTCACCGCGGCCACGCTCGCCGACCGCCCCGCCCTGCTGCGCGACCTCGCCGAGGTGCGCGCCCGCGGCTATTCCACCGACCGGGGCGAGAACGTCGTGGGGCTGCGCTGCGTGGGGGTGGCCCTGCGCTACGACCGCCCGGCGGTCGACGCGCTGAGCTGCTCCATCCCCTCGGCCCGCTACACGCCGGAACTCGCCGATACCGTGATCGGCGCGCTGATGGAGGTGCGCGGGGTGCTGGAGCGCACCGCCGGCTCCGCGTTCGCCCCGTTCGGCAGGCCCTGACCGGCGGGCGCGCCGCCGGCCGGGCCGGGCCTCACCCGGGGCGGTCGCCGCTCGACTCGCGTCCGCCGGCCCGGCCCCCGCCCGCTTCGTGCTCGCGGGGGCCGGGGTCGGCCGTCCCGGCGCGCCGCTGCTGCTTGGGCACGTCGCGCAGTTCCACGTAGGGCTCCTCGGGCGCGGGGTGCCCGGCCGCGATCGCCCGGCCGCGCTCGACCTCGGCGTTGAACTCCTCGCCGAACAGGATCGCGATGTTGGAGATCCACAGCCACACCAGGAAGATGACGACGGCCGCCAGGCTGCCGTAGGTGCGGTTGTAGGAGCCGAAGTTGGCGACGTAGAACGCGAACCCGGCCGAGGCCACCAGCCAGATCGCCAGGGCGAGCACACTGCCGGGGCTCACCCAGCGGAAGCCGCGCCGGGCGTTGGGCGACGCCCAGTACAGCAGGGCGATCATGAACACGACGATGGCCAGCAGCACCGGCCACTTCGCGATGTCCCACACGGTCACCGCCGCCGACCCGATCCCCAGCGCCTGCCCGACCCGCTCGGCGAGGCCGCCGGTGAGCACCACCCCGACCGCGCTCACGGTCAGCAGGACGACCATGGCGAGCGTCACCCCGACCCGGATCGGCAGCGTCTTCCAGATCGGCCGCCCCTCGGGCACGTCGTAGACGATGTTGGACGCCCGCATGAACGCGGCGATGTAGCCCGACGCCGACCACAGCGCGATCGCCAGGCTCGCGATACCGAAGATCCCGGCCGTGGCCTGGTTGGCCTGCAGGTTCTCGATGGCGGAGGTGAGCACCTGGGCGGTCTCGGCCGGCGCCACCCGCGCGAGGTTGTCGGTCAGCACCGCCGTGCTCGACTGCCCGAGCAGGCCGAGCAGCGACACCAGGACCAGCAGTGCCGGGAAGATCGCCAGCACCGCGTAGTAGGTCAGCCCCGCAGCGAGGTCGGTCAGGTTGTCGTCCTTGAACTCGGCGACCGCGCGCCGCAGCGACGCCCACCACGACGCCGCCTTGAGGTCGGTCGGCGCCTCCGCCCCCGCGTCGAGCGGCCGCTCCCCGCCCGCTGTCCGGTCGGTCTCCCCCGCCATCGCGTCCTCCCCGGTGGTGTCCGCCGGCGGCCCCCGCGCCCGGGCCGTGCCCGGCGGGTGCCGCCTCCCTGGTCACCCCGGCTACCCGGCCGCCCGCCGGGCACACCTGGCGTCCCCCGGGGGCGCGGCGGGCGGCCCGGGCCGGCGGGGCGCCCGCCGGCCCGGACCCGGTCACACCAGGGGCCGGATGGACTGGGCGTGCCGGAACACGTCACCGGGGTCCCACTGGGTCTTGACCTGCTGGAGCCGCGGGTAGTGCTCCTTGTAGTACAGCTCCGCCCAGGAGGTGCCCGAGGTGTTCCACTCCGGGTCGCCCAGGTCGACGTCGGGGTAGTTGACGTAGCAGCCGTCGGTGGCCGTCCCGGGGACGGGCACCCCGCCGGTGCCCGCGTACATCTCGCTGTACAGTGCGCGGATCCAGGCCAGGTGCGGCTCGCCGCTCCCGCACTCCGGCCAGTACACCTGGTGCTGGAGCTTGAGGACGGAGTCGCGCTGCGCCACCGCCGTGTCGTACGGCGGACGGTTGATGGCCGACCCGTAGGAGTCGACCTGCACCACCGCCTCGCGCGGCACGTCGGGGCGCGCGCTCAACCGCCGCCACGCCGCTCCGACCTGATCGTCGGGCATGGGTTCGCGCAGGTAGGCGGACTTGTACTTGCCCGCCTTGTCGTTGTTGGTCCACAGCCCGGCGATGCGGGGCACGACGGTCCACGGCACCGACTGCGGTTCCCGGCTGCCGACCAGCAGCGGGTGGTCGCCGTGCGGCTCCTCCAGGTCGGTCAGGTCGACGTGGCTGGGAGTGTCGATCCGACCGGTGAACTCGCGCAGCGCGTCCTCGGCGTCCGGCAGCCCGGCGTCGATCTGCGTGATCAGGCCCACCTGCTTGCTGCTGCTGTGGGTCAGCAGCAGGATGCCGAACATGCCGGCGAGCGGGTCGCCCGGCTCCTGGTGGTCGCGGAAGAACGTGCCGAAGTTGTGCACGATCTCGCGGAACGCGCTCTCGTCCATGTGCGCCCACGGCCAGCCGGCCTCGGCGCGCAGGATGTGCCGGGGCGCCGGCGGCAGGTCGCGGAACCAGTACTTGGTGACGATTCCGAAGTTGCCGCCGCCGCCCCCGGTGTGCGCCCACCACAGCTCCCGCAGCCCGTCATCGCCGTCGTCGCGGCGGGCGGTGACCAGTTCGACGTTGCGCCGCGCGTCGACCACGGCGACCTCGACCGCGTAGAGGTAGTCGACCGTCAACCCGTGCTGCCGGGAGAACAGGCCGAAGCCGCCGCCGGTGATGTGGCCGCCGGCGCCCACCGTCGGGCACGAGCCGCCGGGCAGCAGCAGGCCCAGGCCCTTGACCAGGTCGCGGTCGATATCGCCGTTGGTGGCGCCGCTCTCGATGCAGACCGCGTCCATGGCGGGGTCGTGGTGGATGCGGTTCATGGGGGCGACGTCGATGATGACCCGGACGTCGGGCGCGCACACGAAGTCCTCGTAGGCGTGCCCGCCGGAGCGCACCGTGATGCGGTCGCGGCCCGGGTCGGCGCGTTCGCGCAGCGCCGCCTGCAGCGCCCCCCTGGTCTCCTCCGCACTGCTGACGATCCTGATGTAGTCGGGCTCCGCCGCCCAGCGGGGGTTGAACCCGCGGCTCAGCCCCCGGTAGAGCGGGTGGCCGGGCTCGACCTTGATCCCCGCCGATTCACTCGCGAACATGCGTGCCCTTCGTCGATGGTGCGGGGGGAGGCGCCATGCAGATACCCCGCCCAGGGATACACGAAAAGCCGCACCCGAAACGGTCGCGATTTCGGCTCGCCAGAACCGGAGGATACGGAGGATGAGTCGTTCACCTGCGGAAATACGCCGCCATCGGCGCGCGACCGGCGTTTTCGGAACCCCTACACTTCCGGACGCACCGCCGTTTCCGCACCAGCCGGAAACGGCGGTGCGACCGGAGGGCGGAAACACCGCGGCCGGGCGCCGACCCCTTTCGGGGACCGGCGCCCGGCCGAATCGTGTTTCGTTTGTCAGGGTTGTCCGGGTCGCCCCGAACGGCGCCCGCGCCGCTCGCGGCGGCGGGTGCGGCGCCGGGGCCGGGCGCGCCGCCACGGGCGCTCCAGGCCCGCTCCGAGGATCGCGGCGTACAGCGCCACCACCTCGGGCCGGATCGGCTCCTCGGCGATCAGCCGGTCTGCGGCCGCCAGGAGCTGGTCGTCGTCCAGGTCCTCCCACGCGATGGGTTCCCGCATGGGGGAGGCACTATCCGACCGGCCCGGGGATATGCGCCCGCGCCCGCCCCGGCGGCGGCCGCCGGGGCGGGCGCGGCGGG
>NZ_BCRK01000264.1 GCF_001552555.1 Nocardiopsis trehalosi NBRC 14201 | reverse complement strand
CCAGGGCCGCCCGCCCGCGCCCGGCGCCCGCCCCGCCCGGCCCGTCAGGCGGCGGGGCGGGTGAGGAGGCGGGGGCGGCCGGTGACGGGGTCGGTGAGGAGGCTGCCGTCGAGGCCGAACACCTCGCGCAGCGGGGCGGGGGCGAACACCCGCTCGGGCGGGCCGACCAGGTGCACGCGGCCCCGGTGCAGGGCCGCGACGGTGTCGGCGTAGGCGGCGGCGAGGTCGAGGGAGTGCAGCGCGGCGACCACCGTTGCGCCGAGCCCGGCCACCAGCTCCACCACGTCGAACTGGTGGCGGGGGTCGAGGTGGTTGGTGGGCTCGTCGAGGACGAGCAGCCGGGGCCGCTGGGCGAGGGCGCGGGCGAGCAGGACCCGCTGGCGCTCCCCGCCGGACAGGGTCGACAGCGGGCGGTCGGCGAGGTGGCCGCACCCGGTGGCGGCGAGGGACTCGGCGACCACGGCGCGGTCGGCGGCGGTGAGCCGGTCGAACAGGCCCAGGTGCGGGGCGCGGCCGAGGGCGACCGCCTGGTCGGCGGTCAGGTCGAACCCGCCGTGCTGGTCCTGGCCGAGGACGCCGACCCGGCGGGCGACCGCGCGGTGCGGGACGCGCCAGAGGTCGTCGTCGCCGAGGAGCAGCGTCCCGGCGGACGGGCGCAGCGCCCGGTAGACGGTCTTGAGCAGGGTCGACTTCCCGCTGCCGTTGGGCCCCACCAGGGCGACGAAGGCGCCGTCGGGGACGTCGAGGTCGACGCCGCGCAGAGCGGGGACGTCGGTCCACCCGGCGGTCAGGCCGGTGATCCGCAGCCTCACGGGGTTCCTCCGGGGGCGCCGGTGCCGCGGCGCAGCGCGGCGACGAAGAACGGGACGCCGACGACGGCGGTGAGGATGCCGATGGGCAGTTCCGTGGGGGCGAGGAGCATGCGCGCCGCGATGTCGGCCCAGACGAGCAGGAGTCCGCCGAGCAGGGCGGCCGTCGGCAGCACGCGGCGGTGGCCGGCGCCGACGAGCAGGCGGGCGAGGTGCGGGACCACCAGGCCGACGAAGCCGATGGTGCCGGAGACGGCGACGACGGTCCCGGTGAGCAGCGCGGCGGCGGCGAACAGGGCGGTGCGGGTGCGGGCGGCGTCCATGCCGAGGGCGGCGGCGCCCTCGTCGCCGAGGGCGAGGACGTCGAGGCGCCCGGCGCGGGCGGTCAGCGCCGCCGTGAGGACGGTGACGACGGCGGCGCAGGACAGGGCGAGCGGCCACTGCGCCCCGGCGAGGCTGCCGAGCAGCCAGAACAGCACCTGCTGCTGGGCGTCGGCCGCGTCGGCGCGCAGGACGAGGAACGACGCGGTGCCGCCGAGGAGCTGGCCGAGGGCGATGCCGACGAGGACGAGGCGGAGCGGGTCGAGCCCGCCGCCCCGGGTGCGGGCGGTGGCGACGACCGCCGCCCCCGCTGCGGCCGCGCCGGCGAACGCGGCGGCGGGCAGGGTGAGGGCGCCGGCCGCCCCGGCCCCGGTGGTGGTGATGACCAGGACCGCGCCGACGCTCGCCCCCGACGACAGGCCGAGGACGTGGGGGTCGGCGACGGGGTTGCGGACCAGGGCCTGGACCACCGCGCCCGCGACGGCGAGCCCCGCACCGACGAACACGCCCTGTACGACGCGGGGCGCCCGTAGCCGCCAGACGATGACGTCCTCGGTGGTGGCGGGGCCGCCGGCCCCGCTGAGGTGGTCGGCGAGCAGCCGGACGACGGTGGCCGGGGGCACGCCCACGGGCCCGGTGGCGATTCCGGCGACGGCGGACGCGGCGAGGGCGGCCGCGAGGACGGCCAGGAGGGGGGCCAGCGGCATCCGGTGCGCGGCGCGGAGCGCCCGGGCCCGTGGGCGGGCCGGGGTGCGGGCCGTCACCGGTCCGCCCCGCCGTGGAGGGCGGCGGCCAGCCGGGCGACGGCCTGGGGGTTGAGGACGCTGGGGGAGGTGGCGATGGACTGGGGGAGGACGACGAACCGGTCGTCGCGGACGGCGCTCGTGGCCGCGAGGGACGGGGCGGCGCGCAGCGCGTCGGTGATCTCCGCGCCGGTCGCGGGGGAGAACCCGGTGAGCACGAGGATGACCTGGGGGTCGCGGCGGACGACCTCCTCGGTGGAGATCTCCGCCATGCGCTGGTCGATGTCGCCGGCGATGTTCTCGCCGCCGGCGGCGGTGATGATGCCGTGGGTCGTGCTGGGCGCGCCGAGGGTGGAGACCCCTTGGCCGGCGGCGGGGGCGACGGACGCGGCGAGGACGCGGACCGGGTCGGCGCCCTCGGCGGGGGCGGCCGCCTCGGCCAGCTCCTTCTCCAGGCGGTCGGCGAGGTCGGCGCCGCGTTCGGGGACGCCGAAGACGTCGGCGGTCTGCCGGACGAAGGCGAGGGTGTCGTCGATCCCGTTCTCGGGGCCGCCGTCGTCGCAGGCGACGAGGGCGGCGATGCCGGCGTCCGCGAGTTCGGCGCGGGTTGGGGTGCCGTCGAAGGCGCCGAACTCGTAGGTGGAGATGCCCATGACGAGGTCGGGTTCGGCGGCGATGACGGCCTCGCGGTTGCCGGTGCCGTCGTCGATGACGGGGATGCGTTCGAGGTCGGCGCGGTCCTCGGCGGGGAACGCGGCGAAGAAGTCGGGGGCGGCCGTGCCGACGACGCGGTCGGCGAGGCCGAGTTCGCGCAGGATCGCGGCCGCGCCGCCGTCCATGGTCACGACCCGTTCGGGGGGACGGGCGAGGTCGGGGGGCGGCGGGCAGGCCGCGTCGGCGCCGCCGGGGCCGGACGCGGCGTCGGGGCCGGCCGCCGGGGCGCCGCAAGCGGGGAGGAGGAGCGCGGCGGCGAGGGCGGCCGCGTGAACGCGTCTCGGGGGGCGGGGTCGGGGCACCGGTGCCGCCTTTCGTCGGGGGGGCGGGCTCTCGGTGCAGGAGTCGGCCGGGCGGGGTGGGCGGTTCCCGCCAGGCGGCGCGTGGCCGTGGTCACACCGCGCTCCATCGGGTCGCGGAATATATGCGGACGCATTATCTTTCTAGGAAGAGATAGCATCCAGCCTGCGAGGGGGCACCATGAGTGAGAGCGTGAAGCTCAGCGTCATCTACTACTCCGCGACCGGAACGGGCACCGAGATCGCCCGCGAGATCGCGGAGACCGCCGAGAAGGAGGGCGCCGAGGTCCGCCTGCGCCGGGCCGCCGAGCTCGCCCCCGCCGAGGCGATCGCCAGCAACCCCGCGTGGGCCGCCAACGCCGAGGCCACCAAGGGCATCCCGGAGGCCACGCCCGACGACATCGTCTGGGCCGACGCCGTCGTGTTCGGCTCGCCCACCCGGTACGGCAACGTCGCGTCGCAGCTCAAGCAGTTCATCGACCAGCTCGGCCCGCAGTGGGGCCAGGGCCTGCTCGCCGACAAGGTCTACAGCGGGTTCACGTCCTCGGCCACGCTGCACGGGGGCCAGGAGTCGACGCTGCTCGCGCTGAGCCACACGTTCTACCACTTCGGCGGCATCATCGTGCCCCCCGGCTACACCGACGGCTCGAAGTTCGCCGACGGCAACCCGTACGGCACCTCGCACGTCGACGCCCAGGGCAACAACCCGGTGGACGAGACCACCCGCACCGCCGCCCGGGTCCAGGCCCGCCGCGTGGTCCGCGTCGCCCGCGCCCTCAAGGCCGACTCCAGCCTCTGAGCCGGTACGCGTCGGTCCGCGCCGGCGCGCGCACACCGCCCTGTGAGGGGGAGGCCGAAGGGGCCGCGGTCACCCGACCGCGGCCCCTCCGCGCGTTCCGCCCGAGGAGACCGCCCGTCCTCCGGTCTCAGGGGCGGGGGTGGCGCATCGTCCACGGGTCCACCTCACCGCACATCCGTCGCGGTGCCGGTGCGCATGCGGTTCGACGGCGGTTCACGAGGCGAGATAGTCCATCGCGAACCCCACAAGAAAGAGGGTGAAGCCGGCGATTCTCGCGACGAGCGCGAGTTTCGGGTGGCTGAGAATCGAGGAGATCCGCTTCAGGATCGGGCCACCCCATTTCGCCGCGAAGAATCCCACCGCGCCCGCGATCAAGAGCCAGAGGAGCATCCCGCCGGGCAAGGGGAATGCGGAGCCGCGCTCTTCTCGGAGCTCACCCAGGGCGTCCACATGCTCGCTCCAGCCCGTCTCATACACGGAATACAGTCCCGTGGCCGACAGGGACACGGCCACGACCGCCGCGAGGGCGATCGCCACGGTGCGGAAAGCCGTGGCGGCGCGCACGTGCAGCTCGATGTCGCTCTCGCCGAGCAGTCGTTCGAACCATGCCCTGATCCTGTCCGGGCCGATGATGTCGAGAACGATGACGAACCCGGAGACAAAGGAGAGCAGCTTTCCCATCCTCCCGATCCAGACGATCGAGAACCCGTGGATCGTGTGGTCGTCGAGCTGCCGTCCGGATATCCATATTCCGAGTGCTTCCAGGAGGGTGAGATCCACTCCCTCATCCTAGATATCCAGCGCAGCGGGCGTGGCGGTCCTGACGCGGGAGCGCGGTGGGACGGCGCGATCCCGCCGTCCCGTCTCGCGGCCCCGTCTCGCGGCCCCTCCGCGCGTTCCGCGCTCCGGGCACCTGTCGGCGGGCGGCGGTAGCCTGGCGGCCCGTGGCCGATGAGCGGAGGACCCGACCGTGACCAGGTACGTCGCGCTGCTGCGCGGCATCAACGTCGGCGGGCACCGGAAGGTGCGCATGGCCGACCTCCGGGCGATGCTCGACGGCCTCGGCTACACCGGTGTGGCGACCCTGCTGCAGAGCGGCAACGCCGTGCTGACCGCGCCCGGCACCCCGCCCGACGCGGTCGGGGCGGCCATCGGCGCCCGGATCGAACGCGACCTCGGGTTCCCCGTCAACGTCCTGGTGCGCACCGCCGGCGACCTGCGGCGGGTGGTCGACGGGCTGCCGTTCCCGGTGCCCGACCCCGCCAAGTGCGCGGTGGCGTTCCTGCCCGGTCCGGTCGACCGCGACCGGTGGGCGGCCTTCGACCCCGCGCCCTACGCGCCCGAGGAGGTGGCGGCGGGCGAGCGCGAGTTCTACCTCTCCCTGCCCGGCGGGCTCGGCCGCGCCGTACTGCCGCGCGCGATGGGCCCCCTGCTCGACGGCGCGACCGTCCGCAACTGGTCCACCACCACCCGCCTGCTCGCCCTCGCCGAGGGCTGACCCCGGGCGCCGCCGGGCCGGGCCCGCCGCCGGCCCCGTTCGGCCGTATTGACAAAACCGTATTGCCGGTACTGCAATGAACGGTATGCACCAGCCCGAACCCGCCCCGACCGGCCCCGACCCCGGCGACCTCGACCGCGTCCTGTCCGGCGTCGGCGACCGGCTCCGCCGCGTCCGGCGGCGGCGCGGCGCCACCCTCGCCGCGCTGGCCGAGGCCACCGGCATCTCGGTCAGCACCCTGTCGCGCCTGGAGTCCGGCCGCCGCCGCCCCAGCCTGGAGCTGCTGCTGCCCATCGCCCGCGCCCACCAGGTGCCGCTGGACGAGCTGATCGGCGAACCGAAGGTCGAGGACCCCCGGGTCCGGACCACGCCCATCGTGGAGAACGGGCGCACCATGCTGCCGCTGTCGACCCGCCCCGGCGGCGTCCAGGCGTACAAGATGGTCCTCGAACCCGGCCCCTGCGAACCCGACCTGCGCACCCACGAGGGCTACGAGTGGATGTACGTCATCAGCGGGGAACTCCGACTGCTGCTGGCCGACCACGACATCGTGCTGCGCACCGGCGAGGCCGCCGAGTTCGACACCCGCCTGCCCCACTGGTTCGGCAACGCCGGGCGGACCCCCGTCGAGATCCTCAGCCTGTTCGGCCCCCAGGGCGAGCGCATGCACGTCCGCGCCCGCCCCAAGCGCCGCGACTGACCGCCCGAGCCGCTCCGCCGGCACCTCACCCACCCGGCCGGAGCGGCGGGGGCGCGG
>NZ_BCRK01000263.1 GCF_001552555.1 Nocardiopsis trehalosi NBRC 14201 | reverse complement strand
CCCCGGTAAGCCGGGCCGGGCGGCCGCGGGGGCGGGGGGAGGCCGGAAAATGGTCCGTTCTCACGGTCTTGCGGCCGATGGAGGGGAACCCGCGCGGGAACGGGGAAGGTCCGCCCTCAAGCCGTTGCGGCCGATACGGGAAGATTCGCGCGGGCGCGCCGGTCGGCCGGCCCCACTCGGCCGGCCGGTTCCCGGTGGGCTCCGGTCAGGCGACCAGCATGAGGGACGCGCGGGCTCCCCCGGCCGGCACCGATCCGGCGCGGCCCGGGATCGGCGCCATGGGAGCGGGGGCGACCTCCATGCGCATGCTGTCGAGCAGGTCGATCACCCGCAGGCCGAGCGCCTGGGTGATGGCGGCGAGCACCTCGGACGAGGGCTCCTTGCGGCCGCGCTCGACCTCCGAGAGGTAGGGCAGCGACACCCGGGCGTCCTCCGCGACCTCGCGCAGCGTCCGCCCCTGCTCCAGGCGGGCCCGGCGCAGCGTGGCGCCGATGAGGTCGCGCATCAGCGGGTCCTCGTCCACGGCGCGGCGACCGACCGCCGACCCGTCGCGGCCGGGAAACGGGACGGGCTGGGACATGGGTTCCTCCGCTGCCGTTCGACGGGTGATGACGCTCTCTCCGTCCACACCGTAGTGCGCGCCGCCCGCCGGAACCACGCCCGTCCGCCCGTTTCTGCGCCGGGCAGAACCGCGCATACCCGGGGCCCCTCCCGCGATGCCCCGGCCCTCGGAGCCCGGAGCCCCATGGGATCCGCCACGGAGCAGGGCTACCGCACCCGCTGCGCCTCCGCCTTCGGCTTCTCCCTTCCGGTGGCGCCGAGGACGACCGGTGGAACGCCCGCCGGCGGCCTTGGGCGCCGCCGCCGACCGGTCTCTCTCCAGGCCGCCGTCAACGCGCCGGATGCCACGTCCTCCCGGCCCGCGCGACGCCATCGCCCGCACACCACTCCGCTGTCGGATCCGGCCGGTTCCGGTGGCCGTCTCCCTCCGCCCGCGTCCGCGGACCGGCGGGCGAGCCGACGCGCAAACCGATGTACTTTCACTCACGGTGCGGGGATGATTACCGAGGGAGAGGTTGCGTCTCTACCGGGACTGCACCCCCCTGCCCTACTAGGTCGCGCCTCGGAAGGACGAGCTGTGGACATGACAGAAGAGATCCCCTCGGGGATCGACCCCGCCGACCGGCCGCTGACGCGGTTGATGTCCTCGGCGCTGCTCATGCACGCGGTCGCCGCGCTGGTCGAACTGGGTGTGGTCGAGGAACTCGCGGACGGCCCCCGCTCGGCGGCCGACGTGGCGCGGAACGTCCACGCGTCGGAGCGCGGGCTGACGGTGGTACTGCGCGCCGGGGCGGCCGCCGGGATGGTGGCCGAGCCCCTGCCCGGCCGGTTCGCCCTGACCGCAGCGGGCCGGCGCCTGCGTGTCGATGAGCCGGGGAGCCGGCGCGACCTCGTCCGCATGTACACCGATGGCGCCTTCCTCCCCGCGTGGTCCCGCCTCGCCCCCGCCGTCCGTGCGGGCGTTTCGGCCATCGAGGTCCACACCGGGCGCCCGCTGTTCACCTACCTGGAGGAGCGGCCCGACGCCGCCGCGCTGTTCAACACTGCGATGGACGGCTCCATCGCGGTCGAGCCAGTGCTGCGCAACATCGACCTGGCCGGCACGGAGCGCGTGGTCGACGTCGGCGGCGGCGAGGGCGCGCTGCTCGCCGCCGTCCTGAGCCGCCACCCCGAGGCCGAGGGGCTGCTATTCGACCTGCCCCACGTCGTGGCCACCGCCGCGCCCCTGCTGCGGGAACGGGGGGTGGCGGACCGGTGCACCGTGGTGGGCGGCAGCTTCTTCGACCGGGTACCGCCCGGTGCCGACGTCTACCTGGTGGCCCGGGTCATGCAGAACTGGCCCGATGAGGAGGCGGTGCGCATCCTTCGCACCCTCCGGGAGGCCATGCACCACTCCTCGCGGCTGCTGATCATCGGCCACCTTCCCGGTCCGGACGGGGCGAGCCCGTTCATCCAGGCGATGAGCCTGTACATGTTCGTGCTCTACGGTGCTCCACTGCGCACGGTGGCGGAGTACGACGATCTGTTCGCCCGTGCCGGTCTCACTCTGCACCGGGTTCACCGTGTCGACGACGCCGAGTCGACCCTGGAGGTGCGCCGCGCTTAGCGCCTCCCCAGTTCAGCGGTCACGGCGCCCGCCCGAGTGATGGGCGGCGGCCTCCCATCACTCGGGCGGGCGGATGATGACGTGCCCCTGCCGGGGGTGGAAGCAGGACGCGCCCTCGTACAGCCGCGAGAGGACCGGCAGTTCCGCGTGGTAGCAGACCACCGAGGACGGCACCCCCAATATGTCCGGGGTGTTGACGAGAAAGGGCAGTTCGGCGCGCAGGTAGGCGAGCCCTGCGCGCAGGAGGGCGCCGTCCGGGTCAGGTCGCGGGCCGAGAAGGTGCCGGACGTGCTCTTCGCACGCCTGCCGCAGCCGCTCGTCGGTGGCGATATCGCGGTCGACGCGCCGGACGACGGCCTGGTACCCGGGCAGGCCGGCGCACTCCGACAGCGCGCGGACACGGACCCTGTCCGGGTCGGCGGCGGTCGCCTCCATGGCGCGGCGGACGCGGCGCCGGACGTCCCGCACGGCGCGGGCCGCCCGCGACGCGGCGTGCTCCCTGCTGCAACCGGACGCCATGTGCATGGTGTCGATGTGCACGTCGACGTAGAGCAGGTCGACGGCGGCGAAGTGCTCCTGGGCCCACGCGAGGAGGCGCGCGATGCGCTGCTGGCTGAAGTAGCTGTTGCCGGCGCTCACCCCCAGAAGGGCGTGCTCCCCGCGCAGGAAGAGGCGGTGGCAGGTGTCGCTGAACGACTGGACGTCGAAGTCGCCGTGCCGCTCGATGGACGGCCGTGGGTCAGGCGGGGATGGCATCGGGCTCCCCCGGGACGGACGCCGCGCGGTCGCACGGGTGGTCGGGGAGGCATTCGAGGCGGCGGAGGCGCGACGGCGGATGAGCACAGGACCGGCCGGCCCTCACGCCGCCACCCGCGTCATAGACGTTGGGTGATGAGGTCGTCACTCAGCGCATCGTACAGGCACCTGCTCACCCCCGAGTCCCGCCGTCGCCCACTGGCCCGACTCTGCCGGACACCCCGCCTGGGTTGGAGCCCTGTGGTGGAGCCCGCGTTGGGGCCCGTGTACGTCTACGGGTGGCGAGGCGCGCGAAGCCTTCGCTTCGGCACCGGGTCGCCCCGGCGGCCTGACCCCGTCGGTGGATGACCGGCGTCCCTCGGCTGGGGCACACCAGAGTGCCACCAAGGCGCGCCGCCGCGTCCCTGTGGACGCCGACCGGGAGGCGGCGCCGGCCTTCGGGGCGGGGCCCATCGCACGTTACGAGCGGCAGACGTCTCCGGGCGCGCGGTCGACCTGGGTGGGGCCAGTCGCGTCGGCGCCCGGAGCTGGCCGCATCCGGCCGAGTCAGCTGTGAAGCGGGAGGGACGTCCGAGGACTCCAAAATGGTCCACACCGTCCGGGCGGGCACCCCGTTCCCGCTCGTCAGGCGAAGTGCACGGGTGCACGGGTGGGACCGGAGCGGCGGACGCACCCCGGGGGACCGGTCCGAAGACGCGGCACCCCCTCGCCCCGTGTCCCTACGCACATCGCCGAGCTTGTCACTGTGCGCTGATAACGTCGGACACGTCCGATTGATCGCGGTCGGTTCTATTTTGGGAGTTCCTGTGCGTCGCCCGCTTCCCCAACACCTGAAGAGCCTGCGGATCGTGCTCTTCGTCGGGGCCGGACTCTACGCCATCGGCGCCGTCGCCGGAATGGCCATCGGGGGCCTCGACGGGAGCGCACTCGCCTATGTGCTATGGGTGACCTGGCCGGGCATCGCCTACCTGGTGTTCGCGCTCCGCTTGCCCCTCGGCGGCCGCCCGCTGTTCTGGTCGATCGTCGCCCTGCAGGCGCTGCTCGGCCTGATGGCTCTCGCCAACCTGCTGACCGGGACGATCGCCGGCATCTTCCAGCTGATCATCCCGGCGCTCTCCCTCGCCTTCGTTCTGCGCCGGCCGGCCCGCGAATTCCTGCGCCGAGAACGCGTATCCGCCTGACCCGCGCCCTTTCCCTCGGTCCTAACGGCGCGCCGGCCACCGGATTCCGCTCCTTTTCACCGACCCCATTCTCTCTCCACTCGTCACCACCCCCCAGTCCTTTCCCGTGCGAGTTAGATTGATGGCGAACCTTGCTGCGCAGAATCCATGATCCCGACCGCGGCGCGAACATGGTCGAATACGGGGCCGTGATCCTCCTGGTCGCCGCCATTCTCGCCGCCGTCGTGGGCACGGGGATCGACCAGCGCGTCTCCGGGCTGATCGAGGACGCGGTCGGCAGCGTCGCCGGCGGCCCGGAGGAAGCCGGCCCCTCCGACGACGCCCCCGCCGACCAAGAGCCCGCGCCAAGGCCCGACCCGGCCCCCTCGTCCAGCGCGGAGACCGCCGACCTCACCGAGGACACGCCCTTCGAGGTCCGGCCGGCGGTCGACGGTGGCGGGGGCGACTGGGGCGCGGACGACGCCGTCTTCGATACGGGCAACCCGGCGGTGGTCCTGCAGACGGTCGGCAACGACGGGCCCACCGGCCTCTGGAACGAGACCCAGGAGTTCGGGGAAGCGTTCGTCGACCATACCCAAGACGGCCTCACCACCCTCAGGGACGACATCGCTCTGGAGTACAACGAGGCCAGCGAGGACATCGGTGGATACCTGAGCGACAAGCAGGACACCTTCCTCGCGACCTGGGACGAGATGGACCAGGGCCTCAACGATGCGATGGCCCCCTACGTGGAGGTCGCCGAGGAGCGCCGGGAGAACGGCGATCACCTCGCCGCGAACGCCGGCATCTTCTACGACTACTGGCGGACGGTCGGCGGTGGACTCGTCGAGAACACGGTCAACGACATCTTCGACGAGGAGTACTACGATGCCGTCGAAGACGGCCGCGACGGCGAGGCCACGGCCCACGCACTATGGAACGGCCTTGTCGGCAGCCTCTCTCCACTGCGCTGGTCGGGCCGCCTCGACCTCACCCCGGGAAGCGGTTCCTTCCCCGACCGGCCCGACCGCCCGGACCGCGACGAGGACGAGGATTCCGACAGCAGCGAGGACGAGCGGGAGGAGGACGGCGATGATGGGCCGTCGTGTACCAACGGCAACAGCTTCCTTCCGGGCACCCCGGTCCTGCTCGCGGACGGCACGTCCGCGCCGATCGAGGACGTCGCCGTGGGCGACGCGGTACTGGCCTTCGACCCGCTGACGGGCGAGGAGGGGCCGCGGACCGTCACCGACACCATCGTCGGAGACGGGGAAAAGACCCTCGTCGAGATCACCGTGGCCGACGGCACCGGCGCCCCGGCCACTATCACCGCGACCGACGAGCACCCGTTCTGGGACCCGGAGGCGGCCCGCTGGACCGACGCCATCGACCTCACCCCGGGCACCGTCCTGCGCACCTCCACCGGCACCTGGGCCGAGGTCACCGCCGTCGACACCCGCACCACCGCGGACCAGCAGGTCCACAACCTCACCGTCGCCGGTATCCACACCTACTACGTGGGTACGGGGGCCGACGCCGTCCTCGTCCACAACTACAACAGCCAGCTCCAGCCGGGCCAATGCGCGAGCAACGGCCGGCGGAGTGTTCCGGACGACAGCCACCTGCCCGAGGCGTCGGAACTCATCGCGGAAGGGCAGGAGTGGCAGACCCCGCCGGGATCCCGGCGCGGGCGGGCGCGCAACAACTTCCCGATGCAGGGCGGCCCGCCGAGTACGGCGGTCTACAAGCGCAACCCCGCCACCGGGAACATCAGCAACTACATTGTGTACGACGAGAACGGCAACGCCATCAAGCGCGTCGACCTCGAAGGCGCGACGCATGCCGGGGTGCCGACGCCGCACGTCGTCTACTACGAGCACAACTCCCCTCGACCAGGAGCCATCTACGTGGGTGAACAGAGCATGGTCCGCCCCGCGCGACCGGACGAGATCCCGTGACCGCTGATCCGCG
>NZ_BCRK01000262.1 GCF_001552555.1 Nocardiopsis trehalosi NBRC 14201 | reverse complement strand
TGGTCAGGGGGCCGGCGTCGGTGACCTCTACGTGGGCCGTGCGCGCCTGGGTGATCCCGACATACAGCCCGAACTCGGCGCCGGGGCGGCCGCTGGCGGATCGGGTGACGGCGGTCGTCGCCAGCTCAGCCACCACCGCCATGGCCTGTCGGCGGCGGGGGTGGTCGATGAGGGACCGGCCGGTGTGCCACCGGGCGTCGGTGATGGAGGCGGCGGTGCCGGGGAGCCATCGGACGCCGGTGTCGCCGAGGGGGGCGAGGTCGGGGTGGGTGGGTGCGGCGTTCACGCGGCGCCCTCCCAGGGGGTGATGGCGCCGGTGGCGATGCCGTGCCGGACGAGCTGGGCGAGGTCGGCGAGGTCGGGGGCGACGGGCGGTGGGGTGCGCAGGGCGGCGCGGGTGGCGGCGCAGCACCGGCAGTGGCGGCCGTGGCGCACGACGGTCGCGGTGGCGCGGCGGCGGTGGCGGCCCGGCCCGGACGGATTCGGACGCCTCTGAACGAATTTGAACACGGAAGGCATGGGAACTCCCAGGGGCCTGGCCGGGTGGGAAGTCCGGCCAACTGTTAGGTGAGGTCATCGTCTCTCAGCGCGACCAGGAATGCAATATTCAGTTCGAATCAAGTGACACAATCGAATCTGGTTGGCGTGATCCCGAGTGAACGGTGCACGTAATGTCACGTAATGCGAAGTCCCCCGTAAGCTGGCAACGCAAGGTGCCCACCTCCAGGAGCGATGCGTTGGCCGCTTCACCGACACTCCGCCGTCGCCGTCTCGCGCGGCAACTCCTCAAGCTCCGCGCCGACAAGGGCCTGACCGTGGGGGCCGTCGGCGCCGAGGCCAAGCGGCGCAGCCCCTCGCGGCCGTGGTCGGCCGCCAAGGTGACCCGCATCGAGAACCGGCAGCTCCAGCACCTGCGCGAAACCGACCTGCTCACACTGCTGGACATCTACGGCGTCACCGACGCCGACGAGCGCGCCGCCTACGTCCGCCTCGCCCGTGAGGCCAGCCAGACGGGATGGTGGGTCGGCTACCGCGACGTCGTCGGATCGGGCACCTACATCGATCTCGAAACCGGTGCCAGCGAACTGCGCGCGTTCGAGATCGTGTTCATCCCCGGCCTGCTCCAGACGCCGGCATACGCTGGCGCCGTCGCGGCCGCCAGCGGCGTCACCTCAGAACACGAGATCGACCGTCGCGTCGAGGCGCGGATGATGCGGCGACAGGTGCTCGACCAGCCCGACGCGCCCACCCTGGACGCGGTCATCGATGAAGCCGCCCTCCACAAGATCCCCGAGCACATGCGCGCCGAGCAGGTTCAGCACCTCATCGACATGCAGAGCCGGCCGAACGTCTCCGTGCGCATCCTGCCGAACTCGACCGGGCTGCACGCAGGTATGGAAGGTGCCTTCGTCCTCATGTCGTTCCCGCATGATCCACCGGTGGTCTACCTCGAACAGTCGCTGGCTGGGATGTTCTTGGAGGAGGCGGACGAGCTGGCGCACTACGAGCGGGTGTGGGCTCACGTGCAGGAATCTGCGCTGAGTGCTGATGATTCGGTGGCATTCTTGAGGGGCCTGACAGGTTCCCAGTAGATAGAGATGCCCCATGTCCCGAGAGCTTGAGTTCCGCAAGTCCAGCTACAGCAGCGGTACCGGGCAGAACTGCGCCGAGGTCGCGGACACGCCGGAGTTCTCCGCCATCCGCGACACCCAGAACCGCGAGCTGGGTCACGTCGACATCCCGCGTCGTCGGTGGGTCGAGTTCCTGGCGGCCGTGCGCGGCGGCGCTGACCTGTAACCCGGACACAACGAAGGCCCCCGGCTCACGCTGGGGGCCTTCGCCCTGTTACCTAACAGTCCCACCGCGTATGGTACCCCGCGTCGGCGGGTCCGGGTAGGGCGGACGGTAGCGGCGGGGCCGATACCGGTATCGGCCCCGGTACCGGCCCGCCGCCCCCGTGACCTGGGCAGGTAGCGGGTATCGGCTAGTCTCCGCCGACCCCCGCCGCGCGCTGGAGGTCGTCCCAGCGCACCCCCTTCCGGTTCCCGCCGGACCCGCGGCGGTTCACCTGGTGGGTCAGCACCCCGTGCGGCCGCAGCGCCGCGGCGAGCTGCGCGCTCCGCTTCGCCTCGGTGTCCGTCTCGTCCTTGCCCTCAATCTCCAACCACGCCCCGTACACCTCCGGCCGGTACGCCGCGAGCGCGCCCACCAGATCGCGCGAGTGCATCGCCTCCTCACCCGCCGGCCACACCGCCACCAGGTGGTCCACGATCGTGGACGTGTCGACGTCCTCGACGGCCTGCCCGGCGGCCTGCCCCGACAAGGTGCCCGCCGCGGTGCGCAGCGCCAGCGCCCGCCGCGCGACGTCGGCCGCCTCCTGCTGGGTGATGAACGCGGCCCGCACGATCTGGGCGTTCAGCGCCGACCGCGCCAGCCACCCCGTGCCAGCGTCGCGCTGCGGATCGAACATGGTGGCACGCACCCCACGCTTGTACATCGACGTGCCCAGCACCAGGTCGTTGGCGACGTGCCCGGTCACCGCCAGGCAGAACCGCAGGATCGCGTTGTCCGAGACGCCCTTGGGGATGGAGGAGGCGTCGGGGCGCTGGGTGGTCAGCACCAGGACGATGCCATAGGCGCGCGCCTTCTTGATCAGCCGTTCAGCGACGGCCGCCGCCTCCTTGCCGAACTCCTCGTGCTCGAACAGGGTGTGCGCCTCGTCGTAGATCGCCAGGATCGGGTGCAGCCGCAACTCGCGCCGCGCCGCCAGGTGCGGGTACACCTTGCGCCCGTTGGGCACCTCCGACAGCGGCAGCTCCGAGATCAGCTTCTTGCGGCGCTTCAGCTCCTTCTCCAGGGCGTAGAGGCCCATCAGGGCGGACGCGCAGTCGGCGTCGTCATCGCCCGACATGTACCGGTGGCAGACCGGTTTGACCGCCTCGACGTCACCGCTGCCTTTCATTTCGTACACCCACAACTCGCACGTGGGGTCGAGCGCGCCGGCCAGGGCGAGCACCAGCACCGCCGAGGTCTTGCCGGACCCCATCACCCCGCCGATGAGCACGTTGGTGCCCATCAGGCTCACCGCGACAGGGCGCCCCCGCGGGTCGAACCCGAAAGGCACCTCGCCGAAGAGGTCGGCCTGGCCGTCGCGCAGCAGCGGCCACAGCCGGCGCTTGGCCTTGGCCGGGTCGGTCTTGGCCACCCACAGCACCAGGCGCCCGGGGTGGGTGTCGCGGTCGGTCTCAGGCCACACCGTGGACAGCGGGCGGCGCATCGCTCCGGCGAGGCGGGCGCGCTTCTCCAGGACTTCCTCGGCGAGCACGCCGGGCGGCAGGTCGACCTCGGCCCGCCATCCGGGCCCGTCGGTCTGGATCGGGTGGGCGAACCGGAGGGCGCCCTTGATGCCGATAGCGGCGAGCGAGGCGGTCACCTCGTCGGAGTCCAGCGGCTTCAGCGCGTGGGCGGTCACGTACCGCTCGATGAGCGGCCGGTCGGCCTGCCCGCCCGCCAGGCCGAACAGGGCCAGCACGCCGGCGCCGAACGCCCCCACCGCCCACGCGGGCAGCGCGAGGGACGCGGCGACGATCAAGGCGGCCGCGGGGACGGCGACCGCGGCGGACGCGATCCGGCGCGGCCGGACCCGGCGCGAGTGCTCACGCGACAGCAGAAGCCACGCCTGGGGGTCGCCGGCCGCGGCCGCCTTGGCGTGAACGGGTCGGGCCTCGGCGTCGGCGACCCACGCCGCCCACCGCCCGGCGAGCCGGGCCATGCCGCGCGGGGACCGGCCGAGCAGCCGCAGCAGGTACACCGGGGAGCGGGTCGCGTGCCACGCGCCGGCATGGGCGAAGTAGCGGACGAGAAACTGCGCCTCCTCGGCCGCCGCGTGCCGGTCGCGCAGCACCGGCGGCACGATCGGCGGCCGCTCGGCGTACCGGGCGTGCCGCTGCTCCAGCCACGTGCCGGTGTCGGTGAGAACGTCGGCACGGTCGACCGGCAGGAGCGGCACGGGCCCCTCGCCGTCCGGCACGGGGCGCCCGTCGGACACCAGCTCGCCGTCGAGCACGGGGCCCACGACCACCCCGCCGCCCGGCGCCGTGCCGGTGCCATGCCGGTCGCCTGCCGCGCCCTCGGCACGGCCCGGCATGGGGTCGGCGCGGCCGCGGAACGGCACGACCCGCCCGCCCTCTCGGGTCAGCACCACGGTCTCGTCGTCGGTGGCCGGTTCCGGCGCGGGCTCGCGCCGAACGTCACGGTCCGTCATGATAGAGCCTCCTCAGGAATGGGGAGCGGCCCGCCCTATGGCCTCGGAAACCCGGGGCGGGCCGCGCTTCTACTCGGGGTCGGTGGCGTACATCGCGATGCCGCGGATGGTCAGCACCCGCGCCGCGCCCACGCGCTGGTACCAGCGGCGCACCGCCGCCCGCACGTCGACCACCAGGCGCTCACGGTCTCGGCCGAACGCGCCCTTGCGCGCCACCTCCATGGCGGCCTCGATGGCGCGCAGCTCGGCCTCCGACATCGGCACGTGATGGCCCCGGCCGGCCGCACCTGCGCGCATGTGCAGGGACCGCGACAGCGCCATGATCCGCCGGTACACGCCCGGGTTCAGGTCCGACCACCGCTCCACGGCGTCGGCGAGGCGGTCGACCAGGGCGATGTCGTCGGCGCTCAGGGGGATGGACTGGGCGTTCTCCTCGGGCGGGCTGGGACTGCTCCAGGTCGGGGCGTAGGGGTCGGGCGTGAGGGCCATGCTCGTGTCCTTCCGGTTCGGGACCGCTCCGGTCCCCCCACCGCCGGCCAACCGTGGCAGTCTCGGCCATGGTTGCCCGGCGGCAGAGGCGCCGTCAGCGGCCCGCGGTCACGCTCCGCTGCTCCGACAGTCGGTCACGCCACCACCTCTCCGACATGCCGTGCCGTGCCGCGAGCGCCGGGCTCGTGATCGGCAGACCGTGCCGGTGGCCCCACGCGATCAGCTCCTGCGCCGTCTCCCGGTCACCGGCGGCCAGCTCCCGCGACCGGTCCCGCTCGCCGTTCGGCACGAGGCGCGTGCCCTCCTCCGCCGCCGTGCCGCCGTGCCGGTCCTGCGGCACGAGCGCGGCACGCTCCGGCACGGCCGTGCCGCGCCCGTCCGGGTCGGCGGCCGCCTCCGCGTAGAACCCGGCGGCCGCCGGGTCCGCGTCGGGCAGCCACAGGGACGGCGCGGCAACGTCGGGAGACGGCTCCGGCACGTCCATCGGCGTCACGTCCCACGGGTCCGGCACGGTGCCGTCGTCCTCCGGCGCGCCCGGCACGTCCTCCGGCAGGATCGGCACGGCTTTCACCGCCTTCTCCGCCAGGTGCAGCAGGACCGACGCCAGCCCGAGCACAGCGACGGGCAGCACGGACACGAACACCACGATCTCGGGGGGCGCCTTGCTCCCGTGCTCCTCGGCCGCGAGCAGGTGGTAGGCGGCCTGGCCGAACGCGCCGATGCCCAGCGCGCCGACAGCGGAGAACCAGGCGAACGCTCGGGCGCCGCCGGTGACGATGCCGGACACGGCCACGTACAGGGCGATCGCGGCATACGCCTCGATGCCCAACGGGAGGGTGATCGCCAGGTTGATGCGGATGGGGCGGGGCGATCCGGGGGCGAGGTCGACCACCCCGAACCCGGCCATCTCCCCGAGGCCGACCCAGCCGCCCCAGATCGCGACGAACGCGGAGAGGGCGACGAGGCCGACGACGGCGCGCAGGACGTGCAGCGAGGTGGGGGTCATCGGACACCGCCCTGGGTGCGCGGTTGGGCGGCCGGCTGGTCACTACGATGGTTCATAGCTCGATCTCCTGGTAGTGCAGGTGGTCGGGTCAGGCCCCGGGTCGGCGTTCAGGTCGCTGGCCGCGGGGCCGTTCTGCTGTCGGGCAGGTCGCCCATATCGGGGTGATCAGGACGTGTTGAGGGGGCGCGTTGGCGCGAGAGGACCAGGCGGTGAAGGCTGCCGAGGAGTTCGTGCGCACGTTCTTGGCGGCAGCGCGGGAGGCCGCGCAGGCTGAGGTGCGCGTTCGGGTACCAGCGGCCCCCGCCGATCGGCCCCCGGAGCGGCGGCTGCTGACCGTGAAGGAGGCCGCCGGCGCGCTCG
>NZ_BCRK01000261.1 GCF_001552555.1 Nocardiopsis trehalosi NBRC 14201 | reverse complement strand
CCGAGCGCGACCTGATGGAGCGGCGGGCGCGCGACCCGCTGTCGGCCGACGCCTCCGGTCCGGCCGCCGACGCCGCCTGGTCGACCGCCGAGATCACCGTCGACGGTGCCGTCCACCCCTTCACCGTGCTGGCCACGGGCACCTCCTGGGTCGCCGCCGGCCGCATCGGCGCCGACCTGCTGGTGCGCGTCTTCACCCCCGCGCCCGGCCCCGGACCGCGCGCCCTGCGCCGTGTCACCGCGCCCGCCGAACTGGCGCCGATGCGCGGCCGCGGCTGACCACCCCCGGCCAGCGCCGCCGCTTCCGTCCCGACATGGCCTGACATGTGCGGACAGCGTCGCCGGCCACCGCAGGATCGCGGGGTTGTCGCCCGGAGAGCGGGGGTAGCCCCAGGTCCAGAGCCCGGGCACCTTCCCGCCCGGCGGAAGGGACACCTCGAACGTGACTGAACTGGTCGTGCTGCTCGACGACGACGGGCGCGCCGTCGCCACGACACCCAAGTCGGCGGTCCACCACGAGCGCACCCCGCTGCACCTGGCGTTCTCGTGCTACGTCTTCGACGACCGCGGCCGGGTGCTGCTCACCCGCAGATCCGGCGCCAAGACCACCTGGCCGCTGGTGTGGACCAACAGCTGCTGCGGCCACCCCGCCCCCAACGAGCCGTTCGCCGACGCGGTCGCCCGCCGGCTCCGCGACGAACTCGGTACCACCGCCACCGTCCCCGCGCCCGTCCTGCCCCGCTTCCGCTACCGCGCGGTCATGCCCGACGGCACCGTCGAGAACGAGGTCTGCCCGGTCTTCCGCGCCGTCGCCACCGGCCCGCTCGCCCCCGACCCCGCCGAGGTCGGCGACTGGCGGTGGCTGCCCTGGGCCGACGTCGCCGACGGCGTGCTCAACGGCCTCTACGACGTCTCCCCGTGGTGCCGCCTGCAGATCGCCGAACTCGCCGGGCTCGGCGCCGACCCGCTCGCCTGGCCCGCCGCCGACGACCGCGAGGTCCCCTCCTCGGCCGTGTGACCCCCGCGGCCGCGCCGGCCGCCGGCGCGGCCGCCCGCCCTCCCGACCCCGGCACCCCGGCGGCCGCGCACCGACGCGGCCGCCCCCCGCCGCGCCCCGGCATACCGCGTCCACATCCGGCCCCGTGACGCGAGTGACGAGTGCGGTTGACTCGAAGATCGGCCCTTGATTGCCTGGGCCGGGTCTCATTCCGGGAAAAGGCGGACCGCCTTTCCCGAAATCTGCGCCGGAATCCGGGAGAACGGGTGCCAAACCACCAGCTCTGGAAGTCCAATATCGGTCTGCTCTTCGACCACCGGGCGGAACTCGGAAAACCGATGATCTTCCGCCTCAGCCGTCCGCTCGACATCGACCCGAGCGGGCGGACCCTCCTCGACATCGATGAGATCGCGGACATCGTCCGCCGGACGTCCGCGATCCTGCACGCGGCCGGGGTGCGTTCCGGCGACCACGTCGCCGTCTTCAAGGAGAACCATTTCGACTGCCTGCTGCTGGCCGCCGCCGCGAGCCGGATCGGCGCGGTCCCCGTCCTGCTCTCCGGCCTGCTGCCCGACGACTCCGTCCGGGCGCTGCTGCACCGCTCCGAGCCCCGGCTGCTGGTCAGCGACGCGCGGCGGCTCACGGCCGGCGCGGCCGGCGGGACGCCGCTGACCGACCTGGCCGAACGCACCCTGTCCCTCGACGCCGACGCGCCCGGCGCGCTGACACCGGCCGCGCTCGACGGCGCCGACGCGCCGCCGCCCGCCCCGCGCCGCAACGACGAGCTGCTGATGCTCACCCACACGTCCGGCACCACCGGAATCCCGAAACTCATCATGTACACGCCGGCCAAACTCCAAGGGCAGATGGCCCGGCTGGAATGCCGCCACCTGCCGCCGATCACATTCCGACGCAACGACACCGTCGCGGTGTTCATGCCCTACGTGCACGCGCGCGCCTTCACCTGGATCTATTCCGCGCTCACGCTCTCCCCGCACAAAGTGCTGCTGATGAGCGACAGCGAACCCGAGAACGTCCGCCCATTGTTCCGGGAGCACCCGCCCACCGCCGTCGAGGCGCTGCCGATCGACTTCGACCGGTTGGAGGGGCTCGCCCGCGAGCGCCGCGCCAACGTCTTCTCCTCGGTCCGCATGTTCGCCAGCACTTTTGACGCCGTGTACTGGTCGACCATCCGCACCTTCCTCAACGCCTCCCGCCACCCCTTCCCCCTCTGGCGGTACGGCTACGGGCAGTCCGAGACCGGCGGCCTGGGGATGACCTTCGTGACCCGCCGCACCGCGAACCGGCGGCGCGACGAGCGCCCCGGCCCCCGGACCGTGGGCCGGCCGATGCCCACGTTCGTGCAGATCAAGGTGGTCGACCCCGAGACCTTCCGCCCGGTCCCCGACGGCCGCCCCGGCCTGGTGTTCGCCCGCACCAAGGCCCGCTGCGCCGGCTACTACCGCGAACCCGAGCGCTGGCGGGAGAAGGCCGTGGGGGAGTGGTGGAACACCGGCGACATCGGTATCAAGACCCGCACCGGCCGGATCAAGCTCCTCGACCGCGAGGTCAACCACACCCCGGGCCTGAGCTGCCTGGAGCTGGAGGACGTGCTGGTCGACCTGCTGCCCGAACGGCACGACGTCGCCCTGCTGGCGGTCAGCGACGGCCCGCCCGTGCCGGTGGTGGCCACGCCCGACGGCCGGCTCGACCCGCAGGCGTGGCGCACCGCCGTGAGCGGGCTCCCCGTCCTCGCCGACCCCGTGGTGGTCGCGCTGGCGGACGTGCCCCGCACCGGGACCGGCAAGATCCGCCGCGAGGAGCTGCGCCGCCGGCACCTCGGCGAGGCCGCGCGGCCCGGCACGGGCCGCTGGACGTGACGGCGGGGCCCACGGGCGCCGCCGACCCGGGCGGCGCCCCGCACCCCGCGTTCACCGTCGACCCCTTCACCGATGGCTGCCGGACGGTGTGGGACCGCCGGGAGCACGCGCTGCTCGGGGTCAGCCCCGGCAACGGGTACTTCAACGTGGCCCTGCTGACCCGCCTCCTGGGCTGGCTGTGCGCGGAGTTCGCCCGCGTCGACGTCGTCGTCCCCGACTCCGCGCTGGTGCACACCTACCTCGCGCTCGGCTACGAACCGCAGCGCGCGCGGAGGAAGGCGCGCGGCGAGACCAACGTGCTGCGCAACCGGGTCGACCGGGCGTGGCGCGCCGGCGGCGGCCCCCGGGAGGGCGACGGCCTGCACCGCATGTCCGACCTGGCCGCCCACCCGGTCTACCGGGAGCGGCTGGCCGAGGCCGAACGGGCGCTGCGCGAGGACGACGCGCTGGCCGGGACGTGCGCGGAGATGAGCCGGGAGGTGCTGCGGGCGCGGGGCCACACCGGGCCGCCCGCACCCGAGCGGGTCGAACGGGCGACGCGCTACCTCGCCGCCGAGCTCCCGTTCTTCCTGGCGTCGGCCGACATCTTCGACGTCCCGTCGTCGCTGAACTTCTACCACCAGCCGCTGCCGCTGGCCGAACTCCTCTACGCCGGGAAGTCCGTGCTCCAGCCCCCGCCCTGGCAGGGCTACGCCACCATCCGCCCCGCCCCGGCCGACCCGCGGCCGGACTGACACCGGCCCGCCCCGCCCGCCCGGCCGCGCGCCGCCGGGCGGGGCGGACGCGGCGCGGCGGGCCGGGCGGCGGTCAGGCCGAGCAGTGACCCGCGTCGAGGCAGTCCTCGTCGACGAGCAGGCGGCGCGGTCCCGGGCCCTCCGCGCTCAACCGGTCGCGCGGGTTCGACAGCGCGCAGCGCTCCAGCGACAGGCAGCCGCAGCCGATGCAGTCGGTGAGGTCGTCGCGCAGCCGCTCCAGCGTCCGGATGCGCGCGTCCAGCCGCTCGCGCCACGTCTCCGACAGCCGCGCCCAGTCGTCGCGGTTGGGCGTGCGCTCCTCGGGCAGTTCGGCCAGCGCCTCGCGGATGCGCGCCAACGGGATGCCGACCCGCTGCGAGACGCGGATGAACGCGATCCGGCGCAGCGTGTCGCGCTGGTACCGGCGCTGGTTGCCCGCCGTGCGCCGGCTGCGGATCAGCCCCTCGCGCTCGTAGAAGTGCAGCGCCGACACCGCCACGCCGCTGCGCTCGGCCACCTGGCCGACCGTCAGCTCCCGGGACCGCCAGGTGGCCTGGGCCACGGCTCCACCTCCACCCGTCGACCGTGATCACCGGGCAGGCTACCGGGTGCGCGGCCACCGGGCACGCGCGCCCCGCCCCGCCGCCGACCCCGGGCGGCGCGGACCGGCCGAAGGCCGCCCCGGGGCGGCCGCCGCACACGGCCCCGATCCGCCGCAGGCGCCGTCCGCGCACCACACCGCCCCCCGCCGCCGTCCCGGTCCCCGGTGGGCGACCGCGCCGCGCCGGTGTGCCGCGCGCGGCGCCGCATGTCGGCGGCGGCCCGTAGGGTGCCGACGGCGGGTGCGCCGGCCCCGCCCTACCGCTGGAGGTCCCGATGCCCGCTCCGACATCCCCGGGCGCCCAGGGCGCCACCCTGTCGACCCGGGCACTCAACCGCGCCACCCTCGCCCGCCAGCTCCTGCTGCGGCGGCACGACGTGTCCGCCGCCGACGCCATCGCCCACCTCGTCGCCCTCCAGTCGCAGGCCCCCAAGGCGCCCTACGTGGGGCTGTGGTCCCGGCTGGCCGCGTTCCGCCCCGAGGAGCTGGAGCACCTGATGACCAACCGGCGGGTGGTGCGCCTGGTCTCGCTGCGCGGCACCGTCCACCTCACCGCCGCCGCCGACGCCCTGGCCCTGCGCGCCTGGACCCAGCCCGTCCTCGACCGGGCCATCGGCGACCGGGCCTTCGTCCGCGCCATGGGTGGGGCCGACCCCGACGAGGTCGCCGAGGCGGGGCGGGCGCTGCTCGACGCGCGCCCCATGACCGCCGGCGAGGCCGGGCGCCTGCTCGCCGACCGGTTCCCCGGCGGCGACCCTCGCGCCTACGACCGCCTGCTCCGGGTGCGGCTGCCCCTGGTGCAGGTGCCGCCGCGCGGCCTGTGGACCGGCAGCGGGCAGCCGGTCTGCACCACCGCCGAGGCGTGGCTCGGCGGGCCCGCGCCCGACGGCCCCGGCCCCGACGACCTCGTCCTGCGCTACCTCGCGGCGTTCGGGCCGGCCTCGCCGCGCGACGCCCAGGTGTGGTCGGGGCTGACCCGCCTCGGCGAGGTCTTCGAGCGCCTGCGCCCCCGGCTGCGGGTGTTCCGCGGCCCCGACGGCCGCGATCTCTACGACCTGCCCGACGCCCCGCGCCCCGACCCCGGCACCCCCGCCCCCGTCCGGCTCGTCGCCGAGTACGACAACCTCACCCTCTCCCACGCCGACCGCACCCGGGTGGTCTCCGACGACGCGCGGGCCCGCATGGCCACCCCCAACGGCATCATCCCGGGGACCGTCCTGGTCGACGGGTTCGTCGCGGGCACCTGGAAGATCGTCCGCGCGCGGCGGTCCGCCGTCCTCGCCGTCACCCCCTTCGCCCCGCTCGCGGCCGCCGACCGCGCGGAGGTCGAGGCCGAGGGGGCGCGGCTGCTGGCCTTCACCGCAGCGGGGGCCGTCGACCACGACGTGCGGGTCGCCGCGCCCTGACGACCCCCGGGCGGGGCGGGAGCGCGGCCGCCGCCCTGCGCTAGGCTCCCCGGATGCGCGAACCACGAACTTCCGGCGGGGCCGCGCGGGCCGGGCGGCGCGGCGCCGTCCGCGAGGTGCCCGCCGCGACGACCGACATCACCTTCGCCTACGCGCCCGACATCGACGGGCGCGCCGACGCCGGCGAGGTCGTCTGGGCCTGGGTGCCCTACGAGGACGACCCGGCCCAGGGCAAGGACCGGCCGCTGCTGGTGGTCGGCGCGCGCGACGGCGTCCTGCACGCCCTGATGCTGTCCAGCCGAGCCCCCGACCCGTGGGAGGAGCGCGACTGGACCGCCCTCGGCGCCGGGCCGTGGGACCGGGGCGGGCGCCCCTCCTACGTCGCCCTGGACCGGCTGTTCGAGCTGCCCGAGGACGGGATCCGCCGCGAGGGCGCCGTGCTCGACGCCGACCGGTTCCGCCGCGTGTGCACGGCGCTGCTCCGGCGGCACGGCCGCGCCTGACCGCGGCGGCCGGCCGCCGCACGGG
>NZ_BCRK01000260.1 GCF_001552555.1 Nocardiopsis trehalosi NBRC 14201 | reverse complement strand
GGGCTGCCCCCGCCCGCCGCTGCGCGGTACTGCGGATGAACCGGAAAGGCAACCGGAACACCGCCCGCGAATGACGGGATTTCGAACACTGATTTTCGTCCCGAAAAGGCTCGGCAACGCCCGTATACGGCTGGTAGTGTCTTGCACCGGTTGCGGTTGTAGTTTCCATGGATGCCTAGGGCGCCTCGCGGAACTTCACGTGGGCGCTTGTCGTTTGGGCCACAACTCCCGGGGACGGGCGCTCGGCAACCCGGGACCAGCAGGGTGCGGTCCCGTTGTAGTCCCCAAAGGGAGAGCAAGATGGCTCAGGGCACCGTGAAGTGGTTCAACTCTGAGAAGGGTTTCGGGTTCATCGCCGTTGAGGGTGGCGGCCCGGACGTGTTCGTTCACTACTCGGCGATCGCGGGTACCGGCTTCCGGAACCTGGAAGAGGACCAGTCGGTCGAGTTCGAGATCACCCAGGGCCCGAAGGGTCCTCAGGCGTCCAACGTGCGTGCGCTCTAACGTCGCCTGAATTCGTTTCTCGGCCCTTCGCTCACCCGGGCGAAGGGCTGTTCGCTTTCCCGGGGCCGGTCCGCCGTCCGCGTCATTGCGCGCCGGGCGCGTCCGCCCGCCGGTCGGGCCCCGGCTCCCGCCGGACCGACAACTCCCGCACCTGCTCCGTCAACCGGGCCACCTGGTCGGTGAGCGCGCCGATCTGCGCCATGACGGCCTCGTGCTGGTGCGCCTCCAGCTCCTGGTCCTCCTCCCAGCGCTCGGCGTTGAACTCCTCCTCCATCGTCGTGACGATGACGCCGATGATGAGGTTGAGCACGAGGAACGCGCTGATCACGATGAACACCACGAAGTAGACCCAGGCGAACGGCGCCTCGTCGATCACCGACGCCGACACGTCCGGCCAGTTCTCCGTGGTGAGCAGCATGAACAGGGTGTAGAGGGTGGTGCCGAGGTCGCCGAAGTACTCGGGCGAGATGTCCTCGAACAGCCGCTCGCCCAGCACCGCCGACGTGTACATGATCACGAACAGCAGGCCGATGACCGTGCCCAGGCCGGGCACCGACCGGAACAGCGCGCCGACGATCTTGCGCATCGACGGGATCACGCTGATCAGCCGGAGCAGGCGCAGGACCCGCAGCAGCCGCAGGACCGAGAACCCCTCGGAGGCCGGGATCAGCGCCACCCCGACCACGAGCAGGTCGAACCAGTTCCACGGGTCGCGGAAGAACGCCGCGCCCCGGGCGTAGAGCTTGAGCGCCAGTTCGACGGTGAAGAACGCCACGAACGCGTGCTCGGCCATCAGGAAGTAGCCGTCGAAGACCCCGAACCGGTGCTCGTAGGTCTCCAGGCCCAGCGCGACCCCGTTGAGGACGATCACCCCGACGACCGTGTTCTGGAACCACCTGGCGTCGACGACACCGCCGACGCGGGCCCGCAGGGTGGCCTGTGTCACCGCACTCCCCTCGAAGCAGGACGTATCCGGCGAACCGGCGATCCGGCACCGGACCACCCTAGACCCCGGGTTCCCGGAGCGGACGGGCGGTGTCCGCGTCCGGGCGGTCCGTGCGGGCCGCCTCCGGGCGGGCGGCCATCGTGTGAACGGCGCCCCTCCCCTGTCCCCCTCCGGGGCCGGAGGGGCTAATCTGCTAAGTGGCCGAAGCGACCACGGCGGTCCGTAAGGGGTTGGGCATGTTCAACATCGGGGCGGGCGAGTTCATCATCCTCGGTGTCCTCGCGCTCCTGATCTTCGGGCCCGACCAGCTCCCGAAGGCGGCGGGCCAGCTCGGGCGCCTGCTGCGCCAGCTGCGCCGCCTGGCCGACAACGCGAAGACCGACATCCAGCAGGGCCTGGGACCGGAGTTCAAGGACTTCGACGTGCAGGACCTCAACCCCAAGCGCTTCGTGCAGAAGCACTTCTGGGAGGCCGAGGACGACGATGACGACCTCCGCCGCCCCGCTCCGCAGCTGAACGGCAAGCGTCCCCCGTTCGACACCGAGGCCACCTGACCCCCTGCCGCCGGGCCGTCAGCCGAACATCATCACCAGGAGCAGGCCGACACCGAGCAGTACCACCGACCCCACCAGCACGGCCGGCGACCCCGCCACCGCGACGAGGAGTTCGGCGGTCACCGTGCCCGCCACCGCCGCGGCCGGCCACGGCCAGCGGGGCGCGGGGGTCCACGCGTTGCGCCGCTCGCGGTAGGCGGCGGCCAGCGCCGCCCCCGCCACCACCGCCCAGAACACCAGGTGGCCCCAGGCGCGGGTGCCGGTCGACACGTAGTCGGCGACGCTGCCGGTGTACATGACGAACAGCGCGGTGAGCACGCCCAGCCGCCAGTACGCGCCGTTGCCCCGCTCGGCGGGCATGAGCTTGACCCGCGCCGGGGTGGACCGGCGGAACCGCTCGGCGGCCACGGGCGGGGCCGGCTCGGGGCGGACCGCCGGGGGTTCGGGGGCCGGGGGCGGCAGCGGGGGCTCGGGGTAGTGGTAGCCGCCCGGCGCCTGCTCGCCCTGCGGGTACTCGCGGCCGCCGGTGTCGCCGGGGCGCCCCGCGCCCGGGGGCTCGGGGCGCGGGTGGTCCGGGAAGTCGGGCACGGTCCTCGACGCCCCTCTCGGGTGGGCCTCGCCTACGGAGGGTCCCTACCCGCCCGTCCGGGCGCGGAATCCCGGACGGGCGGCGGAGCGGGCCGTCAGCGGTCGGGGTAGTACCGGCGGTCCTCCCGGGCGTCGCGGCGCGGGTCGCCGCTGAGCGGGCGGAAGCTCACCAGCTGCGGGTCGTGGTCGCTGGCCCGGTCGTGGAACTCGGCGTTGATCCGGACGATCTCGTAGTCGGCGCGGTGCGCCAGAGCGGGGGCCACCAGCATGTGGTCGAGCGCCTGGGAGTTGCCGTCGTAGACGTAGTTGTACCGCTCGCCGGCGGGCAGGCCGAGCATGGGGTTGACCAGTCCGCCGTCGCCGGTCAGCAGGTCCAGGGTGCGGGAGAACTGGAAGTCGTTGAGGTCGCCGGCCACCACCAGGTTGGCGTCGGGGTCGGCCGCGGCGACCTCGTCGGCGAACGCGCGCACCGCCTCGGCCTGGGCGTGCCGCTGCTCCTCCGAGCCGCGCGCCGGCGGCTGCACGGGACCGTGCAGCGGCTGGTCGCCGCCCTTGGACGTGAAGTGGTTGGTGACGACGACGACCGTGCGGCCGCGGAACCGGAACTCGCCGGCGAGGGGCTTGCGGCTGTCGGTCCACGCGGCGTCGGCCGGGTCGATCCGGCCCGGCGACACGCTCAGCCGGACCCCGCCGCGGCGGGTGCCGACCACCTCCACCGGGGTGGTGGCGTCGCCGCCCGGACGGTCCACGAAGTCCACCCGCTCGGGGTCGAACAGGAACGCGTTGCGGATGTTGCCGCCGGGCTGGCCGCCGTCGGCGCCGTCCTCCGGGTCGATCTGCCGCCACTCGTAGGCGGGGCCGCCCACGTCCTCGATCGCCGCGGTGAGCCGGTCCAGGGTGGCGCCGGCGGTGACGGTGCCGTCGTCGGCGGGCCCGTTGTCGTCCTGGATCTCCTCCAGGGCGACGATGTCGGGGCCGCCCAGGTGGTCGGCCACGCCGGTGGCGAGGCGGGCGAACACGTCGTCGCCGTCGGCGGCCGAGAGGTTCTCCACGTTGTAGGTGGCCACCGACAGCTCCCACGGGCGGCGGTCCGCCGCGGTGGTGCGCTCCAGCCCGTTGTCGACGTGCGCGCCGAGCGCGGTGGCCTTGACCAGGTAGCCGCCGTAGCCGCTGTAGTACAGCGGGCCCTCGGTCACCCCGGCCAGGGCGTCGCCGACGTCGGCGGCGGGGAAGGGGTGCTCGGCGCGGGGCAGCAGCGACTCGACCTTCAGCCGGCCGCTGTTGGGGTCGGCGTAGGAGGAGTAGGCGGTGCCGCCGCGCACGGTCGGGTCGTCGTCGGGCTCGGTGGTCACCCACAGGGCGCCGTAGGCGTCGGTGGGGCCGACCACGCGGGCGTCCTCCACGCGGACCACCATGTGCTCGTGGGCCTCCCAGAAGTCGAGCGCGTAGGTGTCGGGGCGCAGGTCGCGGCCGCTGACGTCGCCGCCCGCGTCGGGCGCGTAGGCGGCGGGCACGGTGCCGGGCTCCAGGTCGACGGCGGCGGGCACCGGGCGGCCGGAGTGCACGACCGTCCACACCGCGCCGCCGAGCTGGGTGACGCCCTGGGCGCCCTCGGCCGGGACGTACTCGCCGACCCGGCCGCTGACCAGCACCTCGTCGCCCGGGGCGACGTCGGGGGTGGTGGCGCCGGTGAACACGAACAGCCCCTCGCTGGTGCGGGGGTCGCCGTCGCCGTCGGGGTCCTGGAACCAGAAGCCGCGCGCGGACCCGAAGGCGTTGACGGCGGTCACCACGCCGGGGACGCCGGTCACGGCCGCTCCGTCGTGCGGGGAGACGCGGGTCGTGCCCTGCACGTCGTGGACGCGCAGCGGGCCGGGCTCCTGGGGGCCGCCGCCGTCGCCGCCGCCGGGGGCCTCGCCGGCGGCGTTGACGGGGGTGGGGGCGCCGGCGGTGAAGTCGGCGGAGTTGTCGCCGGTGTCGGTGAACGCGGCGTCGCGGGCGGCGGAGGTCGCGGACGTGGTCGCCGGTGCGGGCGCGGTCTCGTGGACGGTGGCGCCGCCGACGCCCACCAGGTCGACCACGGCGGGGTCGGCCGCGCAGTCGGCGGGGGTGCGGCAGGTGATCGGGGCGGTGTCCGCGACGAGCGCGACCACGCCGCCGCCCGCCGCCATGGCGGTGGTGCCGGCGGCGTCGGGGGCCGGCAGGTCGACGGTGCCGCCGGCGCCCTGGGCCTGGCGGACGAGGTAGTGGCCGCCGGGGGCGACGGACCCGGAGAGCGGGGTGACCTGGGCGCGGCTGGTCGGGGAGGGCCGGGCGGGCAGGTACTGCACGCTCCAGCCGTCGAGCGCGACGGGGGTGTCGCCGGGGTTGCCGAGTTCGACGAAGTCGTGGCGCAGGGTCGCGCCGCTGTTGCCGCCTCCGCCGTAGACCTCGGTGACGACGGCGGGCGCGGGGTCGGTCGGCGCGGGGTCGATGAGCACGGGGTCGGCGGCGGCGGGGGGTGCGGGGGCGAGTGCCGCGGTGAGCGCGATCGCGGCGGCGGCGCACGCGCGGCGGCGCGTACCGGTACGTGAGAGGGCCACCCTCTCCTCCACTTCGTGTCGGGGGTGGCCTCATGGTGCCGGTCGACGGGGCCGACCGGAATACCCTGCGGGGGAAGTCGGGCGGCGTTCACCGGGGGTTTCCGGGCGCCGACCGCGGACGAGCGGCGGCGCCCGGGCGGACGGGCGGGGCGGCCGGGACGGATCGAACCCCGGTCCAGGGGCATGGACCGGGGTTCCCGCAGGTGGACGCCTGCCGGACGGCCGCGGGGCGCGCGAGGTCCGAGATCAGGCCCAGCTGAAGCCCGTGTCGGACATCGCGGTCGCGGTCTCGGCGGTGGCGGCGGAGGCGGGGAGGGCCGTTCCCACCAGCGCGGCGACCGAGAGCACCGCAATCGCGCAGATCTTCTTGAGCATGGCGAACCTTTCCGTCGTTTCTACATCCATCCCCGTGTTACAAGATGACCTATCGGTCACTAGGACACAAGACCCAGAAGCGAATATTAGCGACGTTTCGTGGCATTGTTTACCTAGCCGGGAAATTGACGCCGGATCTCTCGCGCCGCTCCGTACCGCTCCATAAGCAGAACGTGAACACGGCGATGATGGAGGGCACGCCGAACCGGCCTCCGCGAGCGCGGTGACCAGGACGGGCGGAGGCCCGGGGATCGCGCTGAGCGACGGACGGAGAGGCCCTGCGGCGGACCTCCGGCGCCCCCCGGTGAAACGCTCCGCGCCCGTCCCCCGCAATTCCCGCCATCACCAGCGGAAATTGCCGACGCTACGCAAACGTGGACGGTGGGAACGTTTAACCGGGATTTTCTCGCGGAATGGCGGCGGCTGACGCTGCGTCACCGTCGTCCGGAAAGCACTGCCGCACCGGCGTTCCGGCCGCCACCAGTATGCCATCAGCGCCACCCTGGAACGGCCCGCACCGCCCACTCCACCCCCGCACGAAAACCCGCGCCCGCCCTTCCTCACCCGACTTCCCGCCCCATCCCCCACCGCCCACGGAATTGCGCCGCCCCACCCCCACGGGCGTGTCCCCACCACCCCCGACCCGCCCCTCGGGAAACCACCTTCCGTCACCACCCCCACCCCCACCCCCACTCCCAGAGGGGCCCACTCGCCCCACCCACCCCC
>NZ_BCRK01000259.1 GCF_001552555.1 Nocardiopsis trehalosi NBRC 14201 | reverse complement strand
CATCCACAAAACACTCCCTAGCGTTCGGCGGCCGCGTGGAAGGCGGTCAGGCCGCGCAGCAGGGCCCGACGGTCGGGGGCGGGCATGTCCGAGATGACCGCCGACAGGTCGGCGCTCCGGCGCGTCCGCAGGTCGTCGAGGTAGGACCGGCCGCGCGCGTTCAGGCGCAGCCGCAGTTCGCGCCGGCTGCTGCTGCTCGGCGACCGGTCGATGAGGCCGACGGCCTGGAGCCGGTCGCACAGGCGGCTGACCGACGGCGGCGACGACCCCAGCTGCGCGGTGAGCCCGCGCAGGTTGATGCCCTCGTGGCGCTCCAGGACGCGCAGCACCCGCAGCTGCGGCGGTGAAACCGGCGCCGGGCGGCCCCGGTCCCAGAGGGCCTCCACCAGCTCGGTCACCGATGCCGCGACGCGCGCGACCGCGCCGGCGTCGGCACCTCGCGGATCGGCGTCCACGGCACCCCCCTGTCCGCTCCGACGGACCGCCCGCGGTCCGCGCCCCTGCTCGATGCGACCCCGACCCTAACCAACCCGTCACCCAAGACTCGCTCCGGGACCTTCGTCCCGAACCTCCCAGGATCACTGACGAAGGCCTGGTCCGGGCGCTAACATTTGCCGTACGACAACAGTCGTCCGCGGCCCCCGGCGGACGGCGCGCACTCCAGCGGCGCGGCGAGCGCGGAGGACCACATGCCCGAGGCAGCGGCGCGGGGCACCATCGCGGTGCCGCCGCCCGCCGTGCCGGGACCCGCGCCCCGCGACCCCATCCGGTCCGACACCGACCTTCCGCGCGTCCGCCGCCTGGTGCGCGCGCACGCCCGCGCGCTGGGGCTCGGCCTGGTCCGCGAGACCAAGCTCGTCACGGCCGCCAGCGAGCTCGCGCGCAACACCCTCGTGCACGGCGGCGGCGGTGAGATGGAGCTCGCGGTCGTCACCCGCGACGGCGCGGCGGGGATCCGGTTGTGCTTCATCGACCGCGGACCGGGCATTCCCGATCTCGACCGCGCCCTCGCCGACGGCTACACCACGGGCGGCGGGCTGGGGGTCGGGCTCGGCGGCGCCCGCCGCCTCGTCTCGGAGTTCACCGTCGAGCCCACCCCGGGCGGCGGGACCACGGTCACCGTCGTCACCTGGGCCGACGCCCCGCCGCCCTGACCCGCCCGCTCGCGGGCGCGGGGAGCGGCCGTCAGCGGAGGGCGTGCGCATCGGGGCGCGGACGGGGGCGGGCGATGAGCAGGGCCAGGACCGCCGCCAGGCCGCACAGCGCGGCCGCGCCGGTCCACATCATCGTGTAGGCGCCCAGCGCGTCGCGCACCAGCCCGCCGGCCAGCGCCATGGCCCCCGCGCCCACCTGGTGGGCGGCGAGCGTCCAGCCGAACACCAGGGCGCTGTCGCCTGGGCCGAAGGAGTCGCGGATCGTGGCGAGCGCGAGCGTCGGCGGCACCGTGGCGACGTCGAGCAGGCCGAACAGCACGACGAACGCGATCAGCGGGGGCTCCGCCGTTGGCCCCAGCAGCGCCGGGAGCGCCAGGAGCGCCCCGCCGCGCAGCGCGTAGTACCCGGCGAGCAGTAGGCGCGCGTCGACGTGGTCGGTCAGCCAGCCGGAGGCGGCCGTGCCCACCACGTTCACCACGCCGATGACCGTCAGCAGGGAGGCGGCGACCGTGCCCGGCATCCCGTGGTCGTGCGCGGAGGGGACGAAGTGCGTCCACATCACCCCGTTGGTCGAGGCGCCGCAGATGGCGAACGTCCCGGCCAGCAGCCAGAAGGTGCGCGTGCGCGCCGCGTCGCGGAGCACCCGCAGCGCGCGGCGGGCCGCCCCGGGGACGGGGGCCGGCCGGGCGGCGGGGGCGGTCGCGCCGTAGGCGGGCAGCCCGAGGTCGGCCGGGTGGTCGCGGAGGAGCAGCCAGGCGGCGGGCGCCGCGACCACGGCGGCGACGGCGACGGCGGTGGTCGCCGTCCGCCACTCCGCGTGCTCCACGACCCACGCCAGGACGGGCAGGAACACGAACTGCCCGAACACCCCGGCCGCGGTCAGCAGGCCGGTGACCAGTCCGCGCCGCCGGACGAACCAGCGGTCGGTGACCGTGGCGGCGAAGGCGGTCGCCAGCGAACCGGTTCCGGCGCCGATGAGCACGCCCCACGCCAGCGCGAGTTGCCACACGGCGGTCAGGACGGCGGTGAGCGCCGCCCCCGCGGCCACCGCGAGCAGCGCGCCCGCCGCGACGCGGCGCAGGCCGAAGCGGTCGATCAGCGCGACCGAGAACGGCGCGATCAGCCCGTTCACGGCCATGTTCACCCACACGGCGGCGCTGATGGCGCCGTGCGACCAGTGGAACTCGGCGCGCAGGGGGCCGACGAGCAGGCCCGGCATGGTGGCGAACGCGCCCGCCGCGACGATCGCCAGCGCCGCGGCCGCCGCGACGCCCCACGCGCGGTGGACGCGCGGCCGTACCCGGCCGCCGGAGGGTTCCCGGGTGATGGGGGTGGAGTCGTGGATGCCCATGCCCCCACCCTGGTGGGCGCCCCCGGCCCCGCACGAGTGGCCGGATGGACGACATGTGTAAGAATCCGGCCATGACCGTGTTCGCGCATCCCGACCGGCACCCGGTGGCCGTGCTCGTCCGCGACGGGCTCATGCCCATGGAGCTGGGGATCGTCCACCAGATCCTCGGCCAGGCCCGCGACGACCGCGGCCGCCCGCTCTACGAGGTGGCGACCTGCGCCGTCACCCCCGGCGAGGTGGCCACCGACGCGGACTTCCCGATCGGGGTCCGCCACGGACCCGAGGCGCTCGCCGCCGCCCGCACCGTGGTGGTCCCCGCCTCGCACGCCCCCGACGCGGCCGACGCCAGCGGTGTGCTCGACCCCCGCACGGCAGCGGCGCTGGCCCGCATCAGGCCCGGGACCCGGGTGGCGTCGATCTGCACGGGGGCGTTCGTGCTGGCGGCGGCCGGCCTGCTCGACGGGCGGCGGGCGACCACGCACTGGAACTCGGCCGAGCTGTTCCGCCGCCTCTTCCCACGGGTGGACCTCGACCCCGACGTGCTCTACACCGACGACGGCGACGTGCTGACCGCTGCGGGCGAGGCCGCCGGGATCGACCTGTGCCTGCACATCGTGCGCGCCGACCACGGCGCCGCGGTGGCCAACGAGGTGGCGCGGCGCACCGTCGTGCCGCCGCACCGCGAGGGCGGGCAGGCGCAGTACATCCGGAGGCCCGTGCCGGCGGCGGACGCGTCCACGGGCCGGGCCCGCGCGTGGGCGCTGGCCCACCTCGACCGCCGGGTGACCCTGCGCGACCTCGCCGACCAGGAGGCGACGAGCGTGCGCACCCTGACCCGCCGGTTCCGCGACGAGACCGGGCTGACCCCGGTGCAGTGGCTGACCCGCCGCCGTGTCGAGCGGGCGTGCGAACTGCTGGAGCGCACCGACCTGCCGGTCGACCGCATCGCCGCCGACGCCGGGTTCGGCACCGGCGCGTCGCTGCGCCAGCACCTCCACGCCGCCCTCGGCGTCTCCCCGTCCACCTACCGCGCCACCTTCCGCGGCCCCACCCCCGCGCCGGCCCCCGCCCCCACCCCCTGATCGGCACGCGCGGCCGATCGGCGGCGGGGCGATCCACCGTGCGGGGGGCGGAACGTGGGTGGTTTGGGGCAAGGTGGACGTATGGCCGATAACCCACGAGTGGGCGCGCGCCTCCGGCGCAGCCCCGATGTCCGCACCGTTTCCCGCCCTGTCCGACCCGGCTCGAAGCGGACCTTCGACCTCGCCTATGTCCGGGAGGGGGTGCGCGGCGGTACGCCGCTGCTCATCATCCCGGGCGGGCCCGGCATGGCGTCGGTGCTGCCGTACCGGCGGGCCCGCAAGGCGGCCGCCGCCCGCGGGTTCGACGTGATCATGGTCGAGCATCGGGGGGTGGGGCTCTCGCGGTTGGACCGCGACGGCGCCGACCTGCCGATGGAGGCGATGACGGTCGGCGAGGTCGTGGAGGATTTGGCCGCGGTCCTCGACGACTGCGGGGCGCGCGACGCGGTGGTCTGGGGCACGTCCTACGGCGGGTACCTGGCGCAGGCGTTCGGGGCGCGGTACGGGCGCCGGGTGCGGGGGATGGTGCTCGACAGCACGTCCAGCGGCGCGACGGACGCCGCCAAGGCCCGCGATCATGTGCGCCGCCTGCTCTGGGAGGGCGTGGAACCGGCCACCGCCGGGGTGGCGGGCCGGTTGCGCGCCCTGGTGGCGTCGGGCGCGGTGCCGGTGGAGGACACCGGCGTGGTGGTGCCCGTGGTGTACGAGTTTGGCGGCGCGGAGGCCGTGGACCGGCTGGTGACCGCCGTGGCCGACGGCCGGAGGCGCACGTGGGACCGGGTGAAGCGGCTCGCGACCCGCGAGATCACCACCCCCATCCCGTTCGTCATGGAGTTCGACCTGGCCGGGGCCATCTGGTACCGCGAACTCGAGGACATCCGGCCGGACGGCGAACCCCTCGACACGGCGGTGGGGTTCGCCCATGCGGCGGAGGACTACCCCGTGTTCGAGGGCCCCCCGTTCGACCTGGCCGCCGAACAGCGGAAGTTCACCTGGCCGACCGCGGTCCTCAGCGGCGCCTACGATCTGCGGGCGGTCCGGCCGCTGGCCGAGGAGATCGTGGAGCGGCTGCCCGACGGCGTGCTCGTGCCGTTCGACCGGCTCGGCCACAGCACGCTCGACCGCCACCCGTTCGCGGGTCTCGTGGCCTCCGGCGCGGTCGCCCACGGTAGGCACCATGATCTGCCCCGCTATGTCGAACGCATCGAGGAGGCGCGCAAGCCGGTCAGCGGCCATGCCCTCGGCATCCTGCTGCGCGCCTCCCTGATCCAGGACCGCATCCTCCCGGTCTGACCCGACCGATGACCGGTGCCCGCCGTCGGCCACGCGTGGCAGCCGCCCCGACCGGGCGTCGGCCGGTGCCGGTGCCCGGGGGTGGTGGCGTAGTGCCCGTCGATGCGGGGCGCTGAGTCCGGCTCGGCGGAGGCGGCGATGGGGCCCCGCGCCGCAGGGGGCGGCGCGGGGGTGGGTGGTCAGGACGGGGCCGGACCGGTGAACACCAGGGGGACGGTGTCGCCCCGGGCGTCGCGCGGGGACAGGTGGATGCCCAGATCGGCGGTGTCGGCGGGCAGCGGGCAGGTGAGCCGGAAGGTGTGGCGGCCGGACTCCAGTTCGCCGGGGGAGGGGAGTTCGCCGGGGCCGCCCGGAGGGCCGCTCGCGGCGGAGCAGCGCGGATCGATCCCGCCCAGGCCGAGCACCCGGCCGAGTTCGGGGACGTCCACGGTCAGCCGGTAGCGCACATGGCCGGGGCCGGACCGTTCGACGGTGTCGACGCGGAAGCCGACCTCGCGCGGGCGGTCCCAGTCGAACTCGGCGGGATAGGCACCGACCGGATAGGCGATGGCGGCGGTGTCGCCGAACGCGAACACGCGGTCGTCCCCGGGACCCACCACCGCGCGGACGGTGTCGGCCGGGTGAGTGGCGTCGGCCGCTTGGGCGGTGTCGGCCGGGTGGGCGGAGTGTGCGGCGCGCGGGGCGGCGGTGCCGGTGGCGGACGCAACGTGCGGGGCGGTGCCGGTCGGATCGGTGGCAGGCGCGACGCGGGGGCCGGTGTCGGTCGAGCCGGTGGCGGATGCGGCGCGCGAGGTGGTGGCGGTCGGGTCGGGGACGGCCACCGCCGCGTGCGCGGTGGCGGCGGGCAGGGCCGCGATGGCCGCGGCGGCGAGCAGCAGGGCATACCTCATGGCGGGTGCTCCCAGGATCGGAAGGGCGTGCGGAACGGCCCGCGATGCGCGGAGGGAAGGACGGGGCGCGGAACCGGGGGCGGCAGGCGCGGACGGTACGCGCGGCGAGGGCCCGGGAGGCGGGCACCGGGAGCGGTGGGGGTCACCGGCCGTGCACGCGAAGGACGGGCGCGGCGGCCGGGGCGGGAGGCTCCCGAGGTGCTGCCGCCATGCTAGACCGCCTGCCGCCACCCCGCCAGGACGGTTCCCCAGCCTGTGGACGACGCGCGCCGCGCGAATCACTCCGCCCCGCAAGCGGCTTCGCGGGTGCTCGAAAAGCCGTCGCGCGCGGGCGGGGCGGCGGTCACCGAGCGGGTGGACTCACTCCAGGAACCTAGGTCCGGCGGTCGCCGCCCGGCGCCTCGCTCCTGGAACCGCGGTCCAGCGGTGTGAGCGGAGGCGCCGAACGGGCGGCTTCGCGGGTGATGGGGGCGGGGTGGTGGTCGCCACATCGGGGGCTTCGCGGGGGTCGGGACGGGGCGAAGGGCGTTGCCCCGGCGGCCTCGCGCCGATGGGGGCCGAGGGCGCTGCCCTGACGGCCTCGGGCCGGGGGTTCCGAGTCGGGACTTCCCGCCGGGGAACCGGGGGCCGGGGTGTGGTGCGGGTCGCACGAGGGGGTGGGCGGGGTGGTGTCACGTCGGTGCGGCGGGGGGGGGCGGGGGG
>NZ_BCRK01000258.1 GCF_001552555.1 Nocardiopsis trehalosi NBRC 14201 | reverse complement strand
CCCCCCGCCGCTGCTCCTCCTGGCGGGCGGCCTCCGCGCCCAGCGCGATGGGGGCCGCCAGCCAGGCGTCGGGCAGCGCGAACGCGTCGACCAGCGTCCGGGCGTGCGGCCGCAGCTCCGCGCAGAGCGCGTCGACCGCCTGGGTGACCGCCTTCGCGCGGGCCCCGGTCAGCCGCTCGTGCTCCAGGAACCAGGCCCGGTCCTCCTCGACCAGCGACAGTACGAACAGGTCGCACACCCGGTCGAGCAGCGCGCGCGTGCCCGGGTCGGCGCACCGGTCGAGCGCCGCCACGAACGCCTCCAGCACCACCCGGTCGACGTGCGCCCGCGCCGCGGCGAGGAGGTGGTCCTGCGCGGCGTTGAACGCGGCGAACGCGCGGTCGGGCTCGGCGGTGCCGGCCCGCCGCATCCGCCGGGCCAGGCCGTCGACGATGTGCTTCTCGCGGTCCTCCAGCAGCTTGAGCTGCCAGCCGCGGTCGTACAGGTCGGTCGCGTCCCCGCGCCCGGGCGCCGCCGCCACCAGCCGCTCCACCACCGACCGCGCGGCGGTGCGCTCGATCACGGCGCCGAGGAACTGCCCGGCGGCGAACCGCGCCACCCCCAGCGTGTCCAGGTCGCCGAACGCGTCCCGGTAGTTGGTGAGCAGCCCCTTGGCGACGAGTTGCAGCAGCACCGTGTTGTCGCCCTCGAACGTGGTGAACACGTCGGTGTCGGCCTTGAGCTGCGGCAGCCGGTTCTCGGCCAGGTAGCCCGCGCCCCCGCACGCCTCGCGGCAGGTCTGGATGGTGCGGGTGGCGTGCCAGGTGGCGGCCGCCTTCAGCCCGGCGGCCCGCGACTCCAGCTCCCGCTGCCCGTGCTCGTCCAGCGGCACCCGGCCGGTGTGCCCGTCGTGCAGGGTGGAGACCAGCTCCTCCTGGGCGAAGTGCAGCGCGTAGGTGCGGGCGAGGGCGGGCAGCAGGCGGCGCTGGTGGGCGAGGTAGTCGAGCAGCACGACCTCCTCGCCGGTGCCGGGCCGGTCGAACTGGCGGCGCGCCTCGGCGTAGCGGACGGCGATCGCCAGGGCCGCCTTGGTGGCGGTGCCCGCGCCCCCGGCCACGCTGATCCGGCCGCGCACCAGGGTGCCGAGCATGGTGAAGAACCGCCGGTTGGGGTTGTCGATCGGGCTGGTGTAGGTGCCGTCGGGAGCCACGTCGCCGTACCGGTTGAGCAGCGCGGTGCGCGGCACCCGCACGCGGTCGAAGCCGATGCGCCCGTTGTCGACGCCGTTCAGCCCGGCCTTGGCCCCGCAGTCCTCGATGTGCACCCCGGGCAGCGGCGCCCCGTCGTCGTCCCGCAGCGGCACCAGCAGCGCGTGCACGCCGTGCCGCTCCCCGCCCGCCACCAGCTGGGCGAAGACCACGGCCATGCGGCCGTCGCGGGCGGCGTTGCCGATGTAGTCCTTGCGCGCCGCCTCGTCGGGCGTGTGGACCTCGAACTCCTCGGTGGCGGGGTCGTAGGTGGCGGTGGTGCGCAGCCGCTGCACGTCCGACCCGTGACCGGTCTCGGTCATGGCGAAGCAGCCCGGCAGGTCCAGCGAGATGACGCGCGGCAGGTACTCGGCGTGGTGGCGCTCGGTGCCCAGCGCCTGCACCGCGCCGCCGAACAGGCCCCACTGCACGCCCACCTTCACCATCAGCGACAGGTCGCAGACCACCATCTCGAACGCCACCACCGACGCCCCGACGTCGCCCGCCCCGCCGTGCTCCTCGGAGAACCCGTACCCGGGCACCTCGGTCTGCGCGATGGCCGTGAGCTGCTCGAACACGCGCGCCCGGTGCTCCGCCACCCCCAGCCCGTGGACGGGGGCGAACAGGTCGCCGGTCAGCGACTCCCGCGCCCGGCGGCGCACGTGCGCCCAGCGCCCGTCGAGCAGGTCGCGCAGCGCCTCCGTGTCGGCCCCGATGCGCGGTTCGGCCATGGCCATGTCGGTATCCCCTTCCGGATCATCCGTCGTCTACCACCCCGTCTTCCCCGTGGCGCGCCCACCACGCACGCCGGGCGCGGCCGGCGGCGGGTGGGCGCCGGGGTTAGGGCGGTGTTCCGCCGCGGTTTGCCTGTTCCTGGCGGACGGGATGGTTCCCGCGCGGGCGGTCGCGGGCAGGGATAGGCGGGTCGGCCATTGGAAGGAGGGCCCATGGGCCTGCTGACCGAGAACGACGTCCACGACTACATCCGCGGCATCTGCTTCAAGACCGGGCCGCCCGGGCGGGTCGGCGCCGAGACCGAATGGCTCGTCACCGACACCGCCCGGCCCCGCCACCACGTCCCCCTCGACCTCCTGCGGTCGCTGGCCGACCAGGCCGGACCGCTCCCCAACGGCAGCGCCGTCACCTACGAGCCCGGAGGGCAGCTCGAACTCAGTTCGCCGCCCTTCCCCGGCCCCGCTGCCGCGCACGCGGCCCTCGCCGCGGACCTCGCCCACCTCCGCCCGTTCCTGGAGAGCGCCGGCCTGCGCCTCGACGGGCACGGCCTCGATCCGGTCCGGCCCGGGGTGCGCCAGCTCACCGACCCCCGCTACACCGCCATGGAGCGGTTCTTCGACCGGGGCGGCGGCGCGGGCGGCCGGACCATGATGCGCAGCACCGCCTCCCTGCAGGTCTGCCTCGACATCGGCGCCGACGCGGCCGACGCCGCCCGCCGGTGGCGGCGGGCCCACCGGCTCGGCCCGGTGCTCACCGCCGCCTTCGCCAACTCCCCGCGCCACCGCGGCCGCCCCACCGGGTGGCGCTCCACCCGGTGGGCCGTGTGGGACGCCATCGACCCCGGGCGCACGCGGCCCGTCGGCGGCGCCGACCCCGCCGCCGCGTGGGCCGACTACGCGCTGCGCGCCCGCGTCATGGCGGTGCCCCGCGCCGACGGCCCGTGGACGGCGGCCCCCGGCATGACGTTCGCGCGGTGGCTGGCCACCGGGCGGCCCCGCCCGCCCACCCGCGACGACCTGCTGCTCCACCTGAGCACCCTGTTCCCGCCGGTGCGCCCGCGCGGCTGGCTGGAGCTGCGGATGATCGACGCCGTGCCCGACCGGTGGTGGCCCGTCCCGGTCGCCGTCGCCGCGGCCCTGCTCGACGACCCGGGCGCGGCCGACACCGCCGACGAGGCCCTGGACCGGCTCTGCCGGGGGTCCGACCCCGACCGGGGCCTGTGGGCGGCGGCCGCCCGCGACGCCCTCACCGACCCGCACCTGGCGGACTGCGCCCGCGCCTGCTTCGCGGCCGCCGCCGACGCCCTGCCCCGCATGGGCGCCCGCGGCCTCGCCGCGGCCGTCGACGCCTACCGCGAGACCTACGTCGAACGCGGGCGCTGCCCCGCCGACACCGAACCGGCCCTGGAGGTTCCGGCATGAGCGCACCCCGGACGTCCCCCCGCGACCCCGACCCCCGCCCCGACGGCCCCGCCGCCGACCTCCTGCGCCGGCGCATCGCCGCCGAACTGGAGCACGGCCGCCGCCGCAGCGAGGGCCTGACCGTCGAGGCGCTGGACGAGGCCGACCTGGTCGGCCAGCACTCCCCGCTGATGTCCCCGCTGGTGTGGGACCTCGCCCACGTCGGCAACTACGAGGAGCAGTGGCTGCTCCGCGCCGCCGCCGGGCAGCAGGCCCTGCGGCCCGACATCGACGTCCTCTACGACGCCTTCGAGAACCCCCGCGCCGACCGCGTGCACCTGCCCCTGCTGACCCCCCGCGAGGCCCTGGAGTACAACGCCCGGGTGCGCGCCCGGGTCCTCGACACGCTCGACCGCGCCGTGTTCGACCCCGCCGACCCCCTGGTCGGCGCCGGGTTCGTCTACCACATGGTGATCCAGCACGAGCACCAGCACGACGAGACCATGCTCGCCACCCACCAGCTCCGGCGCGGCACCCCCGTGCTCGACGACCCGCCGCCGCCCGCCGCCCCGCCGCCCGACGGCCCCGGCGAGGTGCTGGTGGAGGGCGGCCCGTTCACCATGGGCACCTCCGCCGACCCCTGGTCCTACGACAACGAGCGCCCCGCGCACACCGTGCACGTGCCCGCCTTCCGCATCGCGACCGCCTGCGTCACCAACGCCGCCCACCTGGAGTTCATGGCCGACGGCGGCTACGACGACCCCCGCTGGTGGAGCGCCGCCGGGTGGGAGTGGCGCACCCGCTCCGGCAAGCGCGCCCCGGCGTTCTGGCACCGCGACGGCGACCGGTGGCTGCGCCGCCGCTTCGGCCGGGTGGAACCCGTCCCGCCGGACGAGCCGGTGCAGCACGTCTGCTTCCACGAGGCCGAGGCGCACGCCCGCTGGGCCGGCCGGCGGCTGCCCACCGAGGCCGAATGGGAGAAGGCCGCCCGCCACGACCCGGCCACCGGCACCGTCCGCCGCCACCCCTGGGGCGACGCCGACCCGGGCCCGCACCACGCCAACCTGGGCCAGCGGCTGCTGCGCCCCGCGCCGGCGGGCGCGTTCCCCGGCGGCACCGCGCCCAGCGGCGCCCACCAGATGCTCGGCGACGTGTGGGAGTGGACCGCCGACGACTTCACCGCCTACCCCGGCTTCCGGGCGTTCCCCTACCGCGAGTACTCCGAGGTGTTCTTCGGCGACGGCTACAAGGTGCTGCGCGGCGGGTCGTGGGCCACCCACCCCACGGCCGCGCGCGCCACCTTCCGCAACTGGGACCTGCCGATCCGGCGGCAGATCTTCAGCGGGTTCCGCCTCGCCCGCGACGCGGAGGCCCGCTGATGTGCCGCCACCTGGCCTACCTGGGGCCGCCCGCCACCCTGCACGACCTGCTGCACGCGCCGGCCCACGGGCTCCTCACGCAGGCGCACGCCCCCCGCGAGCAGCGGTACGGCACCGTCAACGCCGACGGGTTCGGGGCCGGCTGGTACACCGCCGACCGGCCCGCCCCGCTGCGCTACCGGCGCGCGATGCCCATGTGGGCCGACGCGTCCTTCGCCGACGCCGCCCGCGCGCTGCGGGCGGGGTGCGTGGTGGCCGCCGTCCGCGACGCCACCCTCGGGTTCGGCCCCGACGAGTCGTGCGCCCAGCCGTTCCGCGCCGACACGTGGCTGTTCAGCCACAACGGCGCGGTCGCCGACGACGCCGCGGTGTACGCCCGGCTGGGGGTGCCCCCGCCGCACGGCGCGCTGGACGCCCGCACCCCGGTGGACTCCGCGCCGCTGTTCGCCCACGCGCTGCGCGCGTGGCGGTCCGGCGCCGACCTGGGCGCCGGGCTGGCCGCCACCGTGCGCGCCGCCCGCGCCTGCTCACCCGGCCGCTACAACCTGCTCGCCGCCGACGGGCACCGGATCGCCGCCACCGCCGCCGGCGACACCCTCTACACGCTGCGCAGGGGCGGCGGCGTGTGGCTGGCGTCCGAGCCGTTCGACGACGACCCGGCGTGGCGGCCGGTCCCCGACGGCTCCGTCGTCACCGCCGACGCCGACCGGACCGCCGTCGCACCCATCGACCGGGAACGGGGGGAGCCATGCTCCGCATCGACATCCACCTGACGGACGACGACCTCGCCAAGGCGCTCCGCCGCGACGTCGCGGAGGGCCTGACCGCCCACCCGAAGGCGCTGCCGCCGAAGTGGTTCTACGACGAGCGGGGCAGCGAACTGTTCGAGCGCATCACCCGGCTGCCCGAGTACTATCCCACCCGCGCCGAACGGGCGATCCTGGACCGGCATGCCCCCGACATCGCCCGCGCCACGGGCGCCGACACGCTCGTGGAACTGGGCGCCGGGTCGGGCGAGAAGACCCGGCTGCTGCTGGACGCGCTGCGCGCGGCGGGCACCCTGCGCCGCTACGTGCCCGTCGACGTCAGCGGGGACTTCCTCGCCGGCGCGGCGGCCGGCATCGCCGACGCCTACCCGGGGCTGGCGGTGCACGCCGTGGTCGCCGACTTCGAGCGCCACCTGCACCTGCTGCCCGCCGGGGGCCGGCGCACGGTGGCCGTGCTCGGCTCCACCATCGGCAACCTGACCCCGCGCGAACGCGCCGGGTTCCTCCGCGACGTCCACGGCACCCTCGCCGGCGGCGACACGCTGCTGCTCGGCGTGGACCTGGTCAAGGACCCCCGACGGCTCGTCGCCGCCTACGACGACGCCGCCGGGGTCACCGCGGAGTTCAACCGCAACGTGCTGCGCGTGGTCGCCCGGGAGCTGGACGCCGACGTCGACCCGGACGCGTTCGACCACGTCGCCCTCTGGGACCCCGGAGCCGAGTGGATCGAGATGCGGCTGCGGTCGCGGCGCGCCGCCCGGGTGCGCGTCGGCGCGCTCGGCCTCACCGCGGACTTCGCCGCGGGCGAGGAGCTGCGCACCGAGATCTCCGCCAAGTTCCGCCGCGAGGGGATCGCCGCCGAACTGCGCGCGGCCGGGTTCACCCCCGCCGAGGGGTGGACCGACCCGGCCGGCGACTTCGCGGTGCTGGTGGCCGCCGCCTGACCCGCCCCGCCCGGCGCCCCGGCGGGGGCGCCGGGCG
>NZ_BCRK01000257.1 GCF_001552555.1 Nocardiopsis trehalosi NBRC 14201 | reverse complement strand
GGGACTCCCGGGGATCGACCGAACTTCCCCCCTTGCATCGTGACAATGTCCATTGTAACGTTCGCGGCAGTACGTGTGGAGGAGATCACACCCTTTCGCACCCGAAGGAGACCCCCCATGACCGCTGAGGCGCAGACCCGGACCACCGATCGGGAGGACATCGCCCGGCGGCTGCTCCGCTCGTCGGCCAAGGCGTCCTTCGACCCGCTGGTCGAGATCGACTGGGACGCCCCCGTCAACAAGGACCTGTACGCGATCCGCCCGGAGCGGATCTCCCTCTACGGCACCGAGTTGTGGGACACCCTCACCGAGGAGCAGCGCCGCGAGCTGAGCCGGCAGGAGATCGCCAGCGTCGCCAGCATCGGGATCTGGTTCGAGACCATCCTCATGCAGATGCTCGTCCGGCACGCGTACGACCGCGACCCCACCACCAACCACGTCCAGTACGCCTACACCGAGATCGCCGACGAGTGCCGCCACTCGGTCATGTTCGCCAAGCTGGTCGACAAGCTCGACGCCGGGTTCTACCGGCTCGACCCGGTCACCCAGTTCCTCGGCCGCGTCTTCAAGACGATCTCCAACGGGCCCCTCACCTTCAGCGGCGCGCTGTTCGTCGAGGAGATCCTCGACCAGCTCCAGCGCGAGATCATGGCCGACGAGTCGCTGGAGCCGCTGACCCGCGCCGTCTCCCGCATCCACGTCGTGGAGGAGGCGCGGCACATGCGCTACGCCCGCGAGGAGTTCGCCCGCGACTGGCGGGAGCGGGGCGCGATCGCCAAGGCGTACAGCCGGTTCGTCCTCGGCCTCGTCGTCTACTACTCCGCCACGCGGCTGATCAGCCCCCGCGTCTACGCCCGCGTCGGCCTGGACCCGCGCGCCGCCCGCCGCGCCGCCCGCCGCAACCCCCACTGGATCGACACCAAGACCTGGGCGGCCCGCAAGGTCGTGGCCACCCTCGACAAGGCCGGCGCCATCTCCGGGCCCGGCCGGTACTTCTGGCGCAAGGCCGGACTCCTCGGCCGCCGCGGCGCGCCCGCGGCCTGACAGGCCCCGGCCCGGGGACTCAACGCGCCTGATCCCCGGGCCGGCTCCCCTCCGCGCCTCCCCCACCCGCCACGTGCGAAAGGACCGGTCGACGTGACCGAACAGGACACCGCGCCGCCCCACTTCCGGGTGGCCATCATCGGCACCGGATTCGCGGGCATCGGCACGGCGGTCCGGCTCAAGCAGGCCGGGCTCGACGACCTGGTCGTCCTGGAGCGCGCCGACGACATCGGCGGCACCTGGCGGGACAACACCTACCCCGGCGCCGCCTGCGACGTACCGTCCCACCTCTACTCCTTCTCCTTCGCGCCCAACCCGGCGTGGAGCCGGAGCTTCTCGCCGCAGCCGGAGATCTGGGACTACCTGCGCCGGGTGGCCAAGGACCACGACGTGGTGCGGCACGTCCGGTTCGGGCACGCGGTGACCGCCGCCCACTGGGAGCCCGGCGCCAACCGGTGGCGGATCGAGACCAGCGGCGGCACCGTCACCGCGCAGTTCCTGGTCAGCGGCTGCGGCGGGCTGGCCGACCCGGCGATCCCGAACCTGCCCGGGCTCGGCACCTTCCGCGGCACGGTCTTCCACTCGGCGCGGTGGCGGCACGACCACGACCTCACCGGGCGCCGCGTCGCGGTGGTCGGCACCGGCGCCTCCGCGGTCCAGTTCGTGCCGCGGATCCAGCCGCGGGTCGAGCGGCTGCACCTGTTCCAGCGCACGCCCCCGTGGATCATCCCCCGGCACGACCGCGACCTCACCGGGCCCGAGGGGTGGCTGTACCGGCGGCTGCCGATCGCCCAGCAGATCGCCCGCAAGAGCATCTACTGGGGGCGGGAGAGCTACATCCTCGGGTTCGTGACGAACCCCAGGATCATGAAGGGCGTGGCCGCGCTCGCCCGGTTCAACATGCACCGGCACGTCAAGGACCCCGAGCTGCGCGCCAAGCTCACCCCGTCGTACCTGCCCGGCTGCAAGCGCATCCTGCTGTCCAACGACTACTACCCCGCGCTCACCCGGCCCAATGTGGAGGTCGTCAGCGGGGGCGTGGCCCGGGTGACCCCGGACTCCGTGGTCGCCCCCGACGGCACCGAGCGCGCGGTCGACACCATCATCTTCGGCACCGGGTTCCACGTCACCGACCCGCCCGTCGCCTCGTGGGTGTACGACGCCGAGGGGGTGCCCCTGGCCGAGCGGTGGGGCGAGGACATCGAGGCGCTGCGCGGCACCACCGTCGCCGGATACCCCAACCTCTTCATCCTGTCCGGGCCCAACACCGGCCCCGGCCACACCTCGCAGGTGTTCCTCATCGAGGCGCAGATCGCCTACGTCCTCCAGGCGCTGAAGTACGCGGCGCGCAACCGGGTCGACCGCCTGGAGCCCCGCCGCGAGGCGCAGGCCGCCTACAACGCCATGGTGCGGCGGAAGATGGCCGGCACGGTCTGGGTGACCGGCGGCTGCGACAGCTGGTACCTCAACTCCAAGGGGCGCAACACCACGCTGTGGCCCGGGTTCAGCTGGGAGTTCGCGCTGCGGACCCGCCGCTTCGCCCCGCACGAGTACCACCTGCGCAAGGAGCGCGTGCGCGCGGGGGTGGCCGCGTGAGCGGGATGGGCGACGACGAGGAGGAGTACCGCGGGCCCGCGGTCGTGGTGGTCGGCGGCACCGAGACCGAGGTCGAGGTGCACGTGGCGGGCCACTTCGACCCGCTGACCGGCGCCTACCGGTGGACCGGCCGGATCGCGGCCGACCCCGCGGTGAGCGCGGCCCGCGCCGCCGGCACCACCGCGGTGCGCATCCGCACCCCCGGCGGCCACGAGGGCGAGGGCGTCCTCGGCGACCCCAACCTGTGGGGCGGCCACCCGGTGTCGGGCACCGGCCGCCCGCCCTTCCCCGTCCCGGAGGTGGACCCCACCGAGGACTAGAGACCCGCGGCGGACGGGCGGATCGCATCGAATGGGGACCGTCCGCCCGCCCGCCGCGGCACGCCACCCCCCGTTGTCAGGGACGGGGGGTGCGCGGGCTTTCCGGCCACCGCGGTCCGGTCCGGCCCCGGCGCGCGGGACCGCGCGGGGCGCGCCTCACCTTCCCCGGGCGCGCGCCGCCGCCCCGCGCCCGTCCGCCGACCCGGCGCGGCGGTCCCCGCCCGGTCCGGCCGGGCGGGGGCCGCCCCGTCCGGCGGGCGCGCCGGTCACCAGTCGTCCTCGCGGCGGAAGAACGCGGCGCCCGCGTGGTCGGCGCGCACGGCCGCGTAGCCGGGCTTGATGACCCGTTCGATCAGCGCCAGCCGCTCGTCGTGGCCGATGAACGCCGACTTCATCGCGTTGACCGTGAACCAGCTCAGGGTGTCGAGGCCGTAGCCGAACGCGGCGCACAACCCGGCGAACTCGCGGGTCATGGAGGTGCGGTTGAGCAGCCGGTTGTCGGTGTTGACGGTGACCCGGAACCGCAGCCGGCGCAGCAGGTCGATCGGGTGCTCGGCCAGCGACGGCACCACGCCCGTGTTCACGTTGGCGCTGGGGCACAGCTCCAGCGGGACGCGCTTGTCGCGGACGTAGGCCGCCAGCTCGCCCAGCTTGGCCGTGCGCACCGGGGCGCCGCCCCCGGCCCCCGGGTACTCCTCGGCCACCGCGATGTCGTCGGTGATGCGCACGCCCTGCCCGAGGCGGTCGGCGCCGCACCACTGGATCGCCTCCCAGATGGAGGACAGGCCGAAGCCCTCGCCCGCGTGCAGGGTCAGGTGGAAGTTCGCGCGCTTGATGTACTCGCAGGCGGCGATGTGCCGGGTGGGCGGGTAGCCGGCCTCGGGCCCGGCGATGTCGAAGCCCGCCACCCCCCGGTGCCGGTAGCGCACGGCGAGGTCGGCGATCTCCAGCGAGTCGGCCGCCTGGCGCAGCGCCGTGAGCAGCAGCCGGACGTCGACCGACCGGCCGAACAGCCGGGCGCGCGCGGCGCCCACCCGCAGGCCCTCCAGGACCGCGTCGACCACCTGGGCGCGGGTGAGGCCGCCCCGGGTGTGCTGCTCGGGGGCGATCTTGACCTCGGCGTAGACGACGCCGTCGTGCGCCAGGTCCTCGGCGCACTCGGCGGCGGCCCGGGTCAGCGCGGGGGCGTCCTGGAGCAGGTCGAGCACCGGGGCGAAGCGGCGCAGGTGGTCCTCCGGGGAGGCGGCGGGCGCGGCGAACCAGTCCTGGAGCCGGTCGGGGTCGTCGGCGGGCAGGGCCGCGGCGCCGCGTTCGGCGGCGAGGGCGAGGAGGGTCGCGGGGCGCAGCCCGCCGTCGAGGTGGTCGTGCAGGAGCACCTTGGGCAGCCGCCGGATGGTGTCGTCCGTGGGCACCGCCGTCATCCGCGTCCCCCTCCGCAGTACGTGTGCTGCGGAGTCTAGGTCACCGGGGCCGCGCGCCGGCGGGGGCGGCGGTCCCGTTCAGCCGCGGCGCGCGCCCGGCCCGGGGCGGGCGGCGGGCAGGACGTGCTCGGGCACCTCCGCGCGGACCTGGAGCAGCCGGGCGCGGGCGGCGCGCCGCAGCTTGGCCAGGCACTCCACGGCGGTGGCGTCGTCGCCGACGAGCCCGCCCTTGGTGACGACCGGGACGCCGTCGAGCGGGCCGCCGCCGAGGGTGCCGTGCACGGCGAGGGGGACGACCTCGCCGCCCACCTCGAAGTCGCGCACGCCCAGCGCGTCCAGGACGCAGGAGGTGAGGTCGCCGCCGACGAGGAACAGGCCGTTGGGCAGGGCGTGCGCGCCCGCGCGGGCCTCGACCTCGCGCAGCGCGTCGGCCACGAGCCCGGCGAGGCGGGCGGGCAGGGCGCGCGCGGCCTCGGCGGGCGGGGCGCCGTCGGGGGCGGCCACCCGCACCACCACGACCTCGGGGAACACCGTGGTGGTGAGCCGGTCGACGAGGGCGCGGGCGACGTCGTCGGCGTGCCCGTCGCCGGGGTCGGTGAACCGGGCGGCGTCGAGGTCGACGAAGCGCGCCGGGCCGGTGCGGGCGACCGTGGCGAGCTGGCGCCGGGTGAGTTCGGTGGGGCTGCCCGCGACGGCCAGCAGCGGGCCGGGCGCCTCGGAGCGGCCGCGCAGCCGGAGCGCGTAGGCGAGCTGGGCGCCCATGGGGCCGGGGTCGGCGGCCACCCACACCGTGCCGTCGGCGCGGTGCACGTCGGCGGCGGCGGTGGCGATGTCCTCGATGCGGCGCTCGTCGGCGGCGTCGCACAGCACCACGGGCTCGTCGCCCGCGGTCAGGTCGGCGGCCAGCAGTTCGGCGCTCACCTGGCGGGCGGGGACGTGGCGGACCGCGAGGCCGGTCTGGCGGGCGAGGATGTCGGCGACCCGGCCGGTGTCCATGGGGTGGAAGGGGTCCTCGGCGAGGGCGGTGCGGTCGAGCGGCACGCCGTCGAGGAGCTGGACCCCGTCGACCGTGGTGCGGCCGGACGCGGGGAAGGCGGGCACCAGCAGCGCGCGCACCCGGTACCGGTCGTCCACCCTTTCGCGCACCGCCCGCCAGGCGGCCTCCAGTTCGGCGCCGATGTTGCCGCGCAGGGTGGTGTCGGTGCGCTTGACGACGAGGCCCACCGGCCAGACGGCCTCCACCACGTCGGTGACCAGGTCGGCGGCGAGGTCGGGGGCGGCGTGCCGGCTGTCGAGGTTGGCCACGACGACGTCGCAGTCCTCGACGACCGCGGCCACCCGCTCGGGGGTCACCACCGCCACGCGCATGCCCGCGCGGGCGAAGCGGGCGCCGGTCGCGTTGGCGCCGGTGAGGTCGTCGGCGACGACGAGGACCTGGGCCACGGGGCGACTCCTTCACGCGGGCGGGGCACCGCGGCGCGCGGCGACCGGAGGCGGGCGGTGTGCCTCACTCTCTCATCTCCCGGCGGCGGCCGGGCCGCCCCCGCGCAGCCGCAGGCCGAGCCCCGCGAGGGCGGCGCCCGCGCACAGCGCGGCGACGTAGGCGACGACCGCGCCCCAGCCCCAGCGGTCGTAGCAGACGCCGCCGAGCCAGCCGAACGCGCTCGACCCCAGGTAGTAGCAGAGCGTGTACATGGCGGCGGCCTGGGCCCGCGCCGCCGCCGTGGCGCGGTGGCCGACCCAGGCGTTGGCGGTGGAGTGCGCCGCGAAGAAGAAGAACGTGAACACCACCAGCCCGGCGATCACCGCCGCCAGGGACGGCAGCAGCAGCGCGGCGGCGCTCAGCGCCATCCCGGCCACGCAGCCGAGCAGTACCGGGTGGCGGCCGAGGCGCTCGGTGACCCGCCCGACGGCGGCGGAGCTGACGGTCCCGGCGAGGTAGGCGACGAACAGCAGGGCGGCGGCGGTCTGCGACAGGTCGAACGGGGGGTCGGCCACCCGGAAGCCGAGGTAGTTGTAGACCGTGACGAACGCGCCCATGAGGAGCAGCGCCTGGGCGTAGAGCGCGAGGAGCCCGGGGTCGGCCACCGCCCCGCCGATGCGGTGCGGCAGCCCGGGGCCGCCGGAGCGGCGGGGGG
>NZ_BCRK01000256.1 GCF_001552555.1 Nocardiopsis trehalosi NBRC 14201 | reverse complement strand
CGACGGGCGTGCCCTTCGGCGGGGTGGCGGCGCGGTGGCCGCCGGGTTCGCGGGCCGGGGCGGGATCGCCGCCGGCGCCGGGGGGCGGTGTGCGGCCCCCGCTGGCGTCGACGGCGCGGCGCAGCGCGGGGTAGGAGTCGGCGGGCGGCCCGATGGGGCGGCTCGCGGGCCAGGAGGTGTCGGCCGCGGGGATCCAGCCCGCGTCGTGCGGCTCGGGCTCGGGGACGACGTAGCCGTCCCAGTCGCCCTCGGCCGCGGGGGTGTCGCGGTCGGGGCCGTGCGCGGCTGCCGCCGGGCCGTCCGTCCGGGCCCGGGGGTCCTCGGCGTCCTCATCGGCGTGAGCGGGGTTCCGCTGAGTCGTCATCGCGCAATCTCAAGGTTGTACGTGGCTTGGTAGAGCTGGACGGCGTCGTCCTCGTCGGGCAGCTTCACGGCCGCCAGGGTGTCGGTGTAGCGGGTGCGCTCGGCCAGCAGCAGCACCCCGATGCGGCGGCGGAGGTCGTCGTGGGCCAGCGCCCCGATGCTGCGCAGGGACTCGGCCCCGAACAGGCCCTTGAGCAGCCGCTGCGGGGCGGGCCCGGAGGGCGCCGTCCCATTGGCCTCCACCGCACCGTACCCGAGCAGCTCCACGATCAGGACGAGCGTGAACGCCTCTTTGTCGAAGGTGAGGAACCGGGCGACGGACCGCTTGGTGGCGCCGTCGGCGGCGATCAGCTCGCCCACGCGGGCCTGCCATTCGGCGATGGTGTCGCGGGTGCGCCCGGCGAGGTCGCCGACCGGGCCGCGCCCGCCCGCGCGTGTGACCAGGTCGGCGCCGCCGGGGACGGTCTCCCAGCTGTCGGCGACCTCGTCGCGGGCGCGCTCGGCGGCGGCCAGGATCAGCGCCTCCAGGCCGTCGCGGACGGCCTGCTGGAGGCCGTGGACGCGCGGCGCGGCGGCCTCGGCGGCCTTGTCCTTGCGCTTGCCGCGCAGCCGCATGGTGCGGGCGAGTTCGCCGCTGGCGGCGATGTCGTGCCAGCGGGCGAGCAGGTTGCCGCGGAGCAGGGAGCCGTCGCGCAGGGCGGTGTCGATGTCGGCCACGGCGGAGTCGAACGCCGACCGCACGGCGGACTCCAGCGTGCGGCCGACCTCGACCTGCACCTCGACCTGCTTGGCGAGTTCGGGCACCCGGCTGCGGAAGCTGTCGATGACCCCGATGAACGTGCGGCGCGACACCCGGTCGCGGCGGGCGAGGTCGCCGGCGACGTCGGCCAGGTAGTCGCGGACGTGGTCGACGGTGGTGGAGGTGAACCGCTCGCCCGCGATCTGGTCGGTCTCGGGGATGGTGAACCGGGCGGCGCCGCCGAGGCCGTTGGCCTCCAGCATGGCGCCGAAGTGGTCGACCAGCTCGCGCCGGCCGCGCTTGGGCACCCGCGACAGCACCACGGCCAGGGAGGTGTCGCGGTCACGGGCCACCTGCAGGAACTCCCAGACGCGGGCGTCGGCGTAGCGGCGGCTGGTGGTGACGAACACCCACAGGTCGGCCGCGTCGAGGAACTTGGCGGCGAACTCGTGGTGGGCGGAGACGGCGGAGTCGACGTCGGGGGTGTCGAGGAGGGCGACGCCCTCGGGCATGCACTCGCTGGGGGCGAGGACGAGCATGCCGTCCTTGCCGGGCATGGCGAGGCCCTGCTGGCGCACGCGGGGCAGGGCCGGCAGGAACTGGGCCTCGCTGAACCAGTCGACGTCGGCCGGGTTGCACGCGAGCACCGGGCTGTTGGTGGTGGGGCGGCGCACGCCAGTGGTGGTGACCTGCTCGCCCACGAGGCTGTTGACCAGGGTGGACTTGCCCGCCCCGGTGGAGCCGGCGACGGCGATCAGCAGCGGGGTGTCGGGCCGGCGCACGCGCGGCAGGACGTAGTCGTCGAGCTGGTGCAGCACGTCGGTGCGGGCGGCGGCGCCCTCGGCGGCGCCGGGCAGCCCTTCGGCGAACTCGATGCCGCGGACCCGGGCGCGCAGGGTGTCCAGCACCTTCTCGAAGCGGGTGTCGGCGGACGCGCCGCGGTGCTTGGCCCTGCGGGACCCGCGGGCGGCGGCGTCGCGCGGCGCCGCTCCGCCCGCCCCTGTCGCTTCCGGCATCGCAGGCGGCCGGGACATAGCGCTTCCGCCCTTCTCCTCAGTCTTCGCGGTCACAAGACCCGGTTCCCCTCGACGGGCTGGTCGCCGGCGCCGGCGTCCGCGGCGGTCGTCCGTGCCGCCGGATCGTCACGCCCCTCGTGCAGTATGTCAAGTTCCCGGGCCGCGGTGACCACTTCTCCGATCACGATGACGGCGGGCGGGCGTATGGCGGCGTCGGCGGCGACCCGCGCCGCGGTGGCGAGGGTGGCGGTGACCGTGCGCTGGGTGGGCAGGGTGGCGTCCTGGACGAGGGCGACGCCCGTGGCCGGCGGGCGGCCGTGGGCCACCAGCGCGTCGGCGATGGCGGCCAGGCGCTCGACCCCCATGAGCGCGACGATGGTACCGCCGGAGCGGGCGAGCGCCGCCCAGTCGACGGTGGAGCGCGGGTCGCCCGGCGGCACGTGCGCCGACACGATGTGCACGTCCTGGGCGACCCCCCGATGGGTGACGGGCACCCCGGCGGCGGCGGGCGCCGCCAGCGCGCTGGTGACCCCGGGGACGGCGACGACGGGGACGCCCGCCGCCGCGCACGCCGCGGCCTCCTCGCCGCCGCGGCCGAACAGGAAGGAGTCGCCGCCCTTGAGCCGGACCACGAACTTCCCGGCGCGGGCGCGGTCGACCAGGACGCGGTTGATGTCGTCCTGGGTCATGGACCGGCCGTAGGGGATCTTCGCGGCGTCGACGACCTCGACGTCGGCGGGGAGCTGGTCGAGCAGCGAGGTCGGCGCCAGCCGGTCGACCACCACGACGTCGGCCTGGGCGAGGAGCTGGCGGCCGCGGACGGTGATGAGCCCGGGGTCGCCGGGGCCGCCGCCGACCAGGGCGACGCCGCGCAGCCGCTCGCGGCCGCGCCGGGCGTCGATCGAGCCGTCGGCGAGGCCGTCGACCACGGCGTCGCGCAGCCCGGCGGCGCGGCGGGGGTCGCCGTTGGCGACGACGCCGACGGTGGCGCCCGCCGCCGTTCCGCTGGCGGGGGTCCAGGCGGTGGAGGCGTGCCGGTCGTCGGCGCGCACGCACCACAGCCGGGCGGCCTCGGCCTCGGCGGAGACCAGCGTGTTGACCTCGGGGGCGTCGGTGGCGACGTGCACCAGCCAGAAGTCGCCGAGCGCCGCGAGGTCGCCGGCCCGGTAGCCGCGCCGGTGCCAGGTGATGCGGCCGGAGTCGGCGAGGTCCTCCAGGGCCGCGGTGGCCTCGGGGGCGACGAGGGTGACGCGGGCGCCGGCCTGGAGGAGGACGGGGACGCGCCGCTGCGCCACGCGCCCGCCGCCGACGACCAGCACGCCGCGCCCGTCCATGCGGAGGCCGAGGAGATACGTCACGAGGGCTGTCCTCCAGATCTGCGACGCTCGTGGGGCGCGTGTTGCGTCGGTGCCAAGAAGGATAAAGTGTCAAACCGGCATTACGCCTGCGTTTCGCGGCATATCAGGTTGTCGTGTGCGTCCCTTCACCCTATGCGAACGGGTCACCCGCGCTCGGCCACCCCCGCGGAGTCGAACGTCGCGACGTCGCGCAGCGCCCGCGCGGCCCCCTGGAGCAGCGGCAGCGCCAGCAGCGCCCCGGAGCCCTCGCCCAGGCGCAGTTCCAGGTCGATCAGCGGGCGCAGCCCCAGGTGGTGCAGTGCGGCGGCGTGGCCGGGCTCGGCGGAGCGGTGCCCGGCGAAGCAGGCGTGCATGGCGTCGGGGGCGATGGCGGCGGCGGCCAGCGCAGCGGCGCCCGCGATGACCCCGTCGAGCAGCACCGGCACGCGCAGCGCGGCGGCGCCGAGGATGAAGCCGGTGAGCGCGGCGTGCTCCAGCCCGCCGACGGCCGCCAGCACGCCCAGCGGGTCGCCGGCGGGGTCGAGCCGGTGGGCCGCGAGGGCGCGCCGCACGACGTCGATCTTGTGCTCGTGGACGGCGTCGTCGATGCCGGTGCCGCGCCCGGTGACGTCGGCGGGGTCGGCCCCGGTGAACGCGGCGACGAGCGCGGCCGACGGCGTGGTGTTGGCGATGCCCATGTCACCGGTGACCAGGCAGCGGTTGCCCGCCGCGACGAGGTCGCGGGCGACCTCCACCCCGGCCTCGACGGCGTACTCGGCCTGGGTGCGGGTCATGGCCGGCCCGGCGGTGATGTCGCCGGTGCCGCGCGCGATCTTGCGCGGCAGCAGCCCGGGGACGGACGGCAGGTCGGCGGCCACGCCCACGTCGACCACGGTCACCTCGGCGCCCACCTGCGCGGCGAACGCGTTGACGACCGCGCCGCCGTCGAGGAAGTTGCGCACCATCTGCGCGGTGACCTCCTGCGGCCAGGCGGTCACCCCCTGGGCGTGCACCCCGTGGTCGCCGGCGAACACGGCGACGGCGGCGGGTTCGGGCAGCGGCGGCGGGCACTCCCCCGCCAGCCCGGCCAGCCGGACGGACACGTCCTCCAAGACGCCCAGCGAGCCCGGCGGCTTGGTCATGCGCGCCTGCCGGTCGCGCGCCTCGTCCAGGGAGCGCTGGTGCGGGGCGGCGATGGCGCCGATGGTCTCCTCCAGCAGACTGGTCGGCTCCTCGCCGGGCAGGCCCCGGCGGCCGTAGTGGTCGCGGTGGACCGCCCAGGACAGCGGGCGCCCCTTCGCCCAGCCGCCCAGCGCCAGCTCGGGTTCTGGCGGGAAGTCCTCGACGTAGCCCACGCACAGGTAGGCGACGACCTCCAGGTGCGGCGGCAGGTCGAGGGCGGCGGCGAGGTCGCGCTCCTGGAAGAAGCTCACCCAGCCGACGCCGAGGCCCTCGGCGCGGGCGGCCAGCCACAGGTTCTCCACGGCCAGCGCGGCGGAGTAGCCGGCGGTCTGCGGCTGGGCGTGCCGGCCGAGCGTGTGCCGGCCGCCGCGCGTGGGGTCGACGGTGACGACGACGTTCACCGGGGTGTCCAGGATCGCCTCGACCTTGAGCCCGGAGAACGCGCGGGCGCGGGGCCCCGGCAGCGCCCCGGCGTACTCCTCGCGCTGCTGGTGCACCAGCTCGTGCACGCGGGCGCGGACCTCGGGGTCGTGGACGACGATGAAGTCCCACGGCTGGGAGTAGCCGACCGAGGGCGCCTGGTGGGCGGCGCGCAGCACCCGGGTGAGCACCTCGTCGGGCACCGGGGTGGAGCGGAAGCCGACGCGCACGTCGCGGCGCTCGCTGATGGCGCGGTAGACGGCGTCGCGGTCGGCCTCGGCGTAGGCGTGCCGGCCCGGGGCGGCGGGCGCCTCGGCGGGCTCGGCGTATTCGGCGGGCTCGGCGGGCGGCGCCGCGGGGGCGGGCTCCGGGGCGGGGGCCGCTTCCGGGGCGGGCGGGGGCTCGGGCGCGGCCGCCCGCTCCGGTGCGGCGGCCGGTTCCGGGGCCGGCGGCGCCGCGGGCGTCGGGTCGGCGGCGGCCGGCGCCGTACGCTCGTGGCCGCCGCGGAACGGGATCACGTTGGGCCGCGGCGGCCCGGCGGGGTCGCGCGGCGTCGTGTGGAAGGGGTTGGCGCGCGACGCGGGCGCGCCCCCGCCCGTCCCGCGCCCCGCCTCGGGCAGGTCGTCCAGGAGTCCGCCGAACGGCGGCGCGGCGCGCCCCCGGTCCTCGCCCGTGCCGCGGCGGTCCGCCGCGGATCGGTGGTCGTCACCCGTCATGGTGTTCCTCCGGCGCTGTCGAAGGCTGATCGGTGCAGCACATGGTCCCCCCTCGCCGCCGCGCGCGGCGCCGGCTCCCCCGCCGGGCGCGCCGCGGGTCCGCGGCTCGGCTCACCGCAACTCTGCCAGAGTCCGCGCGAGTCGGAGCGAGGTCCCCCGGTCCCGGACGGCGACGCGCAGCCAATCGGGGCCGAGTCCGGGGAAGGTGTCGCCGCGCCGCACCGCGATGCCGCGCTCGCGCAGCCGCTCCCGCAGCCGGTCCCCGCCGTCGGCGCGGACCAGCAGGAACGAGGCGGCGGCGCCCGGGGTGACGCGCAGTCCGGCGGCGGTGAGGACGTCGGCGAGCGCGGCGCGGTCGGCGGCCAGCGACCGCGCCCACGCCTCGGCCTCGGCGAGCGCGGCGGGCGCGCAGCACGCCTCGGTGGCCGCGAGGGCGGGCGTCGACACCGACCACAAGGGCTGGGCGTCGGCCAGTCGGGCGGTCAGCCCGGGGGCCGCCAGCAGATAGCCGGCGCGGAGCCCGGCCAGCCCCCACGTCTTGGTGAGGCTGCGCAGGACGACCAGGCCCGGCAGGTCGGTGCGCCCGGCCAGCGACTCGGGTTCGCCGGGGACGCAGTCGGCGAACGCCTCGTCCACGACCAGGACGCGGCCCGGGCGGGCGAGCCGGGCGAGGTCCCGGGCGGGGTGCAGCACCGACGTGGGGTTGGTGGGGTTGCCCACGACGACGAGGTCGGCATCCTCGGGCACCGTCGCCGGGTCGAGCCGGAAGGCGGGGGCGGGCAGCAGGACCCGGTCGACGGGGTGCCCGGCGGCGCGCAGGGCGGCCTCGGGCTCGGTGAACTGGGGGTGGACCACCACGGCGCGGCGGGGGCGCAGCGCCCGGGCCAGCAGCACGAACGCCTCGGCCGCGCCCGCCGTGAGCAGCACATCGGCCTCGGCGCGGCCGTGGCGGG
>NZ_BCRK01000255.1 GCF_001552555.1 Nocardiopsis trehalosi NBRC 14201 | reverse complement strand
CCCCGGGGCGCGGTACGCGCCCCGGGGGCCGGTGGTGCGGCGGGGTCAGTCCTCGTCAATGGCCGGGTCGGCGGGGTCCTCGTCGTCCTCGGCGAGGATGCGGTAGAGGCCGCGCTTGGTGTCGTTCAGCAGCCGCTTGGCGCGGTCGACCTGGGCGTCCGTGCCGGCCTGGGCCACCTGGGCGGCGGCCGCCGACAGCTGGTAGGCGAGCGCGCTGATCTCGGCGTAGCGGGCCTGGGCGTCGCCGTACTCCTCGGGCACCGCGTCCCAGGGCGGGGTGAGGTCGGCGGCGTCGCCGGTGACATAGGCGCGACCCTCGTCGGTGAGCTCGAACGGGCGCCGCCGCCCGCCCCCACCGGTCTCGGCCGGGCGGACCAGCCCCTCGTCCTCCAACTGCTGGAGCATCGGGTAGACCGACCCGGGGCTGGGCCGCCACCCGCCGCCGCTGCGCTCGCGGCCCTCGCGGATGATCTCGTAGCCGCTGCGCGGCTCCTCGGCCAGCAGCAGCAGGATGCCCGTACGGACGTCGCCGCGCCGGGCACGCGGACCGCGCCGGCGGCCGTGGTGGCCGCCGAACCCGCCGCCGGGGCCGAACGGCGGACCGGGCGGGCCGCCGTGCCCGGCCGGGCCGCCCCAGGGGCCGGGCGGCGGTGGCGGGGGCGGGAACCCGGGCCGCGGGGGGCCGCCGGGCCCACCACCCGCCCAGGCTCCGTGCGGGTCGGGGCCGCGGCGGCCGCGTCCGCCGCCCCAGCCGCGCGGGCCGTGCTCGTGCGGGTCGTGCTCGTGGTGGGCATGGTCGTGGGGAACGTGGCCGGGGTGGTCGTGGGGGGCGGGCGGCGTGTCCCAGCCACCCGCTTCGCGGTGGGTGGCGCGAATGCGCTCGGGGCGCGCCCGCCAGGACCAGGGCATCGACATGGCCGTCATCTCGGACTCCTCGTTCGTACGGGACCGCACCATGGTGATCGGTCGCGACTATTTCTTCCCTATCGAGATATATGAAAGATATATCGCTAACGAGTGTCGGTCAAGATGCCGTCCGGGTCTCCGGGTCGCTGGCGCCGCACCACAGCGCGGACGGGTACGGCGAGCAGCGACGGGCGGAGGACGCCCGGGCTGCGGGCGGCAGGGCGGCGGACACTAGGGTCGCGGGCGGCGGGCGGCGACGAGCACAGCGGGCAGCGGACACCGAAACCGCAGGCGGCCGAACGGCAGCGGGGGCGGACGCCGGGCTACGGAGCCTGTCCCTCTGGCGGGTGGCGGCCTACCATCGCGCCATGGCCGACGCCACGGGTGCGACCGGCAGGCAGGCGTCGTACGAGATGCCCGGCACCTGGCTTGTCCGGCGGGGCTGCGCCGTCGGGTGCTGGCTCTCGGCGCCGGCCGTGGTGCCCCTGCTCGTCTTCGGCGAGATGCGCGCGGCCTGGTGGATCGCCGTCCCCGTCGCGATCGGCTTATCACTGGCGATGGCCTTCGGCGGGTTCGCCCTGTGGGACAGCGGGGCGGCGGGGGTCGGGGCATCGGAGTTCGCCCGGCTGCGGCGGAACGGGCGGCCGGCGGTCGCCGAGGTCCTCTGGGTCTCGCACACCCGCGGACGCTACGGCGAACCCGCGCCACCGGAAAACCGGTTGCCCGCCGCGTCCGGGTGCGCGATAACGGAACGGGCCCACCGATGCGCCCGGAGGAGGAGCCATGCCCGACATCCGCGCGATCGACCCGCACGACCCCACGGCGCTCGACGCCTGGCACACCGCTGTGCGCGAGGGCAGCGCCGTCGACGGGCACACCCCGCTGGTCGACCCGCTGCCCGAGTACCGCGCCGTCCTCACCGACCCGGCCCCCCGCGTCCGCGCCGACGCGTTCGCCGCGGTCGAGGACGGCGAGGTCGTCGGCGCCCTCGACGTACGCACCCCGCTGCACGAGAACACCCACCTGACCAGCGTCGAGATCGCGGTGCCGCCGCGCCACCGGCGGCGCGGCGTCGGGTCGGCGCTGCTCGACCACGCGAGGCGCCTCGCGGCCGACGGTGGCCGCACCACCATGACCGCGTGCGCGGTGGTGCCCGTCGGCACGCCGCTCGGCGACTCCCCGGGCGGGGCGTTCGCGCGGCGCAACGGCTTCACCGGCGCCCTCTGCGAGGACCGGTTCGTCCTCGACCTGCCCGTGCCCGACGAGCGCCTCGACACGGTCGCGGCGGGGGCGCACCCGGAGCGGCACGGGCTGTCGATCGTGTCGTGGACCGGCCCGTGCCCCGACCCCTATCTCGACGCCATGGCCGCCCTGCACACGGCCATGGAGCGCGACGTCCCCACGGGCGACCTCGACGTCGCCCCCGTCGTCTGGGACCCCGCCCGCGTCCGCGAAGAGGACGACCGCATGACCGCGCGCGGGTGCACCACCCTCACCTCGGCGGTGCGCGACGCCGACGGCCGGTTCTGGGGCTACACCGCGATCACGGTGTCCGAGCACTGGTCCGAGGACGCCTTCCAGGAGGACACCCTGGTCCTGCCCGAGCAGCGCGGCCGGCGCCTCGGCGCGGCGCTGAAGGCGCACAACCTGCGGGCGCTGCTGCGCGATCACCCCGACCGCAAGCGCGTGCACACCTGGAACGCCGAGGTCAACGGCCCCATGCGGGCCATCAACGCCGCCCTGGGGTTCGTGTCGGTGGAGAAGTCGCACGAGCTCCAGTGGACCGCCCCCGGACCGGCCACCGCCCGCTGACCGCGCCGCCGCGCGCCCCCGGACGGCGCGCGGCGGGCGGCGGACCGCCGGGGGCGGTGCGCCCGCTACCCGGCGCCGCCGCCGTCGCCCGATTCGGCGCGGCTGCGCAGGGGCCCGTCGGCCGCCTGCAGGTTGAACGCCGTGTCGACCACCGCCAGGTGCGACAGCGCCTGCGGGAAGTTGCCGAGCAGCCGCCCGGCCCGCGGGTCGTACTCCTCCGCCAGCAGGCCCACGTCGTTGCGGACCCCCAGCAGCCGCTCGAACAGGGCGCGCCCCTCCTCCACCCGCCCCTGCTGCACGTAGTTGTCGGCCAGCCAGAAGCTGCACGGCAGGAACGCGCCCTCGCCCGTAGGCAGCCCGTCGACCTCCTCGCTGTCCTCCCCCATCGAGTAGCGCAGCACGAACCCGTCGGTGCACAGTTCGCGCTCGATGGCGGCGACGGTGCCGCGCATCCGCTCGTCGGTGGCGGGCAGGAACCCGACATAGGGGATCATCAGCAGTGACGCGTCGAGCAGCTGGGACCCGTAGGACTGGGTGAAGGCGCCCCGTTCGGCGTCGTAGCCGCGGGTGAGCACGTCGTCGGCGATCTCGCGGCGCAGCCGCCGCCAGCGGTCGGCCGGACCGTCCTGGCCGAACCGCTCGACCGCCTTCACCGCGCGGTCGGCCGCCGTCCACGCCATCACCTTGGAGTGGGTGAAGTGGCGGGGCGGGCCGCGCATCTCCCAGATGCCGTTGTCGGGCTCCCGCCACCCCGACTCCAGGAAGTCCATGAGCGTCCGCTGCACCTGCCAGGCGGCGTCGTCGGGCGGGATGCCCTCGCTCCGCGCCTGGTGGAGGGCGTCCATGAGTTCGCCGTACACGTCGAGCTGCCACTGCGACGCCGCGTGGTTGCCGACCCGTACCGGCCGGGAGCCGTCGTAGCCCGCCAGCCAGTCCAGTTCGACCTCCTCCAGGCGGCGCTCCCCCTCGATGCCGTACATGAGCCGCATCTGCGCCGGGTCGCCCGCGACGGCGCGCACCAGCCATTCGCGCCACGCCTTCGCCTCGTCCTCGTAGCCGGCCTTCAGCAGCGACAGCAGGCTGAGGGTGGCGTCGCGGATCCAGCAGTAGCGGTAGTCCCAGTTGCGGACGCCGCCGATCTGCTCCGGCAGCGAGGTGGTGGGGGCCGCGACGATACCCCCGCTCGGCTCGTAGGTGAGGGCCTTGAGGGTGATGAGCGAGCGCACGACCGCGTCGCGGTGCGGCCCCTGGTAGCGGCACGGGTCGGCCCATTCGCGCCACCACCGCTCGGTGGCGGACAGCAGGCGGTCGACGTCGACCGGCTCGGGTTCGGGTTCGCGGGGGCGCAGGCACGCCAGGTGGAAGTCGACGGTGTCGCCCTCGGCGACGTCGAACTCGGCGAGCGGCCGCGACGGCGCGGCGCAGTCGAAGTCCACGTCGGCGTCGACGAGGACGATGTCGGGCCCGGCGGCCAGGCAGAGGCGGCGCCCGTCGCGGCGCAGCCACGGGATGACGTCGCCGTAGTCGAAGCGGACGGTGAGCCGGCTGCGCATCCGCACCCGGCCGCGCACGCCTTCGACGCGCCGCACCAGGTCGGGGTGCTCGTTGCGGAGGGGCATGAAGTCGACGACGCGCACGCACCCGTCGTCGGTGGTGAACTCGGTCTCCAGGATGAGGGTGTTGCCGCGGTAGGAGCGGCGGGTGGTGCGGTGGGGGCCGGCGGGGGCCATCGTCCAGCACCCGTTGTCCTCGTCGCCGAGCAGCGCGGCGAAGCACGCCCCGGAGTCGAAGCGGGGCAGGCAGAGCCAGTCGATCGAGCCGCGGGTGCTCACCAGGGCGGCGGTCTGCGTGTCGCCGATGAGCGCGTAGTCCTCGATGGGCAGGGACACCGATCCTCCTCGTCCGGGGGGTCAGGCGCGGGGGACGACCGCGAAGCGCAGGTGGAAGTGGTCGAGCGTGTTGGGCAGGGGTCGGTCGGGGCGCAGCGGGGACGGGGGCACGATGCCGACATCGGCGTCCGCCAGCAGGGCGGTGGTGAGCTGGAGGACGACGTCGCGCCCGGGGCAGCGGGCCGGGCCGGCGCTGAACGGGAGGAGCGACGGGGAGGCGTCGCCGCTGCCGTCGAGCCACACCCCGGGGGCGAACCGGTCGGCGTAGGGCAGCACGGTGTCGTCGCGCTGCAGGAACGACGGCAGGACGGCGAGGGCCGTCCCGGCGGGCAGCTCGGTCCCGTCCCAGGTGGTGGGTGCGGTGGTGTCGCGCAGGATCACGGGCGTGGTGGGCCACAGCCGCACCGACTCCAGGACGACGGTGGCGCGCAGGAACGGGTACGTGTGCGGTGCGGCGGGGTCGGCCCCGGCGATCTCGGCGCGGGCGCGCTCGGCCTGCTCGGGGTGGGCGGCGAGCAGGGCGAGGGCCCGGTAGGCGGCCATGCCGGCGGGTTCGGACGCGAACAGCCAGTGTGCGAACTGGTCGGCGGGGCGGGTGTCGGGCGTGGTGGGCAGCGCGGCGGCGTGCGCGGCGAGGCTGCCGGGTTCGGCCCGGTCGAGGTGGTCGGCCAGGCGGCGGGTGAACGCGCGGCGGACGGTGGCGCGGCGGGGGTGCAGGTAGGACCAGTTGCCGTCGGCGCGGAGCCGGGTGAGCAGGTCGGTGAGGTGGTCGTCGTCGCGGGCGCCGGCGCCGAGGAAGGCGCGGCGGACCGCGCGCCACCAGGCGGGCAGGAACGCGTCCCAGGTGAGGTGGCCGGTGGCGGCGGCGTCGGCGGCGAGGGGGACGGCCTCCGCGCGGACGGCGGTGGTGAAGTCCCCGGCGAGGTCGTGGAGGGGGCGGTCGGTCTCCAGGGCGGCCTCGTTGAAGGCGCGGCGCTCGGTCCGCTGCGGGCCGTGCGAGATGAGGACGCCGTCCGGCTGGAAGTGGGCGAGCGCGCCGGTCTTCTCCCGGTTGTCGGTGGCGAAGGGGTCGGGGGTGTCGGCGAGGACGCGCCGGGCGTCGTCCGCCGTCAGGACGAGGGCGAGGGAGCGGCCGGGGATGCGCAGCGGCAGGACGCGGGCCCCGTAGCGGTCGCGGACCCGCTGGAGCAGGCGGACGGCGCGCCGGTCGGCGCCGAGCCGTTCGGCCAGGGCGACGGCGGTCGGGCGGCGGACCAGGACCCCTTGGGCGATGAGCGGCGCCAGGACGCCCGCGGCGATGCGCGCCGTGTCGGGCACGGTGGCGGGACGCGGCCGGGGGGCCGCGTCGGCGGGGCGGTGGGGCGCCGTCGTCATGTGTCTCCTCGGGCTCTCGCGTCGCTTCCGCACGCAGCTACCCCGGCGGACTCCCCCGAACCGGACATCCACGGCGCGCCCGGGCCGGCGGTCAGCAGGCGCGCACCATGGTCTGCTGGTGGAGGCGGCGGCCCCGGTGGCGGATGCCGGGGACCAGCGGGGTGGGGCCGTGCGGGGTGAAGCCCATGCGGGTGAAGAAGCGGACGGCGCCGGTGTTCTCGACCAGGGTCTGCAGGTGGCACCCCGGAGCGCCGGCCTCCCGGAGGCGGGCGGACCACAGCTCCATCAGCGCGGCGCCGACCCCCCGGCCCCGCGCGGCCGGGGCGAGGTTGATGTGCAGGTGGGCGGGCCAGCGCGGGTCGGTGACCTCCCCGGCCGTGGGGCGCCGCAGCAGGGCGGCGCCGACCTGGTCGGCGAGGGCGCGGGCGAAGAACGCGGCGGGCCGGGGGCGCAGGACCAGCCGGTGCTCGCGGATGGCGCGGTCCATGCGCTCGCTCTCGCTCGGCAGGCGGGCGCCGTCGACGCAGCCGGTGAGGTAGCCGGCCAGGGCGCCGTCGACCTCCGCGACGAACAGCGACTCCGGCTCCAGGTCCATGTAGGGGGTCAGGTAGACGGCGGCCTCCGACTCCGGGTGCCCCCACAGCTCCCCCGACGGCGACCCCTCCCCCACCCGGGCGAACAGCTCGCGCAGCCCCGCCCGGTCCGCCTCGGTGAACGCCCGCACCACGGTTCCGCCCATCCCGACCCCCTCCATAAACTGTGTATGACGCACACAGTAGTGGACGCGGGCGCGCGCGGGCACCTCCCCGCCGCACCCGCCGCCGGACACCC
>NZ_BCRK01000254.1 GCF_001552555.1 Nocardiopsis trehalosi NBRC 14201 | reverse complement strand
CCGGGCACCACCGCACGCCCGGACGGCGCGCGCTCCGAGGCATGGTCAGCTCTGCCGGAACTCCCGGAGGAACGGAGTGCAACGCCGAAGGGCGCTGACATCGCTATGACGCTTCGGTGTGCCGCTTGGGCACGCGCATTGCTCCGACCGCGGTCCTGTGGCCGCCCCCGGGAACGGCCGAGGAACACCCACCCCATCCCGCCCCCGCCGGGCGCGCGTGCAGGCGGTAGAGCCGATACGGGTGGGCGCCGTCACGGAGGCCGACGGCCTCGGCACCGCGACGGCGCGGGCACCGGTCAGGCCTTGAGGAACTCCAGGAGGTCGCGGTTGAAGCGCTCCTTGTCGCCCGGGACCAGGGCGATGCCGTGGGAGCCGCCCTCGTAGACCTTCAGGGTGGCGTCCGGGATGATGCGGGCGGACTTGCGGGCCGTGGCGTCGATGGGCACCACCTGGTCGTCGTCGCCGTGCACGATCAGCGTGGGCACGTCGAAGCGCCGCAGGTCGTCGGTGAAGTCGGTGTAGCCGAACGCGTCGACGCAGCGGACCCCGGCCTCGACGCACTGGTGCATGGCCATGAACCAGAAGGCGTCCCTGTTGCCCTGGGTGACCTTGTTCCCGGGCCGGTTCGCGCCGAAGAAGCCCTCGGCGGTGTCCTTCCAGAACTGGGACCGCTCCGCGATGATGCCGTCCTTGATGCCGGTGAGCACGTCCTCGGGCACCCCTTCGGGGTTGGACTCCGACCGGACCATGATCGGCGGGACCGCGGAGAGGAGGACGGCCCGGCCCACCCGGCCGGTGCCGTGGCGGCCGATGTAGCGCGCCAGCTCGCCCCCGCCCATGGAGTGCGCCACCAGGGCGGCGTCCCGCACGTCGAGGTGGGTCAGCAGGTCGTTCAGGTCGTCGGCGAAGGTGTCGAAGTCGTAGCCGGTCCAGGGCCGGCCGGACCGGCCGTGCCCCCTCCGGTCGTGGGCGATGCCGCGGAAGCCGTTGTCGGCGACCACCTTCATCTGGTCCTGCCACGCGTCGCCGTTGAGCGGCCAGCCGTGGACGAACACGACCGGGCGGCCCTCGCCCCAGTCCTCGTAGTAGACGTCGACACCGTCGCGGGTGGTCACGTAGGGCATGGTCTGCCTCCTGTCGCGGATGCCCGGGCGGCGGGCCCACCCGGCGCCGTCCGCCCGGCCTCCGAGGCGGAGGCGGCGGACCCCGGACCGGCTGCCCGCGCCGGCGGCGGGGCAGATCCGGCCGCCGCGAACGTGGCCGGACCTTTGCCCCGACTGGAGGCTCCCGACCGGAAGCGCCCCTGGTCACCGGGCCGCCGTCGAGCGGCCGCCGGCGCCGGGGAGCCGGACGCGCCGCGGCCGCTCAGCGCAGCGGGCGGTCAGCGCAGCGGGCGGTCAGCGCAGCGGGCGGTCAGCGCAGCGGGCGGACGACCGCGCGGGCGAGGTCGGTGGCGCGGGAGCGGGGGGCGGGGGCGGCGTCGGGGCCCTCGGCGTAGTAGCGCAGGAACGCCTCCTGGAAGCACGCGCCGAGGAGAAGGGCGGCGGCCGCCGCCGGGTCGGCGTCGGCGGCGACGCGGCCCAGGCCCTGCTCGGCCCGCAGGTAGGCGGCGAACCCGGCGACCGCCTTGTCGGGGCCGCCGCCGTGGCGCTCCATGGCCTCGCGGTGGGCCGCCATGCGCCGCGGGTCCGCCAGGAGGGCTCCCATCATCGGGAAGGTGCGCTGGTAGAAGCCGATCGCCGCGTGGGCGAGTTCGGCCAGGTTCTCCTCGACGTCGCCCTCGCCCGGGCGGACGGCGGCCCCGGACAGGCCGGGGACGCGCTCCCGGAGGACGGCGAGCAGCAGCCGCTCCTTGTCGCCGAAGTACTTGTACAGCGTGGGCTCGGAGACCCCCGTCGCCTGCGCGATCTCCTTCGTCGTGGCGTGCACGACGCCGCGGGTGCGCAGGATGTCCGACGCCGCGTCGAGGATCCGCTCGCGTGTGGCCTTCACCGCAGCCCTCCGTCTCCGTCTCCCGCTTGACAGTTAGTGAACACTAGCCCATGCTCGGGGGCTAGTGTTCACTAACCCCCGAGTGATCTGGAGGAACCGCCATGCGCATCACCGTCTTCGGCGCCACCGGCCGGACGGGCGGGCTCGTCGTCGACCGGGCGCTGGAATCCGGCCACGACGTCACCGCGGTCGTCCGCGACCCCGCCCGGCTGCGGCAGGCCGACCGTCCGGGGCTCACCACCGTGACCGCCGACGCCCTGGACCCCCGCGCCATCACCGAGGCGGTGGCCGGCCGCGACGCCGTCGTCTCGGCACTGGGCCCGAACGGCCGGGCCGCCACGACCGTGTGCGCCGACGGGGCGCACGCGATCGCCACCGTGATGCGGACCGCCGGGACCCGGCGGCTGGTCGTCGTCACCGCGAGCGGGCACGTCGTGGACGACGGCGACGGACCGTTCACCCGCCTCGTCAAGCCCCTGCTGCGGCGGTACCTGCGGGCCGGGTTCGCCGACTTCGCCCGCGCCGAGGCGGCCGTGCGCGCCAGCGGCCTGGACTGGACGCTCATGCGCCCGCCCCGGCTCACCGGCGCGGGCCCCCGCCCCTACCGCACCGCGCTCGACCGCAACGTCCGCGGCGGCGTCACCATCGGCCGCACCGACCTCGCCCACGCGGTCCTCGCCGCCCTGGCCGACCCGGCCACCATCGGCCGCTCCGTGGCGGTGGGGTACTGACCATGGCCGCCTCCCCCGCCCGGCGGCGGACCGCCGCCGCCCTGACCGCGCTCCTGCTCGCCGCCCTGGGCGCCGCCGCCGTACCCGGCTACGCGGCGTTCCTCCGCCCGGTCGCCGCGGCCCCGGCCGACGCCTGCGCCGAGGGCCGCCCGGACGGCGGCGGCCCCGTCGTGGTGGCCGCGGGCGCCAGCATGACCCGGGGCACGCTCGGCCACGACTGGGTCGCCGACCTGCGTGAACGGCCCGGACCCGACGGCCGCGTCATCGTCAACGCCGGGATCAACGGCGACACCAGCGCGGGCCTCCTCGGCCGCGTGGACGACGACGTCGTCGCGTGCGACCCGGACGCCGTCGTCCTGCTCATCGGCACCAACGACGTCCGCGACGGCGTCCCGGTCGAGGACTACCGCGCCCACCTCGACGCCATCACCGCCCGCGTCACCGAACGGACCTCCGCCCGGGTGGCCCTGGTCTCGCTGCCCCCTCTGGGAGAGGACCCCGGGGCCGACGTCAACCGCCGGCTCCCCGCGTACAACGCCGCGGTCCGGGCGGCCGCCGAGCACGCCGGGGCCGACTACCTGCCCGTCAACGAGCGGTTCGCCGAGCGGCTCGCGGAGTCCGGCGCGGGGCCCGCCTTCGGGTTCGGCTTCGGCACCGCCTACCTGGCGTCCGCCGAGCACTACCTGCTCGGCCGGAGCTGGGACGACGTCGCCCGGGGCAACGGGCTCGGCCTCTACGTCGACCACATCCACCTGAGCGACGAGGGCGGCGCCATCGTCACCGACCTCGTCGGCCGCTGGCTGGACGCCCCGCCCGACCGGTGACCCCGGCCGCCGGGAGCGCGCCGGGCGGCGCGCGCCGCCCGGCCACTACGGTGGGGGCGCGAGGAGGTCGGCTGTGGCAGAGAGCGCGAGCGGGAACGGCGGCGGGAACGGGGGGCCGGACGCGTCCGGCCCCGGACGGGCCCCGGGCCCGGGCGCCCCGCCGGGCCGCGCGCCCGGGACGGCGGCGGCGCTCCGCCGCCTCCGGCGCCCGCTGTACGGCCTGGCCCTCGCCCTGACCGCGCCGACCTGCGCGGCCGTCGCGGCGGTCACCGCGCTCGGGTTCGCGCTCGCCTGGGGTCCCTTCGAGCACCTGCGGGTGCTGGTCGCGGGGAACAGGAAGCGGGAGGAGCCCCCGTTCTCCAACACGGGCGACGCCGAGGTCGCGCTCTTCGGGGCCGGCGCCCTGGCCGTCCTCCTGCTGCTCCTGCTCGCGACCGTCCTGCTCGGCCTGTACCTGGCGGCGTCGGCCGCCGCCGTCCGCCACCTCCGCGACGGGGGCGGCCCCCTGGGCGCCGCCGCACTGTGGCGCCGCACCCGGCCGCACGCGCTCCGCGCCGTCGCCGCGCAGGCGCCCACCGTGGCGGGCGTCGCGGTGACCGCGCTGCTGGGCGTCGCCCTGTTCGACGACCTGGCCGACGGCGGCCTGATCCCCGGGATCGACCGCCCGCAATCGCCCTTCACCGGCTACCGGGCGGTGGACTGGGTCGTGGGGCTGGGCCTGCCGCTCGCCGCGGCGTGCGTCGGCCCCTACCTCTACGCCCGGTTCTCCCTGGCCGCATCGGTGGTGGTCGCCGAGGGCGCGCCGGCGGGGCGGGCGCTGCGCCGCTCCTGGCGGCTGACGCGCAGCGGGCAGGGGCGGCTCCTCGGCGCCTGGGCGGCGGCAACGGCGGCCGCCGTCGCGGCGGCGGCCCTGCTGCGGCTCGCGGCGGCACCCCTCGCCCGCCCGGCGGGGGAGGCCATGTCCCTGCTCAGCGGCGGCAACGTGTACACCAGCGGGGCGTTCGCGGCGGCCGTCCCGGTCGCGGTGGCCCTGGCCCTGCTGCCCGCGACGGTGCTGCCCCCGGTGGGCGTGGCGCTCGCCCTCCGGCACGCCGCCGCCCGCGACGCGGCGGGCCCGCCCGGCCGCGTCGACTAGACCGACCCGCCTGGGCCGGGGTCAGTCGCCCGGAACCCCGAACTCCACGAAGCCCTCCTCGTCGACGCCGACACTCATCGGCTCCCACCGGTAGGTCTCCACGCCGTCGGTGCAGGAGTAGTGCACGTCCTGGCAGCGGTGGCCGGTGTCCTCGCCGGGGACGGCGGGGAAGAGGCCGGGCAGTTCCTCGCACCGCGCCGACAGCCCGTTGAGCCGGGTCTGCGTGTTCCAGGCCAGCTGCTCGTAGACCTTGCCGGCGGTGAGCACCCCCGACTCCAACCGGGTCGCGTACTCCACGTCGGTGCCGCCGAACATGCCCGGCGGCGTGCCGGTGACCTCCACCGCCCACACCACCTCCACCCCCTCGTAGGTGACGGTGCACCGGGTCACCGAGCCGATACCGCGGCCCACGACGTCGTCGCACCGGCCGGCGTCGAGTCCACCGATCCGCCCGGCCATCTCCAGCGTCTCGCGGCGCACGTTGACGATCACCTGCTCGGTGACGGAGGGGAACCCGTCGAGCGCGGGGACGGCGGACGCGACCGCCTCGGGGTCGGGACCGGGGAGCACGTCGCTCGGCGGCACCTCGACGGGCAGCGCCTCGCCCTCGACCTGGTCGAGTTCAGGGGTGTCGTCGCAGGGGTCGGCCTCCTCGGCGCACCCCGCGACGAGCACCAGGAGCGCCCCGGCGGCGACCATGACCGGAGCGGCGCGTCTCATGCCGCCGTTGTACTACGGCGGCCCGGCCGGCGATAGCCCCTGATGCGCATGGGGCCCGGTGCCGCCGCGTGTCGACGGGTCGACGTGCCGACGGATCGACCGGCCGCCCCGAGGACGCGGCCGCTGCCCGGCCGCGCCGGCCCCCGCATCAGGCCGATCGCCCGTTGCGGTCGGGGCGGGGGGCCTGCCGGGCGGCGCGCAGCCGGTCGGCGCGCAGGGTGTGCCGGGCGGGTCCCTGCGCGGCGCGCGCCGCCTGGGCCACGGTGTGGGTCCGCTCGATGCGGTCCAGCCGGTCCTTGATCTCCGCGCGATCGGCCCGCGCCTCCGTGGCCTCCCGGTCGGACTTCCGGCTCTGCCGGCCCACCTCGCGGCCGACCGCGTGCAGGTTGTCCCGGATCCTGCGCATCTTGCCGCGGTTGGCCGTGCCCATGACGAGCACGGCGCTGAAGGCCATGGAGGAGAACGTGGCGGCGTTGACGATGTCCATGGGGCGCCACTGTAGGACCGGGCCGCGATCGGGAATCGGACGTTCACCGAACACCGGGTGGACGTCCGATGGCGGCGGGCGGGCCCGCGGGCGGCCGGTCGGCGCCGGGGCCGCGTTCCCCCAAGAACGGCCCAAGCGGTCACGCCCCGCTTGGAGACCGCGCACACAGGGTGATATCACACATGCGGGGGCGGCCCCGGAGCCCGGTCCGTCCACCGCTCCGCGCCGCCCGCCCCGATCCCGTCCGCAGCGGGAGGCGCGCCGACGAGGGGGAGGCCCGCATGGCGAGACCGCCGGACCGCCCCCGTGTGCGCGGAGGGCAGCCCCGCGTCCTCCTTTGCGCCGTCGCGGTCCTGGCCGCCGCGTGCGCCCCGAGCGAGGCCGAGCGGAACGCGCCCGCCGACACCCGCGCCACCGCCACGGCCGCGGTCGATCCGGCGGCGGCCGCGGCGGTCGTCGCCACCTACGACCGCGTCCGCGCCGTGCAGTCCGACGTGCTGGCCGGCGAGCGGAGCGCCGAGGACGCCGAGGCCGAACTCGCCCCCCTGGTCGACGCCCCGCTCCTGGAGAGCATGCTGGAGCAGTTCGCCTACTACGAGGGTGAGGGCGTCGTCCACAAGGGCTCGGCGGTCTCCGACCCGGAGGTCACCGCCCTGGCGGGCGACCCCCCGACCGCGACGCTGGTCGACTGCTGGGACACCACGGGGGTCGACGTCGTGGACGAGCGCACCGGCGCGTCGGCCAAGGACCCCAACCGGCCCGGCCGCGTGCCGGTCACCGTGCGCGCCGAACGCGGGCCCGCCGGTGGCTGGGTGATCACCGAGCTGACCATGGACTTCGGCCGGCCCTGCTGACCGTCCGGCACCCGCCGGGACGTGCCCGGCGGGTGCCCCGGCGAGCGGTCGGCCCGCCGGGGGCCCGGGAGCGGCGG
>NZ_BCRK01000253.1 GCF_001552555.1 Nocardiopsis trehalosi NBRC 14201 | reverse complement strand
CCCGGAATGATTCAAAAAACACGACCCAGACCCGGCACGCCCGGCCCCGCTCACACACCCATACCGATACCGCCGCCCACGGGCAGCACCGCGCCCGTGATGTAGGACGCCTCCTCGCTGGCGAGGAAGCGGACCGCCGCGGCCACCTCCTGGGGCGTCCCCGGACGCCCCAGGGGGGTCATCTTCATGACGCCGTCCATCCGGCGCTCGGTGAGCGAGCGGGTCATGTCGGTGTCGATGATGCCGGGGGCCACCAGGTTGACGGTGATCCCCCGCGACCCCATCTCCCAGGCCAGCGACCGCGCCAGCCCGAGCAGCCCGGTCTTGGTGGCGGCGTAGTTGGTCTGCCCGGGCGACCCGAGGAAGCCGAGCGCCGACGACAGCAGCACGATGCGGCCGCGGCGCGCGGCCAGCATGCCCCCGGCCGCCGCGCGCACCGTGCGGAACACGCCCCGCAGGTTGGTCTCCACCACCTCGTCGAAGGTCGCGTCGTCCATCCGCAGCATGAGCGTGTCGCGGGTGATGCCGGCGTTGGCCACCAGCACCTCCACCGGCCCCTGCTCCTTGGCGATCAGGTCGAAGGCGGCGTTGACCGACCCGGTGTCGGTGACCTCGCAGTGGACGCCGAGGAACCCCTCGGGCGGCTCACCGGAGCGGTAGCCCACGGCGACGCGGTCGCCGTCGGCGGCCAGCGCCTCGGCGACGGCCAGGCCGATACCGCGGTTGCCGCCGGTGACGAACACGGAACGGGACATGTGGTGCCCTCCTCGATCGGATCGGGGTGCTGACGCCGCCGTGGGTCCGCGGGCGGCGCGCGGCCGGACTATCCGGCGGCCTGGACCACCAGGCACGACCAGGTGAACCCGGCGCCGGCGCTGAACACCAGCGCGTACTCGCCGGGGGCCAGGGTGCCGCGGCGCAGCAGGTCGGCCACGCCGGCCACCGCGTCGCCCGCGCCCAGGTGGCCGGTGCCCCGGCCGGGGTCGATCAGCTCGGCGCCCACGACCTCGGCGAGGATCGGCCGCCAGGAGTCCGCCAGCGTGCGGGCGCCGAACCGGGGCAGCACGGCGCACCGCACGCGGGGGTCGCCGGGGCGCAGCCCGGCCTCGCGCAGCGCCTCGGTGGCGACCTCGCGGACGCACCGCTCGTTGGTCGCGGCGAACCCGTCGCGGCCGTGCCGGCGCAGGTAGGCGCGCTTGGTGGCGCGCATGTCGACGGTGTCGCGGTGGGTGCGGGCGGCGGCGCCGAACGGGTCGTCGCCCCGGTGCATCGCCTCCAGCTCCGGCACGGCGACGGTCGCGACGGCGTGCAGCAGCAGCGGGTCGGGGGTCTCGCCGGGGGCGTGCAGCAGCAGGGCGGTGCCCGCGTCGCCGTAGGCCACCCCGTAGTCGGCCGTCCACCGGTCGAACCCGGGGCCGCCGAACCGGTCGGCGGTGGTCACCAGGGCGTAGTCCTTGCCGTCGGCGGCGGCCAGCCGCACCGCGGCCAGCTCCACCGCTGTGGAGCCGCCGTTGCACACCTGCTGGATACCGACGGGCAGCGCGGCGGACGCGCCGATCCGCCCGGCGATGTAGTGCGCCGGCGACCACAGGTCGTGCCCCTGGTAGTACATCCAGGCGTGGAAGACCGAGCCGACGTCGGCGGCGTCGGCGCCGGCCATGCGCAGCGCCTCGACCGCGGCGTTGACCGCCATGTCGGGCGCCCCGACCTCGCCCGCGTCGGGCAGCGAGGGGTGCGCCAGCTCGCGCGCCTGGGCGGCGCGGATGGCGCGCCGCGCCACCGCGTCCTCGGCGGACGAGCGGCCTGGGGGCAGCCACGCGGCGGCGGCCGCGATCCCCACCGGGTGGTCGAACCTCACAGCGCCTCCTTGGTACGGCCGGGCTCGGCGGTCCGCCCGGGACCGCGAGGTGAGCATGGGGCGCCGCGATGAAGCGCCGATAAAAGTTGGACGAAATCGGCGGCGACGCACCGCCCCGGCGCGGCGGAACGCAATTCGTATTCCGCTTCCGGGGCACCCGGCATGTCACTTTGGACGCCTTGTGGCGGCGGCCCCGGCGGGATTGGATCGGTTCCGAACACGCACGACACGCGTTCGCCCGCCGGGCGACCGGGAAAGATGGGGTTTCAGTATGACCGAGATCACGCTCTCCGCCGAACTGCGCGACAAGGTCCGCGCGATCATCGCCGATGTGCTCGAAGTCGACGCCGACGCCATCACCGAGGAGAGCAGTTTCAGCGAGGACTTCGAAGCAGATTCGATCATGAGCATCGAGATTTTCTCGCGTTTCGAGCGGGACCTGGGCATCGTCGTCCCGCAGGACCGGCTGACCGACCTGGACGACCTGCCCACCGCCTACGCGATCGCCGCCGAGCACGCCGTCCAGGAGGTCACGGGTGTCTGAACGGCCGGGACGCCGCGTCGTCGTCACCGGACTCGGAGCGGTGAGCAGCCTGGGCATCGGTGCCCGGCCGCTCACCGCGGCGATCCGCGAGGGGCGCAGCGGCATCAGCCCCATCGAGGCGTTCGACGCCTCCGGCTTCACCCACCAGCGGGCCGGCGAGGTGCGCGGCTTCCGGCCCGAGGAGCACCTGCGGCGCATCGACCCCGACAAGTGGGGCGAGAGCGGCCGGTTCGCCGCCGCGGCGGCGCGCCTGGCCGTCACCGACTCCGGCATCGACCCCGACGAGCTGTCGGCCATGCGGGCCGGCAGCAGCTTCGGCACCAACGGGGAGTCGGCCGTCCTGGTGCGGCTGTCCCGGCAGTGGGTCGAGCAGGGCCTGGACGCCCTCGACCCCGCCCAGATCGGGCAGGCCGACGGCGGCCGGGTGGCCGCCGCCGCCAACGCCGAACTCGGCCTCACCGGCGAGGCCCAGACCGTCGGCACCGCCTGCGCCGCCAGCAACTACTCCATCGGCTACGGCTTCGACCAGGTGCGCAGCGGCGAGGCCGACGCGTGGGTGGCCGGGGGCGCCGACGCCTCCAACCGGACCATCCACGCCGGGTTCCACCGGCTGGGCGCCCTGGCCGAGACCGTGCCGCGGCCCTTCGACGCCGACCGGGACGGCATCGTCACCGCCGAGGGCGGCGTGGCGCTGCTGCTGGAGCCGCTCGACGCGGCCGTCGCGCGCGGCGCGCGGATCTACGCCGAGGTGCTGGGCTACGGCATCACCTGCGACGCCAAGCAGATGACCAACCCGCACGCCCCGTCGATCGCCGAGTCCATCCGCCGGGCGCACCGCAGCGCCGGCATCAAGGCGGACGACGTCGACTACGTGTGCGCGCACGGCACCGGCACGCAGGCCAACGACACCACCGAGGTCGCCGCGCTGCGCGAGGTCTTCGGCGACCGGCTGCCGCCCGTCAGCTCGATCAAGTCGATGCTGGGGCACACGATGGGCGCGGCCGCCGGGTTCGGCGCGCTGGTGTGCTGCGCGGCCATCCACGACGGGTTCCTGCCGCCCAGCGCGACGCTGCGCCGGGTGGACCCCGAGATCGGCGACGACGTCGACTGCGTCCCCGGCACCGGGCGAGACGCGTCCCCGCGCGTGGTGCAGAACCACGGGTTCGCCTTCGGTGGCAACAACGCCATCACCGTCTTCGGAAGGGTGTCCGCATGAGCGTCACCGCGATCGACGTCGTTGGCTGCGGGGTCGTGAGCCCCGCCGGGGTGGGCCTGGACGCGCTGGCCGAGGCCCTGGGCCGGGGCGCGGCCGCCCCGCCCGCGGCCCCCGAGGGCCCGGACGCGCCGGGCGGCGAGGCGTTCCCGGGGTCGGGGGCGCGCGCCGTCACCGACTTCCGGCCCGCCGAGCGGCTCGGCAAGCGCGGCCTGAGCCGGCTCAGCCGCACCGACCAGCTCGCCATGGTGGCGTGCGGGCAGGCGCTGGAGCTGCTGGACCGCCCGCTGACCGACGAGGAGCGGCCGCGCACCGGCATCGTGCTCGGCACGGGCGCCGGGAGCGTGCGCCGGTGGGCCGAGTTCACCCGGGACACCTTCGTCCAGGAGCGGCCCTACATGGTCAACCCGTCGCACTTCCCGGGCACGCTGATGAACGCGGCGGCCGGGCAGACCGCGATCCGGTTCGGCATCACCGGGGTGAACGCCACCCTGGCGGGCGGGCCGGTGGCCGGGCTGGCGGCGCTGCGCTACGCGCGCAACAGCCTGCTCAACGACCACGCCGACCTCATCCTGGCGGGCGGCGTGGAGGAGCTGAGCGCGCAGACCGCGTGGGCGTGGGAGCGCACCGCCGGGCTGCTGCCCGGCAACGGGGTGGGCGAGGGCGGCGCCATCGCCCTGCTGCGGCGCGGCGCCGAACGGCCGCTCGCCCGCCTGCTCGCCTGCGAACTCGGTTTCGCCGACCCGGCCGACGGCCCCTCCGGCGTGGGCCGGCGGCTCGCCGAGGCCGTGCGCGACGCCCTCAAGGCCGGCGAGGTCGACCCCGCCGACGTCGGCGTGGTGGCGGTCGGCGGCGCGGCGCGCCGCGGCTGGTCGGCCGCCGAGGAGCGGGCGCTGCGCGAGGTGTTCGAGGGCGCCGGCCCCGAGCGGCTGCGCGTGCAGCCGGTGCTCGGCGAGACCCACAGCGCCTCGGCGTCCCTGCAACTGGCCGGACTGCTCGCCCGGTGGCGCGGGGGCGCCCCCGGGGAGCGCGTCGGCCTGGTCACCGCGCTCGGCCCCGACGGCCAGGCGGGGTGCCTGGTCGTGCTGCGGGGCTGACCCCCGTTCCGCCGGGGCCGCCCAGGGCGGCCCCGGCCGCGGGCGCCCGGCGGCGCACCGCCCGCCGCACCCCCCGGGGTCACGCGGCGGGCCCTCTGACGAGTACCGATGGGAGACGACGATGGAGATCCTCACCCGGCCGGGCGCGGCCGAGGCGACCGGCGGACCCGCGCCGATGCTCGACCTGGACTACGACCGCACCGTCTCGCGCGCGATCGTGCACCGGTGGGCGGTGGCCGAGGTCTTCCTGACCGACTCGCGCGCCGTCGACGAGACCCGGTTCGCCGCGGCCGCCCAGCTGCCCCCGGCCCACCACTACTTCGGCGACCACACCGGCCTGCCCGACGCCTACGACCCGCTGCTGGTGCTGGAGAGCTGCCGGCACGCCGTCACCCACGCCTGCCACGTCCACCAGGACCTGCCGGACGCGACCGCGTTCATGGTCACGGCGTGGACCCTGGAGGTGCGCGACCCGGGCGCGCTGGCGATCGGGGAGCGCCCCGGCCGGCTCTACATCGACGGCGAGGTCACCGACCGGCGCCGCCGCGGCGGCCGGCTGCGCCGCCTGGTGTTCGCCCTGGAGCTGCGGCTGGACGGCCGCCCGTTCGGGCGGGTCACCATGGACGTCGCCTGCACCCCCGGCGACCAGTACCGGGCGCTGCGGGCGATGCAGCGGGGCCCCGCCGGCCTGCCGACCGCGTTCACCCTGCCGGCCGAGCCGGCGGGCCCGCCGGTCGACCCGGCCGCGGTGCACCGCCGCGTCCCGGTCAACGTCGTCGTCGACGGCGCCGAGCACGCCGGCGACGGCGTGCGGGCGGTGCTCAGCCCGCGCTCGTTCCGCAACCGCACCCTCTACGACCACCCCTACGACCACGTGCCCGGCATGGTGTTCACCGAGGCCGCGCGCCAGCTCGCCGCCCTGCTCGCCCCCGGGTCGGCGCGCCCGCTGCTGGGCGTGGACGCCGCGTTCCTGAAGTTCGCCGAGCTGGACGCGCCGGTGGAGCTGTCCTGCGCCCGCGGCACCGGCGGCGGGTACCGGATGACCGCCGTCCAGAGCGGCGCGGCCGTCGCCGAGATCACCCTTACGCTCGGCTGATCCCCCTCCCCCACGCCGCCCGACCGACACCCCCAGGAGGCATCATGTCCCCCGCTCCCCCGCGCGCCCTCGCGTTCTTCGACGTCGACGAGACGCTCATCACCCTGAAGAGCATGTTCGCCTTCTACGACTACTTCCTCGCGGCCGTGGGCCACAGCGAGGCCGAGCAGGACCGGCTCCGCGACCAGGCGCAGGCGCTGCTCACCCCCGGTCTGCCGCGCAAGGAGGGCAACCGGCTGTTCTACCGGCGGTTCGCCGGCTACGCCACCGAGGAGGTCGCCGAGCACGGCCAGGCGTGGTTCGAGAAGCGCATGGCGGCGGGCGGGCTGTTCCACGGCGACGTGCTCGCGGCGCTGCGCCGGCACCGCGCCGACGGGCTGAACACCGTGCTGGTGTCGGGGTCGTTCACCGCCTGCCTGGACCCGATCGCGGAGTACGCGGGGGCCGACGCCGTGCTGTGCACCCGGCTGGAGGAGCGCGAGGGCGTCTACACGGGCGGGGTGCTGCACTCGATGATCGGCGACGGCAAGGCCGAGGCCGCCCGGTCGCTGATCGCCGAACTCGGGGTCCCCTCCGCCGACTGCCACGCCTACGGCGACCACACCTCCGACCTGGACCTGCTCCGGCTGGTCGGGCACCCGGTGGTGGTCGGCGACCAGGCCGAGATGCGCGCGGAGGCCGCCGCGCACGGGTGGCCGGTCCTGGAGGGCGTGCCCGCTTCCTGACGGCGGGCGCGCCGACGGGGGCGCCGGGCCGCTTCACACGCGAGAACCGCAGAGAGGTCAGACCACCATGCGCAGGGTACTCATCGCCAACCGCGGGGAGATCGCGGTCCGCATCGCCCGGGCGTGCCGGGACGCCGGGCTCGACAGCGTCGCCGTCTACGCCGACCCGGACCGCGACGCCCCGCACGTGCGCGCCGCGACGGAGGCGCACGCCCTGGGGGGCGAGACCCCCGCCGACTCCTACCTGGACGCGGCGAGGGTGCTGAAGGCGGCCGAGGCGTCGGGCGCGGACGCGGTGCACCCGGGCTACGGGTTCCTCT
>NZ_BCRK01000252.1 GCF_001552555.1 Nocardiopsis trehalosi NBRC 14201 | reverse complement strand
CCGTGCCGCCGTAGGCGGCGCGGACGCGTATCGAGGTGGGGGTGGAAGTCAGGCGCGGCGGATGACGATGTCGCCGTAGTCGGTGCGGGCGCGCACCTCGACGGTCTCCTCGTCGGCCCCGGGGCCCTCGGCGGTGTCGAGGGAGTTGCTCACGGCGCCGTGCCGGGAGGCGGCGTCGAGCCAGGCGGCGGTGCCCTCGGCGATGCCGACCTCCACCTCGCCGTGGGAGGTCTCCAGGTCGGCGCGGCCGCGCACGACCTCGCCGATCCGGATGCCGCCGTGGACGGTGCGGACCTCGACGTTGTCCAGCGCGCGATCGGCGGCGATGGCGCCGTGCGCGGACTTGACCCGCAGCCGGCCGGTCACCGCGCCCAGGGTGACGGCGCCGGTGGAGGTGGTGATCGCGGCGGCGCCGTCGACCTCGCCGGCCCGCACCCACCCGTGCGACGTGGTCAGGTCGGCGGTGCCCGCCACCCGGTCCACGGCGATGTTGCCGCTGGAGGCGGTGATCCGGGTGGCGCCGAGGACGCCCGTGCAGCGGAGGCCGGCGTCGCGGACGGCACCCTCCAGGCGCGAGCCCGCCGGCAGGTCGATGGTGACGTCGGCGACGCCCTTGCGCAGGATGCGGCTCAGCCCGGCGGCGGTGTCCCGCACGGTCAGCCGGCCTTCGGCGAACTCGGCCTCGATCTGCTCCGCGGCGCGCAGGTCGGCTTCCTTGTCGGGGTCGCGGGGGCGGATCCGGACGGTGGTCTCGGCGCCGTCGCCGGCGTTGACCTGGACGGTGCCGTAGACCAGGTCGAGGTCGGCGGTGATGGGTCCGGGGGTGGCGAATTTCGGCATGGCTGTCTCCAGGTCATGGTGCTGGTGGGCGTCTCCGCTGGTCGGAGACGTGGTGGTGGTACTGCGCGGACGGGGTGGCGGGTCGGTCAGCGGACCCAGCCGGTGAAGCCGCGGCCGACCTGGCGGCCCGCGCCGCGGCCGGTCCGCCGGGTTCCGCCGAGAGCGGCGGACACGGCGCGGACGAGCCAGGCGTTGACCGAGATGCCGTCGCGGCGGGCGGCGTCCTCGACCTGCGGCTTGAGGCGGTCGGGCAGGCGCAGCGTGATGCGGGACGTGCCGCCGTCGTCGGCGACGGGCGGGAGCGGCGCGGCCTCCGGTTCGGGGCCGTCGTCCGGGCCGTCGTCGGCGGCGCCGAACGGCTCGGGGGCGGACGGCGGCGTCACGATGAAGTCGGGCCGCCCGCCGCGCAGCCGGACCTCGACCGACCCGGGGGCGAGGTCGCGGGTGATCTCGTCGGCGGCGTCGGACAGCGCGTCGAGCAGGGCGAGGCGCGCGGCCGGTTCCAGCGCCGCCACCAGGCGCTCGGCGGCCGCGCGGGTGTCGTCGCCGCCCGCGTCGGCCGCGACGACGAGCTGGCGGCGCAGGCTGTCGACATAGGTCATCAGGTCCATGGCTCCACTATGACGTCATTTTGACGTCAAGTCAAGTCGGTTCATGACGTCAAATGACGCCACTCGTGCCGCCGCGTGACATCACCCGCACAGCAGGCGGACCCATCCGCCCCCGCCCGGCCGCGCCCCCGGAAACGCAGGTGGGCGGGTCCCGGTCGTTCCGGGGCCCGCCCACCTGGGTCGGTGCCGGCCGCCATGTGGCGGCCGGGCAGAGGGTCAGTGCATGGCCGCCGGGGCCGGACCGGAGGTCATGGCCGGGCGGCGGACCAGGAAGGAGAGCCCCGCCGGCACCAGGGCGAGCGCGGCGCCCACCAGGAAGGCCGTGTGGATGCCGTCGGCCTGCGCCGCCACCGGGTCCAGGCCCTCGGCCAGGCCGGCCGCCGTGCCCGTCGACATGAGGGTGATGAAGAGCGCCGTCCCGGCCGCGCCCGCGAGCTGCTGCAGCGTGCTGACGATCGCGCTGCCGTGCGAGTACAGCGACGCGTCGAGCGACCCCAGGGCCGACGTCATCAGCGGCGTCATGACCAGGCCCAGGCCGACGCTCAGGAACACGTGGATGCCCACGATCATGCCCACCGGCGTCTCGGTGCCGAGCAGGGTCATCATGCCGAGGGCGGCGGTGATGACGAACGTCCCCGGGATGACGAGGGGGCGCGGGCCGACCTTGTCGAAGAGCCGCCCGATGAACGGGGCGATCAGCCCCATGGTGAGCCCGCCGGGCAGCAGTACGAGGCCGGTCTCCAAAGTGGACAGGCGCAGGACGCCCTGCAGGTACATCGGCAGCAGGATCAGCGTGCCGAACAGGGCGCCCATGGACACCAGCAGCACGATGACCCCGAGCACGAACGGCCTGCTGCGGAACGTGCGCAGGTCGAGCAGCGCGGCGTCGTTCCGCTGGAGGCGGAGCTGGCGCAGCACGAACGCCACGAACGACGCGGCGCCCACCGCGATGGGCAGCGCCGGCGGCACCGGGGTGTGGCCCTGGGTGGCCTCGCCGATGCTGCTCAGGCCGTAGATGAGGCCGCCGAACGCCGCAGCGGACAGCGCGATCGACGCCAGGTCGAAGCGGACGGCCCGGGGCGTGGTCATGTTCTTCACCAGCACACTGCCGAGGACGAGGCTGAGCACCGCGATCGGCAGGACGACCAGGAACATCCACCGCCAGCCGAGGGCGGACAGGATGAACCCGGAGAAGGTCGGCCCCACGGCCGGGGCGACGGCGATGACGATGGTGATGAGGCCCATGGTGCGTCCGCGCCGCGCGGCGGGGACGAAGTTCAGCACCGTCGTCGTCAGCAGCGGCAGCATCACGGCGGTGCCGCCGGCCTGCACGACGCGGGCCGCGACGAGGACGCCGAACCCGGGCGCGAGTGCGGCCAGGAGCGTGCCGGCGGTGAAGAGCGACATCGCGGCGATGAACACCTGGCGGGTGCTGAAGCGCTGGAGGATCAGCCCGGTGGCGGGGATCACCACCGCCATGGTGAGCATGAACGCGGTGGTCAGCCACTGGGCGGTGGCGGCCGTGACGTCCAGCTCGGCCATGAGGCTCGGCAGCGCGACGCTCATGATCGTCTCGTTGAGGATCACGACGAAGGAGGCCACGAGGAGCAGGCCCAGCACGAGCTTGACCTGCCTGGGCATGGCGTCGTCCGCCGTCCCCGGTGCGGGTCCGGCCTGCGGCGCGGGGGGCTGGTCGACGGTCATTCGCTGCCTTTCTCGATGGGTGCGCGGAGCGGGGCGCGGGTGGTGGTGGAACACGGGTGCCCCGGGGCGCGTTCTCGATGGCGGCGCCCACTTCGGGTGACATGTCCAGATATCTCAGTGCAGGGTACGTCATCAGTGTCAGCTACTGTCAAAACGTTCAGCTGCTATCATTCGCGACATGGCGGACGCAAATGAATTGCGGGAGGTCTCGCGGCGCGCGGTGCGGGCGCGCATCGGCGAGGTCGCCGCGCGCCTGTTCGCCGAGCGGGGCTTCGACGCCACGACCGTGGACGAGATCGCCGACGCCGTCGGCATGTCCCAGCGCACCTTCTTCCGCTACTTCGCGTCGAAGGAGGACGCCGCCCTCGACGACTTCGCGCGGGAGAGCGACGACTTCCTCCACCGGCTCACCGCCCGCCCGGCCGACGAGCCGGAGTGGGACTCCCTGCGCCGGGTGTTCGACGCCGTCGTCGAGCGGCACGCCGACGGCGAACTGCGCCGCCGCTCCCAGCTGGCGCACCGGCTCATCAAGAGCAGCCCGACCCTGCTGGCCGCCTACCTCGAACGCGCCGACCGCCTCCAGCAGCGCCTCCTGGAGGCGCTGCTCGCGCGGGCCGCGGAGAACGGGGAGGAGGCCGACGAGGCGGTGCTGCGCGCCGTCATCGGCGCCGCCTTCGCCTGCCTCCAGGCCACGGTCTCCCGGGCGGCGAGCGCGCCCGAGGCCACCGACCTCGGCGCGCGGCTCGACGCGGTGATGGCCGCCGTCCGCCCGGCGCGCTACGCCTGACGCCTCGTCCGCGCACCACCTGACGGCCTCATCCGCCCGCTGCGGGAAACGTCACACCCCCGGGGCAGGATGTCCGGTGTGAGCGAGCCCACGACCGGGCTCTCCGGAAGGAGCAGGACCATGTCGTTCCAGGCCTACCTCGACGCCGCCGAGGCCAAGACGGGGCGCACCCCGCGCGAACTCGTCGACATCGCCAAGGGCAAGGGCTTCGACGACCCCGAGGTGAAGGCCGGGACCATCATCGCGTGGCTGGCCGACGACTACGGCCTCGGCCGCGGGCACGCCATGGCGCTGGTGCATGTCATCAAGAAGGGGCCGAAGATCGACGCCAAGCACGTCGGCACCTCGGGGTCGCACCGCGACGCCTCCGACACGCTCTGGCTGGACGGCAAGGCCACCCGCCCGGCCTGACCCCGCACGCTCCGGCCCGCACCGGGCGGCCCGCACGGCCGCCGGCGCGGGCCGCGCCGATGCCGCCGCCGCGCGGCCGGAGCCCGGCCGATTCCTTTTCCGCACCGGCCCCGTCACAGGGGCGACGACGGTTCACATCGGAAGGAGACGGCATGGGTGCGGCGGCGAAGAGCGGGGCGGTGCGCGGCGAGGTGGAGTCCCGGGACGGGACGCGCATCGCCTACGAGGCGGCGGGCGACGGCCCGCCGGTGATCCTGGTGGCGTCGGCCCTGGCCGACCGGTCGGACGCCGCCCGGCTGGCCGGGCTGCTGGCGGAGCGGCACACGGTCGTCAACTACGATCGGCGCGGCCGGGGGACCAGCGGCGACACCGCGCCCTACGCGGTGGAGCGGGAGATCGAGGACATCGCGGCGCTGATCGCGCACGTCGGCGGGTCGGCGTCGCTGTTCGGCTGGTCGTCCGGTGCGGTGCTGGCGCTGCGTGCGGCGGCCGCCGGGGCGCCGGTCGACCGGCTCGCCCTGTACGAGCCCCCGTTCGCGGTGGCCGACGGCGCCTTCGCGCCGCCCGCCGGCTTCGCGGCCCGCGTCGACGCCCTCCTCGCGGAGGGGCGGCCGGACGCGGCGGTGCGGTACTTCATGACCGCCGCTCAGGGTATGCCCGCCTTCGCGGTGGCCATGATGCGGCTCATGCCGAAGGCGTGGCGGCAGATGACCGCGATGGCCCGCACGCTGCCCTACGACATCGCGGTCATGGGCGGCACCCAGCGGGGCCGCCCGCTGGACCCCGCCGAGTGGGTCGGCGTGTCGGGGCCGACGCTCGTCCTCACGGGCGGGAAGAGCCCCCAGGGGTTCCACGACGCGGCCCGCGCCCTGGTGGGCGTCCTGGCCGACGCGGAGCACCGCGTGCTTCCCGGGCTGAACCACGGCGCGGTCGCCATGGCGCCCCGGCGCCTCGTCCCCGCCCTCACCGGCTTCCTCGCCCCGTGATCCACCGCCCCGCCCGGCCCCGCCCACCAGGGCGGCCGGGCGGGGTCAGGTGGACGGGGGGTCGTCGTCGGGGCGGGGGGTGGAGAAGACGGCCGAGAGGACGCCGCCGACCCCGCTTCCGATGATGATGCCGAGGGCCAGGTCGTCGATGACCACCCCGATGAGCATGCCCAGGACCACGCCGGCGAGGAGGCCGCCGGGGAAACCGAGCAGGGAGCGGATCGCCATGGGGTTCCTTTCGTTCCTCCCACCCAGGGTGGCGGTCGGGGCACCGCCGCGGCCAGGGGCGATCCGCACCGGTCCGGCATGACAGGTGTCATGCGCGCCCGGCGGGCGCGGAGCCCGTTGCGCCGCCGCGTGCTCCGGCGAGGCGAGAGAGCGCTCTCACAAAGTCCCACTGCACCTCTTGCGGCCGTTTGCGGTGTTAAGTACATTCGATTTCTGCTACCAAGGGTGACGCACTCCTCCCCATCCGTCATCACGCGCGGCGGGTGCGGCCTGCTCCGGCGCCGGTGGCGCGGGCGAGGGTCGACCGGCCGCGCCTCCCCCACCAAGGGTGCCGGCGGCCCGTGTCACCCCGCTCCGGCCTCCGGCCGCGCGCGGGCCCGCGGACACCCGGATCGGTCAGCAGTATGAGCACAGCACCACCCCGCACCCCCCGGCGCCGCGGGCTGCGCGCCGCCGCCCTCGCCTGCGCCGCCGCGACGGCCGCGGCCGGCCTGGTCGCCGCCGCCCCCGGCGCCGCCCCGCCCGCCGCCGCCGCACCCGCCCCCGACGCGGCCGCGCTCGTCTGGTCCGACGAGTTCAACGCCCCGGCGGGCACCGCGCCCGACCCGGCGAAGTGGACCATCGAGGTCAACGGCGACGGCGGCGGCAACGGGGAACTCCAGTACTACGCCGACTCCCGCGAGAACCTGGCGCACGACGGCGCCGGCAACATGGTGATCACCGCCCGCCAGGGCAACCCGGCCGGGTACCAGTGCCACTACGGCCCCTGCCAGTACACCTCGGGCCGGATGAACACCTCCGGCAAGTTCACCCAGGCCTACGGCCGGTTCGAGGCGCGCATCCAGATCCCGCGCGGGCGCGGCGTCTGGCCGGCGTTCTGGATGCTGGGAGACGACTTCGGCCAGGTCGGCTGGCCCAACAGCGGCGAGATCGACATCATGGAGAACGTCGGCCACGAGCCCGCGACCGTCCACGGCAGCCTGCACGGCCCCGGCTACTCCGGCGGGAACTCGGTGACCGGCTCCTACCACCACCCGCAGGGCTGGTCCTTCGCCGACACCTTCCACACCTTCGCCGTCGACTGGACCCCCGACAGCATCACCTGGTCGGTGGACGGCGTGGCCTACCAGACCTTCACCCCGGCCGACACCCGCGGCAACCCGTGGGTGTACGACCACCCGTTCTTCCTGATCCTCAACGTCGCCGTGGGCGGGGCGTGGCCCGGCCCGCCGGACGGCGGCACGGCGTTCCCGCAGCAGATGCGGGTCGACTACGTGCGCGTCTACGACATGGGCTGACCCGCCCGGACCCCGCTCGGCGGGCCGGTCCCCGCCGCGGGCGGGGACCGGCCCA
>NZ_BCRK01000251.1 GCF_001552555.1 Nocardiopsis trehalosi NBRC 14201 | reverse complement strand
GCGGGCGCCCGCCCGCCGGGACCGGCGGGCGGGCGCCGGACCGGCTACGCCGGTTCGGTGGCGGCCTGGTTCACACGGGCCAGGAGGTCGCGGGGGGTGGCGGCCTCGGCGACGGCGCCGTCGTCCACCCGCACCCCGTAGTCGCGCTGGATGCGCGCGACCGCCTCCAGCAGCGCGATGGAGTCGTACTCCAGCTCCTCGAACGGCGTGTCGAGGACGGCGTCGTCGTCCCAGGCCAGGGACTCGGGGCCGCCCGCGCACTCGCGCAGGATCCGGCCGAGGTCCGTTCCGGTGATCTCTCGCATTACCGCTCCTCGTCGTCGGTGGACATGTGGCGGGCCGGTGCGCGCAGCACCAGCGCCGAGTTGAAGCCGCCCTCGCCCCGGGCGAGGACGAGCACCGTCGCCAGGCGGGCCGGCCTCGGGGCGCCGACCACCAGATCGATGCCGTACTCCGCCGGCACCCGGGTGACGTTCGCCGTGGGCGGCACGACGCCCTCCCGCAGGGCCAGCAGCGCCGTCGCCAGGTCGACCGCCGACCCGCCGCACGACATCCGGCCGGTGGCCGCCTTCGGCGCGGTGACCGGGACCCGGTCGGCGCGCGCGCCCAGCACCCCGGTGATGGCGGCGCACTCGGCGCGGTCCGGATCGGGGTGGCCGGCGCCGTCGGCGAAGACGGCGTCGACGTCCTCGGGGGCGGCCCCGGCGTCGGCCAGGGCGGTCTCGATCGCCCGGCGCAGACCGGGCTCGCGGCCCGAGTCGGGCGGCGGGTCGAACGTCGCGCCGTACCCGGCGATCTCGCCGTAGCCGCGGCGGCCGCGCCGGGCCGCGTGGTCGGCGTCCTCGACCACCAGGAAGGCGCCGCCCTCGCCCACCACGTGCCCGCAGGCGTCGGCGTCGAAGGGCAGGTAGGCGCGGTTGGGGTCGTCGCGGCGGCTGAGCCGGCCGTCCGCCAGCAGGTGGGTGAAGCCCCACGGGCACAGCGAGGCGTCGGCGGCCCCCGTGACGACGACGCCGGTGCCGCCCCGCACCCGCCGCCGCGCCGTCGCGGCCGCGTCGAGCCCGCCCGCCTGCCCGGTCACCAGGACGCCGCCGGGGCCGCGCATGCCGTGCCGGATGGAGAGCTGGCCGGTGTTGACCGCGTAGAACCAGGCGAACGACTGGTAGGCGCTCACGTGCTCGGCGCCGCGGCTCCACAGCTTCTCCAGTTCGTGCTGGGCGAACTCGAAGCCGCCGGACCCGCTGGCGGTGACCGCGCCCATGCCGTACTCGGGCAGGTCGGCCGGGTCGATGCCGGCGTCGTCGAGCGCCCACGCGCCCGCCGCGAGCGCGAACCGGGTGACCCGGTCGGTCTGCGGGAGCAGGCGGCCGGGCAGCTCGGCCGCCGGGTCGAAGCCGACGACCTCCCCGGCGAGCCGCACGGGGTAGCGGGAGGCGTCGAAGCGGGAGATGCGGTCGATGCCGCTCTTGCCGGCGAGGGTGGTGGACCAGTACGCCTGCGTGCCCACGCCGGTGGGGGCGATCACGCCGATGCCGGTGACCACGGCCGCGGGGCTCATCGGCGGGCCCCCGGTCCGGTCAGCACCATCGCGCTCTGGAAGCCGCCGAAGCCGCTGCCGACGCTGAGCACGGTGTCGGTGCGCCACGGGCGGCTCTCCAGTGGCACGTAGTCGAGGTCGCACTCGGGGTCGGGCGTGTGCAGGTTGGCGGTGGGCGGCACGGTGTCGTGCGTGATGGCGAGCGCGCAGGCGGCGAGTTCGATGGAGCCGATCGCGCCGAGGCTGTGGCCGACCATGGACTTCAGGGAGCTGACCGGGACGGCGCGGGCGTGCTCGCCCAGGGCGGTCTTCACGGCGGCGGTCTCGTGGCGGTCGTTCTGCTTGGTGCCGGAGCCGTGCGCGTTGACGTAGTCGACGGCGGTCGGGTCGAGCCGCGCCTGGTCGAGGGCGGCGGTGATGGCGGCGGCCATCTCGCGGCCGTCGGGCCGCAGCCCGGTCATGTGGTAGGCGTTGCAGCGCGACGCGAACCCGGCGACCTCGGCGTACACGCGCGCCCCCCGGCGCAGCGCGTGCTCGCGCTCCTCCAGCACGAACATGGCCGCGCCCTCGCCGAGGACGAACCCGTCGCGGTCGCGGTCGAACGGACGCGACGCGGTCGCGGGGTCGTCGTTGCGCGGCGTGGTGGCCTTGATGGCGTCGAAGCAGGCCGCGGTGATGGGCGAGATCGGGGCGTCGGTCGCGCCCGTGATCATGATGTCGGCGGACCCCTCGCGGACGGCCTCGGCGGCGTGGCCGACGGCGTCGAGCCCGGAGGTGCAGCCGGTGGAGACCACCGCGGCCGGGCCCTCGGCGCCCGCCCGCCAGGCGACCTCGCGGGCGATCGACCCGGGCACCAGGTAGTCGTGCAGGTGCGGGTCGGCGTAGGCGGGGTCGACCAGCCACTCGCGCCCGCTGTCGCTGAGCACGGTGTACTCGGCCTCCAGGCTCATGGTGCACCCGACGGCGGTGCCCACGCTGGTGCCGAGGCGGTGCGGGTCGAACGTGCCGGGTTCCAGGCCGCTGTCGGCGAGGCACTGGTCGGTGCAGACGGCGGCGAACTGGGCCGCCCGGTCCATGCGCCGGATCTCGCGCGGGGTGAGCCCCTCGGCGGCGGGGTCGAAGTCGCACTCGGCGGCCACCCGCGACCGGAAGGGGGAGGCGTCGAAGAGCGAGATGGAGCGGGTGGCGGTCCGGCCGGAGCTGATCAGCTCCCAGAAGGAGGCGATGGTGTTACCGCCCGGTACCACGGCGCCCATGCCGGTGATGACGACTCTGCGTTCTCTGTCCACGGCCATGTACCACGTCCGTTCGTCCTCGGCGGCGGGGGCGAAGCGCCGGTGATCAGGTTCAAGTCGCGATCGCACCATGCGGCGCTCGAACGGCGGTGGACGCCCCCTTGACCTGTGCGGCCGACGGCGCGGGCGCCGCCGGCCCGAGCGGCTCAGAACCGTCCGATCGCGGCGATGTCGAGCGCGGAGACGGTCGGCCCGGGGTCGCGCAGGCGTTCGTCGTCGCGCAGGATGCCGACGTGGAACCGCTTGATCTCGGCGGAGGGCTCCAGGCCGAGTTCGCGGTCGAGCGTGGTCCGCAGGCGCTGGTACACCTGGAGCGCCTCGCCGCGGCGGCCGGCCCGCGACAGGGCGCACATGAGCTGGCCGTAGAACCACTCGTTGAGCGGGTGGCGCTCGGTGAGGGTGCGCAGCTGGGAGATGGCCTCGCGGTTGCGGCCGAGGCGCATCTCGGCGGCGATCTTGAGTTGGAGGGTCTCGACCCGCAGCTCGTCGAGCAGCACGGCGTGGCTGTGCAGCCGGCGCCCGTGCGGGACGTTCTCCAGGAACTCCCCCCGCCAGAGGTCGAGCGCCGCGCACAGGCGGGCGTGCGCGTCGGCGGGGCGGCCCCGGTCGAACAGGGCCCGCCCCTCGCGGGCCAGGCGCTCGAAGGCGTTGGCGTCGACCTGGTCGTGCGGCACCGTGATGGTGTAGCCGGGGGAGCGGGTGCGCAGGGCGCCGCCGATGGGGTGGCCGGGGAACTCGGCGCGGAACGCCTTTCTCAGCTGGTAGACGTAGGTCTGGAGCGTGGTGGCGACGCTGCGCGGCGGGGAGTCGCGCCAGAGTTCGTCGATGATCGCGTCCGTGCCGACGACGGTGTTGGCGTTGACGAGGAGCAGGGCGAGGACCTGGCGCATCTTCGTGCCGCCGGGCGAGTAGGAATTGGTGGTGTGAACAATTTCCAGCGTTCCGAGAGTTTTGTAACTCATGTCCACGTTCGATCCCAAGAAATCGGCAACCGCCGAAGGGGCGATCGTTCACTTGTGCATGTCAGCGATTATTTTCACCGCGCTTGCGGATTGTCAACGTTGCTACCCGGTCGTCGGCGGGTCGGTGACGTGCGAGAATGCGTTTTCCTTAATGGGGCCCGCGGTGCGCGGCGCGGAAATACGCGCGGACAAAGGGAATCCCGGGGAATATCGGAGTACGCGGCGGTGGCTCCCCAATTGTTCCGCCGATGCGTCCGCGCCCCCGGCCGCGTGGACGTCGGCGCCGGGGCGGCGGGGGCGGTGCCAGGCCGGTGATTCCGGCCGCGCGGTCCATCACCGGAGCGGAGGCCGGCCGAGGGCGGCGCGGGGCGACGCGGGAGACCTGGGCCGCCGCGGCCGGAGGGCGCGGTCGGCCCACTCAACCGACGCGGCCACGCCCCGCCGACGGAAATGAACCCCTCCTCCGCCCCGACCAAGACCCCCATTCAAGCCCAGCCGAATCCCCCACCCCATCCCCGCCCCCACACGCCCCGCGCCGGCCACCCACACGCCCCGCGCCGGGCACCCGCGCCCGCCGTCCCGCGCCTGTCCAGCCCTGGCGTCCCGCCGCCCGCGCCGCCGACCGTCCGTGCCCGCCCTTGGCGCCGGTCATCGGCGCCCGGCCTCCGAGGGGGTCGGCGATCGGCTGATCTCGCGCCATCCGCGTCGGCCGGCCCGACCGGGCGGCTCCGGCGCTGCGCGGGGCCTTCCCCACCTCACCCCGCGCCCCGCTCGTCCCGCACCGGCGCCGCAGGGCGCATCGGCAAGGGGGCGGCGCCCCGGCATCGCCGCCCGGCTCGGCGCGTGCGGACCCCCGGCATCGTGCCACCCGGTGCGGGCCGGTCCGTGGATACGGTTCCGCTCCCAGTGCCGGTACCCCCTGCGGTTCGTCCACCGGTCGGGGTGAGGTCAGGGCCGCTCCGCCGCGGCCGCCGCGCTGCGGGCGCGCGCCTCGATCCGGTCGCGGAGGACGAACATCTGCTGGTGGCCGCGCCGGTCGATGGCGGCGGTCGCCGCCACGTCCGCCGCCGTCGCGCCGGGCGGGAAGGCGTATTCCGCGCGGCAGCGGAGCTCCACCCCGCTCGGCATGGCGCGGTACGTCCACAGCAGGTGGAAGAACATGTAGGGGGCGGGGTCGAGCCGGCGGGTCCGCACGGTGCGGGCCACCGGGTCGGCCGTGCGCTCCGACGTCCACTGCTGCACGGTGCCGTCCGGCAGCGGCTCGCGGGTGAGGCGGACGACCGTCGTCGCACCGCGGCGCTCCAGGATCTCGACGTCCGCGTATCCGAGGAACAGGTCCGGCCAGGATTCGACGTCGTTGGTCATGTCCCAGATCAGGCCCATGGGCGCGTCGATGACGATGGCGTGTTCGAAACTCTCGGCCATGCTCGGCTCCGTCCTGGTCGCGGGGCGGCGGACGGCCTCCCTTCGGCGGCGTGCGGGCGGTCCGGTCCCGCACGGCCCGGTGGGGCCGCCGCTCACCGGGGACCCTCCCATCCCGTCCTCGACCCCGCCTGAACCCCCGCTCGACGCCGCTCCCTCCGCTCCGCCGAGGATCAGGGGCGCCGCCGCCGCTCCGCGGCGTAGGCGGCCGCGAAGAAGACGACGCCGAGCACGATGCCCAGGCCGATGTCACTGAGGAGGAGGCCCACCACGAAACCGATCAGCCCGGCGACCCATGGCCCGAGGCCCCGCCGTGCCGGACGCGCGTCACTGTCCATGCCCCCATCCTGGGGAACGGCGCCGTTCTCCGGTAGACACGGCACTCATGCCCTTCCGATGACATCCGTCATGCCGGGCGCCGCCGCCACGGGGACACCGGGGCGCCGGGTCACCCGGGGGCCCGAGCGGCCCTCGGGAATCCACGGCGGCGCGGTCGGCCTGTTCCAGGACGGATCTTTCCCGTGACCGCGCCCGTCGGCACCCGACGCGGGGCCGGGAGCGTCGGCACGGAGCGCCGTCCCGCGACGGGACCGGGCATGGCGGCAGCGGACGGGGCGGGCGAACGCGGGCGACCCTGGACGTGATAGGAAGTCCGGCGAACGGGCGGCGTGCGCCGCTCTGAGAGCTGGTGATGACATGAGCGGTATCGGCAGATGGAGCCTTGGTATCGGTGCGGTGCTCCTGCCCGTATCCGTGCTCTGCGTGGTGCTCGGCGCGGTCTCGGCCGGGGTGATCACCGGCATCTTCGGTCTACTCGCCGTCGGTATCGCGGGCTATGACGCGCTCTACGAATGGCTGGGCCGCGTCCAGCTGCGCCGTCGCGCGGCCAGAGCCCGCGAGGGCCGCCGCCCCGAGGCCTCCTGACCCGCGCGCCGTCCGCGCGCGACCCCGAACGCAGCCGGCCGGACTACAGTTCCGGCTTCGAGTCGCGCGCACGGTGCATCCACGCCAAGGGGGCGCGGCCCAGCGCCGCCTCGGCGAGGCGGCGCCCCGCCGCCGTCCGCAGCCCGGCGAGGGACGAGTCGATCCACGCCTGCGTGTCCGTTCCCTGCGCCCGGTACTCCACCGCCTGCAGCAGGCACTCCAGCCGATCGGCGTCCTTCGCGCACACCGACTCGCGCGACTCCCTCGCCTCGTACTCCCCGACCGCGTCCCCGATCACCTCGGCGAGGCCTTCGGGCAGGCCGGCCGTCTGGTCCGCGGTGACCTCCTCGTTGGGGGCCGCCTTCAGGTACCGCTTCGCGACGTAGGGGACGTCGGTGAGCCGCGTCTCCTGGGTGTCGTGGAACAGGGCCAGGAACGCGGCCCGCTGCGGGTCGGCGCCCTCCATCGACGCGATCACCGCCGCCGCGATGGCGGTGCGGTGCGAGTGGTCCGCGATGGACTCCGGCGCGGACACCCCCGCGATCGTCCATCCCGTCCGCTTGTAGCGCTTGAGCAGCCCGACCTCGTACAGGAAGTCGACGGTCGCGGTGTCCTGTCCGGTCATGTGGGGCGCCTTCCTGCCTGTCGGCCGGGGTGACGTGGAGGTGGTGTCGACCATCCTCCCAAGGCCGGCGCGGGGCGCACGGGGGGAACTCCGCCGACCGGTCGGACCCGCGAAGTCACACCTTCGGCAACGACGAAGGTCCGCCGCTGTGCGACGGACCCTGGTCTACCTGCGGAGGATCGGGGATTTGAACCCCGGATCGGGTTGCCCCG
>NZ_BCRK01000250.1 GCF_001552555.1 Nocardiopsis trehalosi NBRC 14201 | reverse complement strand
CGCCGGGCTGGCCGAAGGGCTCGCCGCGATCCACGCGTGCGGGATTGTGCACCGCGACCTCAAACCCGGCAACGTGCTGCTCGCCCACGACGGGCCACGCGTCATCGACTTCGGGATCGCCCGCGCGCTGGACGCCACCTCGCACACGTCCAGCGTCCTGGGCACCGCCGCCTACATGTCCCCCGAGCAGGTGCGCGGCGACCCCGTCGGCCCGGCCTCCGACGTGTTCGCCCTGGGTGGCGTGCTCGCCTACGCCGCCACCGGCCGCAGGGCCTTCGGTGAGGGGCGCGCCGAGGTCATGGTCTACCGCATCGTGCAGAGCGAGCCGGACCTGACCGGGATCGACCCCGGCCCGGCGGCGCTGGTCGCCGCCTGCCTGGCCAAGGACCCGGACGCCCGCCCCGGTCTGGACGAGGTGCTGCGCCGGTTCGCCCCGGACGCCGCCCGGGCCGGGGAGGGTCCGGCGGACGGGTGGCTGCCCGAGGCGGTCACCGAGGTGATCGCGGAGCGCCGGAACGCCGTCGCGTCCACGCCACCGCCGCCGACGCCCGCCTCCGCGCCGCCGTCGGGCCCGCCCGCCCCAGCGCAGCGGCCCGCGTCCGCACCGCCACCGGGGACCGCGCCCGCACCGCCGACCGGGCGGCCGGACCCCGAACGGGGGCTCCCGCGCCCGCCGGACCCGGCTCCTTCCGGCGCCGAGCCGGGCCGGCGCCGCGATCTCGGGCCGCTCGCCGCCGTGGTCTCCGGGTCCGCGCTCACCGGCATCGCGCTGATCGCCGCCACCGTCCTGGGGCTTCTCTACTGGAACGATCCGCCGACCGCCGACCACCTGAGCCGGTGGATCAACGGCGGGACCGAGGACATCGCCGACGGCGACTGCGTGTCCGACGTGGGCGACACCGGAGAGTACGTGGAGGTCCCCTGCTGGTCGGCGGCGATGGACCACACGGCCACCACCGTCGACTCCTGGGACCGGCCCCGGTACTCGGAGGACGGCGTCGACTACCACGTGTGCGCGCAGGTCAGCCGCTGGCCGAGGTTCGACGGCCCCTTCTGGGTGGACGGCGACACGACCGTGTGCCTGGTCCCGCTGCGTGACCCCGGTCCCTGACCGGACCCGGCCGGGGCGCCCGCGCCGGGGCGGGAACGGTGGCGGGCCGTCCCGGGGAGCGTGTCCCCGGGGCGGCCCGGAGCGGCCGGCGCCCCGGCCGGAACCCCGGCCGGGGCGGGCGGTCAGCCGCCCATGCTGTCGGCGGACTGGGCCGACAGGGTGACCTCGGCCTCCTGCGCCTTGCCGTCGCGCTCGTACTCCAGCGTCACGGTGTCGCCGGGCTGGTGGGAGCGGATGGCCGCGACCAGCGCGTCGGCGCCGTCGACCGCCTCGCCGTCGATCGAGGTGATCAGGTCGCCCTCCTTCAGGCCCGCCGCCGCGGCCGCCCCGTCGCGGTGCGCCTCGACGACGGTGGCGCCGCCGCCCTGGCGCGGCTCGGAGATGGTGGCGTCGATGGCGGCGTAGCTGGCCTGGCCGTCCGCGATGAGCTGCTCGGCGATGGGCTTGGCCTGGTTGATCGGGATGGCGAACCCGAGGCCGATCGACCCCGCCTGCTGCCCGGTGCCGAGGATGGCGGTGTTGATGCCGATGACCTCGCCGTTCATGTTCATCAGCGGGCCGCCGGAGTTGCCGGGGTTGATCGGGGCGTCCGTCTGGATGGCGTTGATGACGGTGGAGGTCTGCAGCCCGCTGCTGCCGGACTCGCCGCCGTCCTCCTGCGGCTGCCGCTCCTCGGGCAGGCCGAAGGGGTTGCCCTGCTCCTGCTGCGGCTGCTCACCGGCGGAGCCGGTGTTGACGGGCCGGTCGACGGCGCTGACCACGCCGGAGGTGACCGTCCCGGACAGGCCGAGCGGGGAGCCGATGGCGACGACGTCCGCGCCGACCTCGATCTTGTCGGAGTCGCCGAGGACGGCCGGGGTCAGGTCGGAGACCCCGCGCGCCTGGATGACGGCCAGGTCGGACACGGGGTCGGCTCCGAGGACCTCGGCCTCGGCCTCGGTGCCGTCGTTGAACTGGACGTTGACGGTGTCGGCCCCGGCCACGACGTGGTTGTTGGTGAGGATCTGCCCGTCCGCGCTGATGACGACGCCGCTACCGCCGCCGGTGCCGGTCTCGATGGACACGACGCTGGGCAGGGTCGACTCGGCGACCGTGCTGACGCTGCCGGTGGAGACCGACGACGCCTGCTCGCCGGTGAGGGAGCTGCCGTCGAGGCCGCCGCCGTCGGCCAGGCGCGTGGTGATGATGGCGGCGGCCGGGCCGACGATGAGGCTGGTGGCCAAGGCGGTCACGGCCGCGACGCCGAGCACCTTGTTGCGCTGCCAGAACGAGGGGCGGGCGGGCTCGGGGGCGGGCATGCCGAACGCCGCCTCGGGCGGGGTGCCGGGCGGGACGGCGCCGCCGCCGGGGCCGCCGGGGCCGGAGGGCGGCGGGGTGGCGCCGTACCCGCCGCTGTGGTGGGCGTGCGGGTGCGGGGCCGCACCGGGGTGCGTGGTGCCGGGATGCGGGGTGCCGGGGACGACGGCGGTCGGGAAGGTCCGGGTCGGGTCGGGTGCCGCCCAGCCGGCGTGCGGGGTGTGGGGGGCGTGCGGGACGCCGTGCGCCTCCGCCGCGTGCTCGGCACCCGGGGCGGCGGCCGGCGGGTACGGGGCCGGGGAGCCGGCGGGCGGGGCGGCCCAGGCGGGGCCACCGCCGCCGACGAAGGCGGAGCCGTCCCCGGCGGTCGGCGGCGCGGTCTCGGGGCCGGGCCCGGCGGGGATCACCGCGGTGTCGCCGGCCGGGGTCCCGCCGCCGTCCCCGTCGGCCGCGGCGGGGATCACCGCCGTGTGCTCGGACGGCGTCCCGCCGCCGTCCCCGTCGGCCGCGGCCGGGATCACCGCCGTGTGCTCGGACGGGGCGTCCGGGCCGTGCTGGATCGGGGACCCGTCGGCCGTCACGGCGGACGCGCCGTCGGGCGCGGGTACCACCGCGGTGGTACCGGGGTCGGCCGGACCGGCCGGGGCGCCGCCACCACCCCCGTCGGCGGCGGCGCCGTCGGCCGGGCCGGTCGCGGCGGCCTCGGCCGCCGGTCCGGGGTGGTCGTGGCCGGCGGGCCCGGCGGCGTCGGGCGCGGGGCCGCGGCCGTCGGGGGTGCCGTCGGTGGGGTCGGTTGCGCTCATGTGCTCCTCCGGGATGCTCGGCCTGATATCGACAAGCTTCGGCCGCGCGGGTTAGAACGCGGTGAGACCGCGGATAGGCGGCGTTTCGAGTGGTGGTGTCCGGTCGGTGCGCCGCCGTTCACGGCGCCGCCCACCGTTCACCACGCCCGTGGCGTCCGCCTATGTCCCGAACGCGCGGCATCGGCGCGTCGTCACCGATCGTGGCGGTTCATACCGCACCATAGACGGAGTGCCGCCCCGCGCGGTGCCGCCCTCGCCCATTCCGCCGCGTGGCCGCCCACTGACCCTGGTTCACAGGCCACGCGGTGTTCACGACGGACGCGGTTCCCCACGGACGCGGCGTTCATGACGGACACGGTTCCCTACGGACGCGGCGCGCCGCCCTCCCCGGTCTCGACCGGGAGCGCCGGGTCCCCGGCCCACGCCCCCCAGGAGCCGACGTAGAGCCGCGCGCCGGGGAACCCGGCGTGCTCCAGGGCCAGCAGGTCGTGGCAGGCGGTGACCCCCGAACCGCAGTAGGCGGTGACCGTGGCGGCGTCGGCGGCGCCGAGGGCGGTGAAGCGGGCGCGCAGAACCTCGGGTGCGGCCAGTCGGCCGTCGGCGGCGAGGTTGTCGGGCCAGGCGGCGCTGCGGGCGCCGGGGATGTGGCCGGGCCGGGGGTCGACCGGGGCGGGCGCCTCACCCGTGTAGCGGCCGTGGACGCGGGCGTCGAGCAGCAGGCCGCCGGGGTCGCCGATCTCCGCCCGGACGCGGGCGGTGTCGACGACGCGGTCGGCGGGCCAGGGGACGGCGGTGCGGTGGCGCGGACGGGGGGTGACCTCCCCTTCCTCCAGCCCGCCGGTCCAGGCGGGGAGCCCGCCGTCGAGCAGGGCGGCGGGCGAGCCGATGGCGCGCAGCATCCACACCAGGCGGGCGGCGGTCGACCCGCCCGCGTCGTCGTAGGCGACGACGGGGGTGCCGTCGCCGATGCCGAGCCGCGCCAGCGCGGCGGCGAACTCCTCCGGCGCGGGCAGCGGGTGCCGCCCGCCGTGCGGGTCGGGGGGCGCGGCGAGGTCGGTGTCGACGTCGACGAACACGGCGCCGGGGATGTGCCCGGCGCGGTGGGCGTCGCGGCCGGAGCGCCCGTCGGGATACCAGCGCACGTCCGCGACCACGACATCGCCCAGGTGGTCGGCCAGCCAGTCGGCGGAGACGGCGACGGGCAGAGCGGTGGTGCTGTGCTGTTGCGTCATGACCGCAAGCTACACGCGGGACCCCCACCGATGACGGACCGCCCGCCGGGGACGGGCCGCCGACCGAGGACCCACCCACCCACAGGAAACGGGGCACCGCACGGGACACGGGATGCCCACCGGAGGCGAGGCACCGACCCAGGACGCAGCACCCACCGGGAACCAGGCACCGAACGGGAGCGGGACGCCCGCACCACCGCGCCACGGGCCCCGTCAGCGGGGCCTCACGGACGCCGGTCAGGCGGTCGGCGCGGCCTCCGCCCTGGACACGCGGCGCAGCCAGAGCAACCCGAGCACGGGCAGGACGAGCGGGATGAACAGGTACCCGCTGCCGAACCGGGACCACACCGTGTCGTCGGGGAAGGCGGCGGGGTCGAGGATGCTCAGCGCGCCGACGACGAGCACGCCGACGAGTTCGACGGTGATCGACGCGACGGCGACCCGCCGCGACGTCCGCCCGCTGCGGGCGATGCCCACCGTCGCCACGATGTAGACCACCCCGGCCAGCGCGGACAGCACGTAGGCGAGCGGGGCCTCATCGAACCGGGTGGCGATCTGCACCCCCGCGCGGGCGGTCGCGGCGAGCGCGAACACGGCGTAGACGGCGACGAGGACCCGGCCGGGGCCGGAGCGGGCGGCGGCCGCGCCCTCGGGGCGGCGGGCGGGGTCAGACATGCGCGGGGTCCCAGACCTGCTGGAGGCGGACCATCATCACGGGCAGGATGAGGCACGCGAAGGCGATGACGGCGGGCCCCCACCGGGTGCGCTCCACGAAACCCCAGGTGGCGCAGGCGGGCGGGATGAGGACGATCGTCGCCAGATAGCCGATGAAGGTGGCGGTCTCGGCGGGGCGCTCGCCGCCCGCCATCTGCACGGTCGACACGACGGCCTGGGCGATGACGAGCAGCCAGAGGACGGCCATGCCGACCAGGTGCGGGACGACCATCGGCCGGTCGCGGAAGGTGGTGATGAGGCACCACACGGCCATGGCCAGCGACGCGATCTCGATGGTGGTGGTCAACCCGTCGACCACGAGCATCCTCCACCCGGTGTCCGGCGCGCATGTCCATTGCGCGTGTCCGTTGCGCGCGGACGGCTCCACGCACGTCGGCGGCCGGTGGGCCGCCGTCCACTACGCACTGTAGTACGTTCCGCCGCGACACCGGAAATCGCCCCCACCCCCACCCCCACCCCCATCCGCCTCACCCCGCTCCGCCCACCCCGCCCTCGGCCGACCCACCGACCCACCGACCCACCGACCCACCGACCGAGCGACCGCGGGACCGACCCGACGGCCGGGATGCGGTGCCCCGGGTGAGGCGGACCGGGTGCGGCGGACCGGGTGCGGTCGGGTGTTCGGTGGGTAGCGGCTCCGGCATGAGCGACGACGACTCCACACCGCGTCCCACCCTCCGCTCCGCTCCCCGCTCCCCCGGCCCCGTCTCGGCGCAGGCGCGCGGGGAGGCGCCCGGCATCCGGACGTCCGGGCACTCGACCGCCACCGGCGCGAACCCGGTCGAGGTCGCCGGGGACGGCTGCCGCGCCGTGGTACGGGACGCGCGGCACCCGAACGGCGGCTTCCTGATCTTCCCCGTCACCGAGTGGCGGGCCTTCCTCGCCGGAGTGAAGGGCGAGCACCTGTAGGGCGCGAGCCCGGCACTCTTCCCCGGGAGGGCTCTTCCCCGGCCCTCGGGCGTCGTTGCCCGTGCCGCCGGGGTGCACTAGGCTGCTGGCTCCACTCCGGCGGCGACCTGCTGCGCGATGGATCGGCACGAACCGGGCTCACGGCTCGGGGCGGGAACCCACGCATCCGCCGCCGTTCCCGTTCCCGCCGACATGCCGAGGTTCCCGCCATGGCCGTAGCCGAGCCGTCCCCTGCCGTCGATCCCGAGACCGCTGTCGCGTCCGAGGCCGCCGTCGGTCCCGAGACGGCCGCCGATCCCGAGATCGTCGCCGAACGCGCCCACCTCGCCGCCTCCCGCGACGCCCTGCGCCGCATGCGCGACGACGTGCTCGCCACCGAGACCCCCGCCGTCTACGGCGACTGGGTCTCCACCCAGGTCCTCCAGCAGGCCCGCGCGCTGCGAGCCGAGGCGCTGGCGGACCTCCCGGACACCCCCTTGTTCTTCGGCCGCCTCGACTTCGCGGCCGGGACCGTGTTCGAGGATGCCGAGCACGGTGCCGACGGCACCGACGGCACGGGCGGCACCGGCGACACCGACGGGGCCAACGGCACCGACGCCACCGACCGGGTGCACATCGGCCGGCGCCACGTCCACGACGAGCGCGGCCGCGCCATGGTCCTCGACTGGCGGGCGCCGATCTCGGTCGCCTACTACCGGGCGAGCCCCGCCGAGCCCATGGGGGTGCGCATGCGCCGCCGGTACGGGTTCGGCGCGCACGGCGAGCTGACCGCGTTCGAGGACGAGCACCTGTCCGGCCCCGGTGTCGATTCCGGTGTCGGCCTCGGCACGGCCCCCGGCGTCGAAGCCGGGGCCGGCCCCGCAGCCGAACCCGGCGCCGCCGCCTCCTCCGGGATCGGCGGCGGCCTGCTCGC
>NZ_BCRK01000249.1 GCF_001552555.1 Nocardiopsis trehalosi NBRC 14201 | reverse complement strand
CGGGCGCCCGCCGCCGCGAGGCGGTGGGCGACGGCGCGGCCGATCCCGCCGGCGGCGCCGGTGACGAGGGCGGTGCGCCCGCGCAGGTCGGGCCCCTGCGGCGGGGCGGCGGTCGGGCGGCGGGGGGAGGCGTCCATGATCGCCACGGTAGACCGGCGGTGTGACCCATCCCATAGCCCGTCGCACCACACGTGCGGGTATCGGGGTGTGGGCGCGGCACACCCCGGGTGGGGTTTCGGGCCGGGGGTGCGGCGCGGTGTGACCGGGTGAAAACGATTCTCGGTACTATGCGTTCCGACCCGTAAACGACGACGGAGAACGCGCCGTGTCCGACACTCCCGCGGGGGCCGCCGCTTCCGCGTCCTCCTCCCTGGGCGACTCCCTGGTCAACGACTGGGACGCCCGCGACGACCTGCCCCCCGCCGACTGGGGGCGCCCGCGCGGACCCCGGCGGGTGGCCACGGTCTGGCTGTTCGCGCTCTTCCTCATGGCGCTGGCGTTCGGCAACGCCTGGCTCTCCGACGCCCTGGACGGCGACGCCTTCCTGGCGTGGGCCACCATCTTCACCGCCATCAGCCTCCAGGCGCTGCCGTTCCTGGTGTTCGGCGTCGCCCTGTCGGCCGCGCTGACCGCGTTCGTCCCCGCCTCCTTCTACCAGCGGGTGTTCCCGCGCAACGCGGCGGCCGCCGTGCCCGTGGCCGGGCTGGCGGGCGCGGTCCTGCCCGGGTGCGAGTGCGCGTCGGTGCCGGTCGCCAACGGCCTCATGCGGCGCGGCGTCGCCCCGGCCGCCGCCCTGACCTTCCTGCTGGCGGCGCCCGCCATCAACCCGGTCGTGCTGGTGGCCACGGCGGTGGCGTTCGCCGGGCAGCCCGAGATGGTCGCGGCCCGGTTCGCGGCGTCCCTCGGCGCCGCGGTCGTGGTCGGCTGGGTGTGGGCCCGGTTCGGCCGCACCGACTGGATCCGCGCGCCCCGCACCCACCACGACCCCGGAGCGCCCCGGTGGCGGGTCTTCCAGGAGTCGATGACGCACGACCTCATGCACGCCGGCGGGTTCCTGGTCGTGGGCGCGCTGGCCGCCGCCACGCTCAACGTGATCGTGCCGCGCGAGTGGGTGTCCGCGGTCGCCGACCGGCCCGTGGTGTCGGTGCTGGTGCTGGCGCTGCTGGCCATCCTGCTGTCCATCTGCTCGGAGGCCGACGCGTTCGTCGCCATCAGCCTGACCGAGTTCTCGCCCACCGCCAAGCTCGCGTTCCTCGTCGTCGGCCCGATGGTCGACCTCAAGCTCATCGCGCTCCAGGCGGGCACCTTCGGGTGGGCGTTCGTCCGCCGGTTCGTCCCCCTGACCCTCGGGGTCGCCCTCGTCTTCACCTTCGTGATCGGAGGAATCCTGCTGTGAACCGCATCGCGCAGGGGATGGTGCTGGTGCTGCTCGGCGCCGCCGCGCTCACCAGCACCGTGTTCACCGACCTCTACCTGAACTACGTGCAGGAGGCGTTCCGGCCGTTCCTCATCGCCTCCGGCCTGGTGGTGGCCGCCCTCGGGCTGGCGATCATCGGCGCGGAGCTGCGGGTGGTCGTGCGCGGCGAGGAGGAGGCCGCCGAGGCGGCGGCCGACGGCCACGCCGGCCACGACCACGGGCACGGCCACGACCATTCCCGCGCGCCGCGGGTGGCGTGGCTGCTGCTGCTGCCGGTGGTGTCGGTCTTCGTGATCGCCCCGCCCGCCCTCGGCGCCTACACCGCCGAGACCGCCGCGTCGGCCGCCCCGCCCCAGGACTCCGCGGCGGAGGCGGAGTTCGACGAGCTGGGCGACCCCTCCTCCAACGCGCCGGTCGAGATGAAGCTGCAGGAGTTCGTCTCCCGCGCCTGGACCGACGAGGAGCGCGCCATGTCCGGGCGCACCATCGAGCTGACCGGGTTCGTCGTCCCGCACCCCGAGGGCGAGGGCTGGTACCTGGCCCGGCTGCAGATGGCGTGCTGCGCGGCCGACGCCATCGTCAACCGGGTCCTGGTCACCGCGCAGCCCGACGGCACCGCCGCGCCCGAGACCGACTCCTGGTGGACGGTGCGCGGCACCTGGGAGGAGCCCGCCGGCGACCTGCAGAGCGTCCGCGACCACCGCTTCCGCGTGGAGGAGATGACCGCGGTCGACAACCCGCCCGACCCCTACGAGTGACCTACGAATGATCGCCGGGGCGGGTCCCCAGGTCGGCCGAGATCCGCGCGGCCACCGCCGCCACCTGGGGGCCCAGCTCCCGCACCCGCGCCGCCGGCAGCAGGCTCGCCAGCGAGGACACGCTGATCGCCGCCACCGGATCGGCGTTGTGGTCGAACACCGGGGCCGCGACGCAGCGCACCTCCGGCTCGTTCTCCCGGTCGTCGATCGCGTACCCCCGGGCGCGCACCCGCCGCAGTTCGCCGTGGAACACCTCCGGGTCGGTGATCGTCTTGGCGGTGACCGCGGTCAGCCCGGCCGCCAGCACGTGGTCGACCAGGTCGGGCGGGCTGAACGCGAGGATCGCCTTGCCCACCGCGGTGCGGTGGGCGGGCATGCGCGCCCCGATCCGCGAGGCCATCCGCACGGTCGTGGTGTCCTCGACCTTGTCGGCGTAGACCACGTCGGTGCCCTCCAGCACCACCAGGTGGCAGGTGTTGCCGGTGCGGCGCATCAGCTCCCGCAGGTGCCGGCTGGCCACCGACCGCAGGTCCAACTGGTCCAGGTAGGCCTGGCCGAGGGCCAGCGCCGCCGGGCCGAGGCGGAACCGGCCGGTCTCGCGGTCGCGGACCAGCAGCCGCGCCTCCAGCAGCGGGGTGGCCAGGCGCAGCACCGAGCTCTTGTTCACCCCCACCCCTTCGGCGAGTTCGGTGAGGGTGGCGCCGCGGCTGCGCGCCGGCTGCACGCGCACGTACTCCAGGATGGCCAGCGCCCGGCGCAGCGACACCGACGCGTTGCGGCGGGGCGCCGGCGCCTCGGGCACCGGGTCGGCCGCGGTCACCCCGCCACCGCCCCGGCCGGCGGTCGGCGGGAGACGGGGAACGCGCGCGCCCAGGGAGGACCGTTCCGGGTCCGCGCGCCCGGCCGCGCCCCGCTCACCCCTTCACCGCCCCGCCCAGCCCCGACACCAGCCGGCGCTGCACGAACAGGAAGAACACCAGTACCGGGATGGTCATGAGCACCGACCCGGCCATGATGCCGCCCCAGTCGTTCTCGTCCGGCTTGAAGAAGGACAGCAGCGCGATCGGCAGGGTCTGGTTCTCCTGCGCGGAGATGATGAACGTGCGGGCGAACAGGAAGTCGTTCCAGGTCATGATGAACGAGAAGATGCTGCACGCCACCACCCCCGGCGCCACCAGCGGGAACAGCACCCGGGTGACGAAGGTGAACCCGCTCGCGCCGTCCAGCCAGGCCGCCTCCTCCAGCTCGCGCGGGACCGCCGCCACGAACCCCCGCAGCATCCAGATCGCCAGCGGGATCGCGAACGCCAGGTGCACCAGCATCAGCGACCCGAGGTGGTTCAGGCCCAGGGCGGGGACCGTGGCGCCGACGTTGCGCATCAGGAAGAACAGCGGGATCGTCAGCGCCTCCACCGGCACCATCTGCGCCACCAGCACCATCACGAGCAGCGTGGTGCGGGCCCGGAACCGGTAGCGGGTCAGCGCGACGGCCGCCAGGAAGGCGCACAGCGTCGACAGCACCACCACGACCGCCGCCACCAGCACGCTGTTGAGCAGGTACTGGCCGAACCCGTCCACGAACAGCACCCGGCGGAACGAGTCCAGGCTGGGCTCCAGCGTGTAGGGGGTGGCGTCGCCCGCCTCCAGGGCGGCGCGCGGCTTCAGCGCCGACAGCACCATCCAGTACAGCGGGAACGCCACCGCGGCGGCGACCAGCAGGCCCGCCGCGTCCGTCCGCACCCGCCGCACCAGGCCGCCGGACCGCCGGCCCCGCTTCGTGCGGACCGCCCGCGGCGGCGCCGGCGGCGTCCCGTCCGCGGCGTGCCGGGTCGGACCCGGCTCCTCGATCGCGACCCCGTTCACAGGACCTCCCCGCTGCGCCGCAGCGAGCGCAGGTAGAGCAGCGTGATGCCGAGCAGCAGCAGCGTGGTGACCACGCCGATCGCCGAGCCCAGGCCGTACTGGTCGGAGGCGAACGCCTGCTGGTAGCCGTACACGTTGAGCACCAGGTTCTGCCCGGCGATCCCGCCGCCGCCCGTCATGATGTAGATCTGGGTGAAGATCTTCACATCCCAGATGATGGACTGGATGGTGACGATCATCATCGCCGGGCGCAGCATCGGCAGCAGGACGCTGCGGGCGATCCGCGCCGTCGACGCGCCGTCGATCCGGGCCGCCTCGACCACCTCGGTCGGGATGGCCTGGATGCCGGCGTAGAGGGTGACCATCACGAACGGGAACGAGCACCACACGACCTCGGCGCCCACCAGCCCGAACGCGGTCCACCGGTCGTAGGTCCAGGAGTAGCCGGCGAACCCCTCCAGGCCCACCCCCGCCAGCACCTGGTTGACCAGGCCGAGCGAGGGGTCGAACAGGAACAGCCACACCGCGCTGCCGGTCACCGCGGGCGTGGCCCACGCGCCCAGCGCGGCGAGGAACATCACGGTGCGCACCCACGGGGTGAGCCGGGTGGCGAGGACCGCCAGGGCGCCGCCCACCAGCAGCGTGCACACCACGCACGCGGCGGCGAACCCGATGGTGTTGCCCAGGACCGACCAGAACTCCGGATCGGCCGCCAGGGAGCGGTAGTTGTCCAGGCCGATGAAGCGCAGCGGCGCGTTCCCGCTGACCTGCGCCTGCCGGTAGTCGAAGAACGAGACGAGGACGAGCTGGTACAGCGGGTACACGAGCATGGCGCCGAGCACGAGCAGGGCGGGCGCCAGGTACACCCAGGGTTCGAGGCGGCCGCGGCGGCGGCCGGGGGCGCGCCCCCCGGGCCGCCGCGCGGTCAGCGCGGGGGCGCTCACCGGCTACTCCCCGGCGAACGCGCCGTCGAGGGCGTCCGCGGCCTCGGTGGTGGCCGCGTCGACCGTCGCGTCGCCCGCCGCGACCCGCTGCATCATGGTCGGCAGCACGCCCTCGGCGTCGATGGTCGCCCACGCGCCGGTGACCGGGACGAACCGGGTGCCGGCGTCGAGGGTCGCGACGAACGGCGCCATGCGCTCGTCGGACTCGGCGATCTCGGCCTGCACGTCGGTGAAGGTCGGCAGGTTGCCCATGGCCTCGTACATGCGCCGCTGGTAGTCCTTGCCGCCGAGCAGCCGGACGAACTCGACCGCCAGGGTGCGGCGCTCCGAGCCCGACAGCACGCCCAGATTGTTGCCGCCGGCGAAGGCGGGCGCGACCGACCCGGGCTCGGTGCCGGGCAGCGGGACGACGGCGTAGTCGTCGGCGACCTCGCTCTCCTCGACCGCCTTCAGGTTGAAGTTGCCGCCGATGGTCATGCCGGCGTCGCCGGCGATGAAGTTCTGCACGCTGTCGTTGCCGGTCATCTCCGCGCAGGTCTGCGGCGGGCAGATGTCGTCGGACAGGATCTCGGAGTACAGCTCGACGCCGGCCCGCGCCTCGGGGGAGTCGATGGCGGCGGTGTAGGTGCCGCCCTCGGCGGTGGCGATGTCGCCGCCGGACGCCCAGACGAACGGCAGGAACCCGTAGGTGTAGGCGCCGCCGGTGGAGATGCCGAGCATGTCGGGGTCGTCGGCGCGGATGGCGCGCGCCGACTCCACGACCTCCTCAAGGGTGGCCGGCGCCGCCAGGTCGAGGTCGGCGAACACGTCGGTGCGGTAGTACAGGGCGCGCATGCCCAGGAACCACGGGAGGCCGTAGGTGCCGTCGCCCACCTGAGCGGTGGCGGCCGCGTCCTCGGGGACGTCGGCGTAGTCCTCCCAGGCGGCGAGGTCCTCGGTGATGTCGGCGAAGCCGCCGGACTCGACGTAGCCGGCCAGGTCGGTGTTGCCGTACTCGGCGACGTCGGGCGCGCTCGACGGGTCGTTGAACGCGGCGCGGAAGCGCTCGGCGCGGGTCTCGACCGGGATGTACTGCACGTCGACGGTCACCCCGTCGTGGGCGGCCTCGAACTCGGCGACGGCGTCCTCGACCACCGCCTCCTTGGGCTCCTGGTCGACCTCGGAGAACAGCCAGACCCGCAGCGTGCCGGTGCTCTCGTCGGCGCCCGGGCCGGAGTTGTTCGACTGGGCCGGGGCGCAGGCGGCCAGCAGCGCGGCCGCCCCGATCAGCGCGGCGGCACGGGGGAATCGCATGGCGTCTCCTTCACGGAGCGGGGGAGTGGTGCGGGCGGGCGCCGTGCGGGACGCGGCCGCCGGTGGGTGTCCCGAATGTAGGGACATCGCCCGTCGGCACCCAAGACCGGCCGGTCAATGTTGTGCACTGCACAATCCGTGGACGCCTATGCACTCTCCGCCCCGGAGCCGCGCAGGCCCCGGGGACGCCGACGCCGCCCCGCCGCCCCGTGGCGGTGGGACGGCGGGGCGGTGGGCTAGAAGCCGAACACGCCGTCGGTGGCCATCTCGGCCGCGCAGGTGTTGCCGAACTCCTCCTCGTAGGACACCGGCTCGCCGCGCCACTCGCCCGTGGCGCGGACGGTGACCGGGCGGTGCTCCATGGTGCAGATGCCGTCGCGCGTGGGCAGGTCGGCGAACCGGCCGTCGACCTGGTCCAGCGACGCGCAGGAGGAGTCGGCCGCCGGGTGCGTGCCGCCGTTGGGCGCGCAGTCGAGGGTCACCTGCTGGGGGGCGGACTCGGTGCCGGCGGGTACCACCGCGAGCTGGAGCGTGGCCTCCGGGCGGTCGAGCGCCTGGGCCCCCGGTGCGGCGACCAGCGCGCCGGCGCCCACCGCCAGCAGGGCCGCGAGGATGGTCGACGTCTGTCGCTTTCGCATGGCTACTCCTGGTCTGATCCCTATGAGTGGATGGATACCAAGAGTCATTTAACCGTGACGCAGGGTCGCACGCGCGGCTTTCCACGGAATTCACCGGCGCGTCGCCCGCCGCGGCGCGGCCCGGCGGGCCGCCCGGACGCGCC
>NZ_BCRK01000248.1 GCF_001552555.1 Nocardiopsis trehalosi NBRC 14201 | reverse complement strand
GCGTCGCCCTCACCCTGCATGAGCACGCGCTTGGGGCGGCGGGACGGCGGCCGGGTCTCCGATGCCGAGGGGACCCGGGTGTACACGGCGTCGGGGTCGACGTGGAGCTTGACCGTCCACTCCCCACCGGGGCCCGGCACCTTCGCGGTGAACCCGTCCGCGTGGAAGAACGGCCGGATGTCGCGGCCCGCCTGGGCGCGGACCCGGTCCATGACGGCGGTGCGCATGCCGTCGGTGACCCGGGGGTCGGTGATGGCGTCGACGCGCCGCCGCAGCTCCGGCATCAGCCCGGAGGTGTCGACGGGGTGCGTGCCGAACCAGTTGGAGGTGAGCATCGACCCCAGCTCTGCCGTGGGGGGGAACACGTCGCGCGCGAGGTCGTCGGCGCGGTGTGCGGCCCTCTCCGCCGCGTTCTGGACGCGTTCGGCCCTCTGCTCGGCCGGGGGCACGGCCCCGTGCGCGGCGCGGGCGTCGACCTCGGCGAAATCCGCCGCGTCTTCGGCCTCGACCTTGGCCGCCTTCGCCTCCCGCTCGGCGCGTTCGGTGTCGCGGACGGCCTTCTCGCCCTGCGTTACACGGTCGTCCGCCTCGGTGGCCGCGGTGGCGGCGGTCCTCGCGTCGCGCCCCGCCTGGTCCGCCGTCTCACGCGCCGCGCGTGCCGCGTCCCGGGCCGCGGGCAACTCGCCGCGGAAGCCCGCCGCCTCCTCCCGCGCGGCGTCGGCGGCCTGGCGGAGGTTCGTCGCCTCGGTGGTGACGGTGCGGAGTTCGTCCCGCACGCCCTCGATGTCGTCGGGGTCGATGCCCGCCTGCTCCCACAGCTCCTCGGCGCGCTCGTCGGCCTCGTCGGCGGCGGCGGTGCGCTCCGCCGCCTGCGTACGGAGTTCGGCGGCCCGGTCCGGGTCGTCGGCGAGCCCGTCGGCCCGGTGGTTCAGGTCGTCGGCGTCCGCGCGGGCCTGCTCGGCCTCGGTTTCGGCCTCCTGCGCCTGTGCGGCCGTGTCGAGGGAGTGCTCGAGGTCGGTGGCCCGCTGCTGCACCGCGTCGCGTCGCGTGTCCAGCTTCTCGGCGCGGTCGTCGGCCTGCTTCGCCGATTCCCCCAGTCGCCTCACCTCGGCGTCGGCGGTGTCGGCGTCGCGGCCCAGGCGGCCGGCCGTCTCCTTGGCGCCGTCCGCCTTCTCGTGGGCGTCGGCGGCCGCCTTCCGCAGGCCGGGTAGCCTGTCGCGCGCCTTCTGGGCCGCTTTGGCGGCCTCTTCGGCCTTCTCGGCCGCCTTGGTGGCGAGGTCGGCCAGGTCGTCGTACCGCTTCTGGAGCGCGTCCGCGTTCTCGCGGGCGTCTTCGGCGAGATCGCCCAACCGGATGGCCTCAAGGCGCAGCGTGGTGGCCCGCCCGCGCGCCTCGGTCGCCCTGGTGACGGGGTCGTCGCCGTCGGGGTCCTCATCGTTCTCGACCGCCCGGACCATCGCGTCGATCTCGGGCCGGTCGCCGGTCGTGTCGACGGTGCCCCCGGTGGTGTTCTGCACCGGGTTGTGCGTGCCGCCCTCTCCGAGGTTGACGGAGCCGGGGGGACCGAGGGCGGTGTAGACCGACAGGGGCTCGGCCATGGCCTGGGCCGCCATCACGTCGTGGGGCACCGGCAGCGTCTTGCCCTGTTCCAGCGCGGCGAGGACGTCCTCGATGGAGCCGCCGGTGAACGGGGAGCCGCCGTTCTTGCCGCTGAGGGCGCCGAGGTCGGGCGACCACGGCTTGCCGTCGAGGCCGATCGGCTCGAACCGGGGCGCGGGCGCGCCGTCCTCCGCCGGCGTCTCGACCCGGACCGGTTCGTCGTCGTAGAGGCCGCCGAAGTCGTCGTCGGTGTCCTGCTCGGTGGCGGGCGCGTCGTCGTCGTAGAGGTCGGTGTCGCGGGTGGTGTCGCGTCCGCCCGATCCGGAGGGCGCTCGGTCCTGGCCGCCGGCGGGGCCGGAGCGGCCTGCGCCGCCGGCGTAGCCGTCGCCCGGGAAGTAGCCCTCCCCGTCCTGGCCGTAGTAGTCGTCGTCCCGGCCGGGGGGCGGGGGGCCGTCGTCGTGTCCGGGACCGCGGCCGGGCTCCTCGGAGCGGTCGGGCGAACCGATGAGCGCGGGATCGTGGTCGATGACCTCGGCGAAGAGGTGCCATTGCCCGTCGGCGTAGACCCGCTCGTGGACCTCGTACTCCAGACCGCGGCCGAGCACCAGGCCGTCGGGGTGCGGCCCGGCGGCCGGCGCCCAGAGGGCGGGGGTGCCGGCGGGGACGCGCAGGTGCAGGACGCCGGGGCTGCCGGGGAAGTCGCCCATGCCGGGGGTGGCCCAGGTGTAGTCGCTGGTGAAGGGCAGGTGCAGGCCCTCGACCAGGTCCTGTGTGGTCTCGCGGTCGACGGGGATGGTGGCGACGATGTCGTCGGGGACCGGGGACGCGGCGAGGGCCTGGTCGACGTCGGTGACGACGGTGCGGGTGTGGTCGTCGAAGGGGCCGTTGGCGCGCAGGAGGGCGTCGTACTCCTCCGGGGCGCCCAGGTAGGTGCCGAGCGAGTCGCGGACGGACTCGGACAGCCCGGTGGGTGCGCCGCCCCACACGGACGCGGTGTAGTCGGCGGCCTCCTCAGGCGTGGGGAAGGTGCGGGCGCCGGTGAAGCGGTCGCGGTGCGCCTGCCGCATCTGCAGGTCGGCGGGGCTGTGTGCGGTGGCCTCGTCGGCGCGCCGCTGATGCTCGGCGGCGATGTCGGCGGGGTTGCGCTCGGTGTAGAGGGGTGGGGGCGTCTCTCCGTGGGGGTAGTCGGGGAGGTCCTCGGAGCGGACCGAGGCGGCTTCGGGGTCGAGTCCGGTCGCGTGGGCGTGGTGCGCGATGAGGGCGTCTTCGTCGGCGGTGATGCCGCTCCCGTAGCCGGGGGCGGCCTCGTTGCGGTAGTCGTGCTGCGGCGCGGTGCTGGGGCCGGCCTCGGTGGGGGGTGGTGCCTTGACGTCGGAGGGGAAGGCGGGGGCCGGTGGGCGGCTGGGCCCGGGGTCGGTGGGGGCGGTCGGGCGCCCGGCGATGTCGGTGCCGTCGTCGTGGGGCGCGTAGTCGTCTTCGTTGAGGCCGGCGCCGTAGAGGTCTTCGTCGTCGGCGGTGATGCCGATCTCGTGGGCGTGCTGGGCGATGAGGGCGTCCGCGTCCTCATCGGTGGCCAGGCCGCTGCCATAGCCGTCGCGTCCGATCGGGCCGAGGATGACGGGGCCGGTCTCGGTCGGGGCGTCGGCGGGCCGGTCGTCGCTGTAGGGCGGCGGGTCGTCGGTGGGGATGGGCGCGGGGGCGGTGCCCGTCTCCTGCTCGGTGTCGGCCTCGGTCCGGTCGTCGGCCGGGTCGGCGATGGGCATGACGCCCGTCTCCTGCCCGGCGTAGGGATCGGGGCCGTCGCCGTCGCGGCCCCCCTCCGGGCGGCCCATCGGCGCCTGGCCGTCCAGGGGCCACTCGCCGCGCCTGCGGCCGATGGCGCGCCGGATGCGGTCGCGCCACTGGACGAACACGGTCAGATCGGCGTCCTGACCCGCCGCGGGCAGGACGTCCTCGATCGAGTGCCGGTAGGCGGAGAGGTCGGCGAGGATCTCCTCGATGGTGCGGGGCTGCTGCTTGCCGCCCTTGGGGTCGATCAGGCCGCTCAGGTCCAGCGATCGCGGCGGGTTGCCGGCCCAGGGATCGTCGGTCTCCGTGGACGTGTCCCGGGCGGGGGGCGCCACGGGGGCCGGCGGCGCCTCGGTGCGGGTGTCGGACGTGTCCGCGCCGTCGCCGTAGAGGACGTCGTCGCCGTCGAAGTGGCCGAAGACCTCCTCGTCGGCGAACGGGGCCGACTGCCGCGGCCGGTCGGGGACGTCGTCGTACAGGTCGTCGTAGAGGCTGTCGAGATCGGAGTCCGCGGCTTCGTGCTCCGTCGGCGGCGCGCCGGTCTCACCCGTTCCGCCGCGGCCGAACCCGCCTTCGGGCCCGCGCGACCCGCCTCCCCCGGTGGGCCGCCGGTCCCCGGGCGGCGCGCCCTCGGGGGCCCGGGAGGAGCCGCCACCGGGCCGGTCCGCGCGGGGGTCGTCCCCGTCCGACCCGTCCTCGGAACTCGTGGCCACACGCTTGTCGTAGTCACCGCTGTCCGCCGTGACCCAGTCGATCCCCGAGAGGTAGTCGGCGTACTGGGGGTCGACCTTCCAGTTGCCCCGCCGGAACTCCCCGAAGCGGTGCGTGTCCGACGTGCTCCGGCCCTCCTGCGCCGCGATGTGGTCGATGACCGTGAAGCGCATCCGGCCCGGCCCGGTCACCTGCGCGGCGACGCCCTTGGCCCGGTCCTTATCCGCACCGTCGAGCTGCGGGACCGGCCGGGGGATGGCCCGGGAGACGCGGTCCTCCAGGGACATGCCGGAGACCAGGTCGGACAGGAAGCGCGACCCGGGCGGTGCCACGATGAGGTTGTTGTTGAAATGGCCGAGGCGCCACTGGTACTCGGCGGGCGTGGGAAGCTCGGACTCGTCCGCCCCGGTGAGCCGCTGCAGCGCGGACAGCTCCGCCTCGACCTCCTCCAGGTTCTGCTGGTCCCGCAGCAGGGGCGCGAGCATGGGGAGGGAGTCGGGGTCCATCGCCGGCAGGTCGCGGCTCAGATCGATCGCGCCCGGGCCGATGTCGGAGTCGACGTGCATCCCGCCGTGGCCGATCAGGGCGTGGTAGCGGACGATGTCGGACAGCATCGGCCAGACCTCGCGCTCCTGCGCGAAGTCGTGGAGCTCCCGGGCGCCGTCCTGGATGTCGAGGTCCCCGGCGGGGTCGGTCGAGAACTCCACCACCGGCCGCCCGGCGGGCCCGGTCGCCCCGGACAGTTCGGAGAACAGGGCCGAGTTGACCCGTGCCGCACGGGGGTCGGTCCAGATGCGCACGTCCCAGCCGGCCCGCGCGGCGCGGTCGACCCAGTCGCGCATGTTCTGGGCGCTGGCGTCGGGCATCTTGCCGTGGAACCAGGCCATGTGCAGGATCTTGGGCACCGGCCGGGCGCCGTCGCCCGATCCGCCCATGACCACCCGAGACGGGGGCGGTGCGACGCTGCGCAGTTCCGCCGACCGGTTGCCGCCTCGGCCGCCGGAGCCCTTGGCGGGCGGGCGGGGCGTGGCCGCCAGGTCCTGGATGAAGACGCCCAGATGATTGTCGAGCTGCCCCGTGACCGACTGCTTGTAGGCGTCGACGGCCGCCGCACCCCGGTTGCCGGCCGTATCCGAGGAGCCCGCCCGGTTGCCGTAGCCCTGCGCCTCGATCGCGGGCAGCGGGGTGTTGTGCAGCAGCGCCTGGTAGGTCTCATCGAGGCGGCGCCGGGTGAACGCGTCGATCGCCGACCGGTCGGTGTCGTTCACCGTGGCGTCGCTCTTGCCGAACGTGACCGTGACGGTGTCGCCGATGACCGGGGCGGGCGGCGGCGCCGTCCTCGGCGGCCCGGACCGCTGCCCGGCGGGGCCGCCGGGGCCCTCCGAGGAGCCCGGGAGGTCGACCGGCGGGACGAGGGTGGTGAAGACCAGCGGCGCGTCGTTGAACAACCCGGGGAGGGCGTCGATGACCGGGAGCCCCTTGATGAAGTCCCGCAGGAGGTCGCCGGGGTCGAGCGGGCCGTCGGCGTCCTTGCCGCCGAGCTTGGCGAAGTCGGGGCGGAACGGCGGCTCGTACTCACCCGGGCTGAACGTGCGCTGCTCGGGCACGCCGTCACCGGGCTCGGGCGTGTCGTACAGCGAGAACGTGTCGTCCTGTGCCTGGTCGTCGGCGTCCTCGCGGTCCGGGCCGCCCTCGGCGCCCCGGGCGCCGGTCGTCCCCTCGGCGGCCCGGACGTCCCTCGGGGGCGCCCCCTTGGCGGACCGCGCGGGGTCGGCGTCGCCCGACCGGTCCGGGGCGGGGCCGGCGGGGGCGTCCGCCTTGGGGTTGAGGATCGCCGACAGGTCCAGGGCGGTGGGCGGGTCGCCGGCCCACGGGTCGTCGGGGTCGACCGGGGCGGCGGGCGTGGGCGGCAGCGGGGGCGGCGTGTCGTAGAGGTCGCCGGGGTCCGACGCGGTGTCGCCGTTGACGAGGGGGCGGTCGGACGCGGTGACGTCGTGCGGGCCGGGGCGGGTGTCGGCGGCCGGGTCCCGCTGCGATGGCGGTGCGTCGGGCGGCGCCGTGGAGCCGTCGGTGGACGGGTCCCGGGTGTCCGTCGCGGTGGTGGGGCCCGTGGTGTCGAGCACGTCGTCGCGGTGGTCCGGGGAGCGGGTCTCGACGGGTGCGGAATCCGGCGCGTCGACGTCGGTGGTCGCGGGGCGGTCCGCGCCGCCGTCGAGGGGATCGACGGGGAGGTCCGGCCGGTTCGCCGTGTCCGTGCCGCGGTCGCCCGAGGTCTGCTGGCTGTTGGAGCTGTTGGAGCTGTTGGAGCTGTTGGAGCCAGTGGGGCTGGTGGAGCCGCTGGGGCCGCCGGCGGCGGGAGCCGCGGGGGGTGCGCCGGTACCCGGCGTGCCGTTGAGGGCGCCGGGGTTCACGGGGATGACGGGGGCGCCGCCGGTCTCGGTCTCCGCTGAGGTGTCACCGAAGGCGTTCTCGGGGGTGCGGAGGCCGGGGCCGTCCTCGCGTTCGACGGCGGGGCCGTCGACACCGTTCTCGCCGTGGAGCGCACCGAGGTCGAGCGGGCCGGGCGTCTCACCGATGCTGCTGGGCGGCGCCAGGGGGTTGGGGGCGGGCCGGACGTCGTCGGCGCCGTCGGTGCGAATGTCGGGGGAGCGGTCGTCGGTGCGGCCGCCGGTGTGCTCGTCGGCGGGGAGGGGGTCGGGGGTGTTCCCGCCGGGGGTGCGGGGTTGGGCGTTCGGGGGCGCGGTGTCGTTGTCCGGACGCGTGGCGGGCTCGGGGCGGTCGACGTCGTCGCCGCTGGTGTCGGGGCGCTCGAAGGAGGGGGCGTCGATTTCGGGGCGGTCGATCTCGGGGCGGTCGACGTCGAAATCGCGGTCGAAATCGCTGTCGGGGCCGAAATCCCGATCGGGCTGGAAATCGCGGTCCGGGCCGGAATCGCGGTCGGTGTCGCGGCCCGAATCGTTGTCGTTGTTTGAATCGTCGGAAATATCGGTGCTGGCGGTGTTGATATGGGTGGTGTCGGGGGTGGAATCGGTAT
>NZ_BCRK01000247.1 GCF_001552555.1 Nocardiopsis trehalosi NBRC 14201 | reverse complement strand
GGGTACCGCGAGTCCCGCCGCAAGACGCTCACCCGCATCGGCGCCGAGGCGGCCGACGAGGTCAAGCGCACCGGCGAGATCAAGCCGCTGGCGCCCATGACGCCCTTCGAGCGCAAGGTCGTCCACGACGCCGTCGCGGCGGCCGGGCTCCGCAGCGAGTCCGAGGGCGAGGAGCCCCAGCGCTACGTCGTGGTGCACCCCGCCGACTAGCGGCGCCCGGCGCCATGTTTCACGTGAAACAGCGGCGCGCGAACGGATCGGCGCCCCCCACGCATAGGATCGTGGGGGGCGCCTTCGTATTCCCCCGTATCCCCGTCCCCGTCCGAGCGGCGACACGTCGACACGTCGACGTGTCGGGGTGCCGACCTGTCGCCGGGCGCCGACTCCAAGGTGGTGACTGATGACCTCGGGTGCTGACCGGCGTGTGGCACCGCCCGAGCAGGCCCGGACGATGTTCGGGGAGGCCCTGCCCCGCGTCGTCCGCTACGCGGACCTGCTCGCGGACGCCGGCGTGGAGCGCGGCCTCATCGGCCCGCGCGAGGTGCCCCGGCTGTGGGAGCGGCACCTGATGAACTGCGCGGTGGTCGAGGAGGTGATCCCCGAAGGCGCCGACGTGGTCGACATCGGATCGGGGGCCGGCCTGCCGGGCGTCGTCCTGGGGCTCGTCCGGCCCGACCTCGCGGTGACCCTGCTGGAGCCGCTGCTGCGCCGTACCGTCTTCCTGCGCGAGTGCGTGGAGCTGCTGGAGCTGACCAACGTCACCGTGCACCGCGGTCGGGCCGAGGAGGTCAAGGCGGACCTGCGCGCCGACATCGTGACGGCGCGGGCCGTCGCACCGCTGCCGCGGCTGGCCGGCTGGGCGCTGCCGCTGCTCCGCAAGGGCGGCAGCCTGCTCGCGCTCAAGGGCGAACAGGCCGAGACCGAATTGGAAGACGCCCGAGCCGATTTGTCGGCACAACGGCCCTGCGTCGCCGATGTGATCCGAGTCGGGCGCGGTAAAGTCGAACCCGCTACCACGGTCGTTCGCGTCACGGTCACATCCGAGAGCGACCATGCCACTCCATCCAGGCCGCGCCGTGCGCCGGGTGGCGGAAAGAAGCGCGGACGGAAGAGGTGAACTCATTCGTGCCCCAGAACCAGTCCGACGGCGCCCATGTTTCACGTGAAACAGCCCCGTGGGGAGACACCGACCTCGACGTCATGGCGCCGCCCCCGGGTATCGACGTGGAGGTCGATACCCCGATCGCCCGCGCGGCCCGCGCGGCCATGACGGTCCGCGGCCACGGCGACGACACGTGGCCCCGGCCCGCCGAGTGCCGCATCATGAGCGTCGCGAACCAGAAGGGCGGGGTCGGCAAGACGACCACGACCGTGAACATCGCGGTCTCCCTGGCGATGCACGGCAACCGGGTGCTCGTGGTCGACCTCGACCCGCAGGGCAACGCGTCCACGGCGCTGGGCATGGAGCGGGGCGCCGACTCCCGCTCGATCTACCACTGCCTGGTCGAGGACGAGAGCATCCGCGACCTCGCTCGCCCGGTGCCCGATATCCCGGGCCTGTGGTGCGTCCCGGCGACCATCGACCTCGCCGGCGCCGAGATCGAGCTGGTCTCCCTGGTGGCCCGCGAGTCGCGGCTGAAGCGGGCGTTCGCCGCCTACGACGTGAGCGACCTCGACTACATCCTCATCGACTGCCCCCCGTCCCTGGGGCTGCTGACGGTCAACGCCATGGTCGCCTGCGACGAGGTGATGATCCCGATCCAGTGCGAGTACTACGCGCTGGAGGGCTTGGGCCAGCTGCTGCGCAACGTCGACCTGGTGCGCTCGCACCTCAACCCCACGCTCGACATCAGCACCATCCTGCTGACCATGTACGACGGCCGGACCCGGCTGGCCTCCCAGGTCGCCGACGAGGTGCGCGGCCACTTCGGCGACCTGGTCCTGTCGACCCTGGTGCCGCGGAGCGTGCGCGTCTCCGAGGCGCCGAGCTACGGGCAGTCGGTCATGACCTACGACCCCGGGTCCACCGGGGCCGTCGCGTACATGGAGGCGGCGCGCGAGATCGCGCACCGGGCGAAGACGGGCGCACGGAACTGACCAATGGGACGGGAAGGGAGACGTCGGTGAGCCAGCAGCGGCGCGGACTGGGCAAGGGGCTGGGTGCCCTGATCCCGCAGGGGCCCGGTACGGCGGTGAGCGAGCCGGGTGGCGGCGGCGCGTACCTGGAGGAGATCGCGGTCGGCTCGGTCTCGCGCAACCCGCGCCAGCCCCGGGTGCACTTCGACGAGGACGCCCTGGCGGAGCTGCGGGCGTCCATCGCCGAGGTCGGGCTGCTGCAGCCCGTGGTGGTGCGCAAGATCGGCGCCGACCGCTACGAGTTGATCATGGGGGAGCGCCGCTGGCGCGCCAGCAAGGCGCTGGGGCTGGAGCGCATCCCCGCCATCGTGCGCGAGACCGGCGACGACGACCTGCTGCGGGACGCCCTGCTGGAGAACCTGCACCGCCAGCAGCTCAACCCGCTGGAGGAGGCGGCCGCCTACCAGCAACTGCTGGACGACTTCGGGGCGACCCACGACGAGCTGGCGCGGCGCATCGGCCGGTCGCGGCCGCACATCACCAACACGCTCCGGCTGCTCAACCTGTCGCCGCCGGTGCAGCGGCGGGTGGCGGCCGGCGTGCTGAGCGCGGGCCACGCGCGGGCGCTGCTGAGTGTGGACGACACCGAGGCGCAGGAGCGGCTGGCGCGCCGCATCGTGGAGGAGAACCTCTCGGTGCGGGCGCTGGAGGAGATCATCACCCTCGGGGACACCGACGACGCGCCGCCGGTGCGGCGCCGGTCGGCGTCGCGCGCGAACACGCCGCCGGAGCTGGACGCCTGGGCGAGCCGGCTCGCGGACGCGTTCGACACCCGGGTGAAGATCAACGAGGGCCGCAGCAAGGGGCGGATCGTGGTGGAGTTCGCGACCCGCGAGGACCTGGAGCGCATCATCGCCGCCATGGTCCCCGACGGCTCGGGCACCTAGGCGCCCGCCGCGTCGACACCTCGCCACGTCGACACCGCCGCGAACCGACAGGTCGCCCTGTCGACACGTCGGCTCGGAGGAGCGGGGGAGTGGGCAGCGGCGGCCCGGCCCAGCGGTGTTTCACGTGAAACGGCCGCCGGTGTTTCACGTGAAACACCGGCGGCCGTTTCACGTCGCGGCCGAAGCGCACGGGCGCGGTCGGCGCGGGGCCGCGCCAAACCCCGGGGCGGGGAAGGGGTCCGGTTCCGGGCATGCGGAGCCGCCCCCGGCGGCGACGGCGGGCGCGGCCGTGGTGCCCGGGGGAACCCCTATTTCCAGTCAACCCGCATCGAGGGTGTCCGCGCCAGTGGGATCGGCCGCCTGTGGACGAGCCTCCGCCGAAGACCCCTGCCGACGACCCTCCCTGCGGGAGCACGAACGGCGGCGGCCCGGGGGCCGCCGCCGTTCGCCGTGTGGTGGGACCGGTCAGATGAACTCTTCCAGGTCCTGGAGGAGGCGGCGCTTGGGCTTGGCGCCCATGATCTGCTTGACGACCTCACCGTCGCGGTAGACGTTCATGGTCGGGATCTGCATGACGCCGTACTCGCGGGTGACGTTCGGGTTCTTGTCGGTGTCGAGCTTGACGATCTTGAGCTTGTCGCCGTACTCCGCGGAGATCTCCTCCAGGATGGGGGCGACCTGGCGGCACGGGCCGCACCACTCGGCCCAGAAGTCGACCAGGACCGGCTTGTCGCTCTTGAGGACCTCGGTCTCGAAGCTGTCGTCGGTCACCTGGGGCAGGTTCGCCATGGCGGTACTCCTCGGGAAATCGGTTGCGAGCGGGAAGGTCGGGGGGCGGGCGCCGACGGGCTCAGGCGCCCATGTCGGCGAGGTAGCGCTCGGCGTCGAGCGACGCGGCGCAACCCGTGCCGGCGGCCGTGATGGCCTGCCGGTAGCTGTGGTCGACGACGTCGCCGCAGGCGAACACGCCGGGGATGTTGGTGCGGGTGCTCGGCGACTCGACGGCGAGGTAGCCCTCGGAGTCGCGGTCGAGCTGCCCCTCGAACAGCTCCACCCGGGGGTCGTGCCCGATCGCGATGAACAGCCCGCCGATGTCGATCGTGCTCTCGGCGCCGGTGACGGTGTCGCGCAGCCGGGCGCCGGTGACCTTGCTGTCGCCCAGCACCTCGACGACCTCACTGTTCCACAGGAAGCGGATCTTGTCGTTGGCGCGGGCGCGGTCCTGCATGATCTTGCTGGCGCGCAGCTCGTCGCGGCGGTGGATGACGGTGACGGAGCGGGCGAACCGGGTGAGGAAGGTGGCCTCCTCCATGGCGGTGTCGCCGCCGCCGACCACCGCGATGTCCTGGTCGCGGAAGAAGAAGCCGTCGCAGGTGGCGCACCAGGACGTGCCGCGGCCGGAGAACTGCTCCTCGCCGGGGACGCCGAGCTTGCGGTAGCCGGAGCCGGTGGCCACGATGACGGTGTGCGCGTAGTAGGCGTCGTCGCCGACCTTGACCACCTTGGGCTCGGCCTTGAGGTCGACCTCGGTGACGTCGTCGGCGACCAGCTCGGCGCCGAAGCGCTCGGCCTGCTTGCGCATGTTGTCCATGAGGTCGGGGCCCATGACGCCGTCGGGGAACCCGGGGAAGTTCTCGACCTCGGTGGTGTTCATCAGCGCGCCGCCCGCGGTGATGGACCCCTCGAACACGAGCGGCCGGAGTTCGGCGCGCGCGGCGTACACGGCCGCGGTATAGCCCGCGGGCCCCGATCCGATGATGATTACGTTGCGGACGTCGCTCACGCTGGTCGGCCCTTCGGTTCGCTCAGAGGGCCGGGACCCGGCCCTCGGGGGAAGTCGTCTCTACCAACAGATGGTAGGCGCGGCCAATTCCCGGCGGACCGCTGACGGGGCGCGACCGGCGTGAGCGGTCAGGGGGCGGGGACCGTGGTCTCGGCCAGGACGGCGTCGGCGGCGTCGGCACCGCCCGCGCAGTCGGCGGAGACCACCACGACCTCGTAGGACTCGGGGTCGCCTGCGGCACCGGCCGGGAAGTACAGCGCCCACGCCTGGCGGGGGTCGCCGTCGCCGCCCGGACGGAACTCGGCGAGGTCGATGAGCGTGGGCTGCTCCCCGGTGTCGCCCCGCAGCCCCTGGGCGCACGAGGAGACCTCGGCGGGGACCGCGGCGGGGTCGCCCTCGGACAGGACCTCCGGCGCCGCAGAGGGGCTCTCAGGCTCGTCGGCGGCGCCCGGGCCGGCGTCGGCCAGGACACCGGCCGCCTGGCCGGCGAGATCGTCCTCGGTGTAGCCGGTGCCGCTCTCCAGGAGGACGGGCCGGTACGGCGGGATGGCGTCGGGGGCGGCGGTGGTGCCGGGGCCTTCGGCCGGCGCGGCGGCGCCGGACTCGGCCGCCGGGGACATCAGCCCTCGGGCGACGGCGGCACCGCCGCCGAGGACCACGACCGCGGCCGCGGCGGCGGCCAGGTAGGGCACCCAGCGGTGGGCGGTGAACCGGGAGCGCAGCGACACCACGGAGGCCGTCCGGCCGGGGGGCGCGGCGACCGGCGCGGTCCCGGCGAGGCGCTCGCGCCGGGCGGCGGCCTCGGCTTCGAGGGCGGCGTCGAGACGGGCGACCACGGTGTCAGGAAGGGGTACGGCGGGGACCTCCGCCAGTACCCGTGCGACACCGGCGAGCTCGGTGAGCTGCTCGGCGCACTGCCCGCATTCGGACACGTGCTGCTGAACGGAGCGCTCTTCCTCGTCTTCCAGGAGTCCTTCGGCCGACAAGGCGAGAGTGTCCGCGTCCACATGAGACGTCACGATCTCCTGTCACCTCCTCTCGGGGATGTGACGTCTCGGGAACGCTCAGGGTTCCGCAGATGAACCAGATATGGCAGAAGTCGCGCGCGCCCGCGGGCGCACCGGCTCTTCACGGTGCCGGGGGCGATCTCCAGGATCTCGGCGGCCTCGTCGACCCGGTAGCCCATCATGTCGACGAGCACGAGGGCGAGGCGCTGCTCGGCCGGGAGCCGCCCCAGGGCGGCGTGCACGTCCATGGCGGAGTCGCTGCGGCCGGTGGGGTCGGGGGTGGTGCCCCGCGTGCGCTCGTTGGACAGGACGTCGAGCGTGGCGTCGTCGGTGGGGACCGCCGGGCGCACCATGCGGCGCCGCATGCGGTCGTGGCAGGCGTTGATGACGATGCGGTGCAGCCAGGTGCTCACCTGGGCCTCGCCGCGGAAGCGGTGGGCGCCGCGGAACGCCGACAGGAACGCGTCCTGGAGGGCGTCGGAGGCCTCTTCGGAGTCGCCGAGGACGCGGATGGCGACAGCCCACATGCGCTCGCGGTGCCGGCGCACCAGTTCCCCGAACGCCTGATCGTCACCTTGAGCGTGCCTGGACAACAGCTCCTTGTCGGGGAGCTCCTGAACCGCGTCCATCACCGTCGTCACGTTTTCCCGCGCAATGCGACCTCGTTGACCGTCCCCTTGTAGCCGCCCTCGTCCATGGGGACGTCCGTGAACCATACGACCACGTAGCGACCCTGGGCCGGATCATCGAGCTTAACCGCGGATTCGCCGCTGACCCCGTCCTGCTCGTAAACGGAGTCGAGTTGTGACATATCAGCCCCGTCGCCGACGAGGATCTGCACGCTGTGCGCCCCGCTGCCGAGGTTCAGGTCGACCTCGTGGACCTCGGCGGAGGCCTCCAGTTCGAGGAGCAGGCCGACCCCGCTCTTCAGGCCGCCGAGCCGAGGGCCCTCGTAGCTGGAGGTGCGCCACGCGGTGGAGGGGTCGCCGTCGACGGCGAGCGGCGCGCGGTCGTTGTGCTCGCCGCCGTCGTCGCCCTCGGGGTCGAACCCGGTGGCCGACGCGACGCCGAGGTCGGCGAGTTCGGCCTGGGCGTCGTCGGCCGCCTGCTGGTCGCCGCCGCCGGCGGTGTCGGCGGGGTCGCCGGCCATGCTGCTGCCGATGTTCCAGGCGGCGATGACCACGCCGACGAACACCAGCACGGCGATGGCGCCGAGCAGGCCGCGGATGACCCGCGAGGAGCCGTCGCCGCCGGCGGACCGCCGGGGCGCGGTGCGGCGCGGGCCGGGGCCGGGGGCGGACTGGAGGCCGAACTCGCCGGTGCGGCGGA
>NZ_BCRK01000246.1 GCF_001552555.1 Nocardiopsis trehalosi NBRC 14201 | reverse complement strand
CGCGCGGTCCGGCACGGCCGGGTCGGGGGTGGGTCGGGGCGCCGGGGTGGGGCGGGCGGGGTCGCGGTCAGGCGGGGTGGGGGCCTTCAGGGTTCTGGGGCGGCTCGGCCGGGTCAGGGCGCCCGACGGCGGTCGCGCAGGTAGGCGTCGCGGCAGGCGGATCGGGCGGTGGTGCCGAGGGCGGTCCGGGGGATCGCGCCGGGGCCGACGAGGACGAGGTCGTGCAGGCGCAGCGCGTGTTCGCGGAAGACGGCGGCCCGCACGGTGCGGGTGAGGGCGGCGTCGCCGTCGGGGGTGTCGGGCGGGGTGTCGGGCGGGGGGTCGGCGGCCTCCGCGGTGACCACCAGGTGTCCGCCCAGGTCGGCGGGGACGCCGTAGGCCGCGACCCGGCGGCCGCGGAGGCGGGGGTGCGCGGCGGCGACGGTCGCCTCGATGTCGCGGGGGTCGTGGTGGCGGCCGTCGGCGGTGATGCGGTCCGCGGCGCGGCCGGTGACGTGGAGTTCGCCGTCGACGAGGGCCCCGAGGTCGCCGGTGCGCAGCCAGCGGACGTCCGGGTCGCCGCCGCGCAGGACGGCGCCGAACGCCTCGGCGCCGCGGCCGCCCCGGTAGCCGCCGCCGACGTTGGGGCCGCTCACCCAGATCTCCCCGACGGCGCCTTCGGGGACCTCGACCCGGTGGTGGGGGTCGACCACGGCGGTCCGCTGTCCCACGGGGCGCCCGCAGGAGACGAGGACGGTGCTGTGCTCCTCGCCGTCGGGGCGTTCCACGACGACGCCCGCTGCGAGGGCGTCGCGGTCGACCACGCGCAGGCGCGGCGGGCGGGGCGCGGCGTCCATGCCGACGCAGGCGGTGGCCTCGGCCAGGCCGTAGGCGGGGGTGAGCGCGGCGGGGTCGAGTCCGGCGCCGGCGAACGCGCCGGTGAAGGCGCGCAGGGTGGCGGGGCGGACCGGTTCGCCGCCGTTGAGGAGGCGGCGGACCCCGCTGAGGTCGAGCCCGGCGCGGTCGGCGGGGCGGACGCGGCGCGCGCAGTGGGCGTAGGCGGAGTCGGGGGCGGCCGAGTACACGGCGCGCCGCCGCGACATGAGGCGGAGCCAGCGGATCGGGTCGGCGGCGAACGCGGCGGGGTCCATGAACTCGGCGCGGCTGCCGGTGAGCAGCGGGACGGCGACGGTGAGGAGCAGCCCCATGCCGTGGAAGAGCGGCAGCCACCCGGCGGTGGTGATGGTGGTGTCCTCGCCGCCGACGGCGGCCGCCCACACCTGCCGCACGTTGGCGGTCAGGTTGGCGTGGGTGACCACCACGCCGGCGGGGCGGCGGGTGGCGCCGGAGGTGTACTGGAGGTAGGCGGTGCCGGTCGCGGCTGGCGGGTCGGGGAGGGCCGGCGGCGGGCCGGCGGGGGCGGGTTCGTCGACGGCGGCCACCGCGCGCACCGCCGCCCCGGGGGCGTCGGCGAGCAGCCGCTTCACCGCGTCGTGGGCGGCCGAGGTGGTGAGGACGAGCGCGGGCGCGCAGTCGCGGAGGGCGCCCGCGAGCCGGTCGCCGCGACCGGGCGGGCCGGGGGCGGTCGGGGCGGGGCGGGTCGGACCGGGGGCGGGCAGCGGGACGGCGGCCGCGTGGGTGCGCAGGACGGCGAGCACGGCGACGACGTAGTCGATCCCCTGGGGGGCGAGGATCGCGACCCGCTCGCCGGGGACGGTGGCGGCGTGGACGCGGGCGGCGAGGGCGGCGGCGCGGCGGGCGGTCTCGGACCAGGTGAGGGCGGTGGTGGCGCCCTCGGCCCCGTGGGTGTGGTCGGTGAAGGCGTAGGCGGGGGCGTGCGGCGCCTCGGCCGCCCACCGGTCGAGGCGCGCGATCAGGGGCTCGGCGGGCGCGGCCGGGCCGAAGCGGGGGTGGGGGCCGGGGCCGGGGTGGGGGCCGCGTGCGCGGTGCGGAGTCCGGTCGTCACGCGTCCATGGCATGTGCTCTCCAACGCCTCGGTTCCCTGCGGCGGCCGCCTGGGCGGGACCGTCCGCACCGGCGCACCCCCTCTCGGCGCCGGGAGGGGCGGCGGAGGGGCCGGTCCGGCGAAGGGGGCCGCCGGACCGGCCGGGAGGGGGTGGCCGCGCACGGTTGTCACCGGACGACCTGGAGGGAACCTAACGGGGAGTCGCCCGGTGGCGCTGTGTACACGGACGCGAACTTACCCGCGGGTATTGTCACCGGCGTGATAAACGCCGCCGGATGGCGATCGCCGCGCCACCCCATTCAGCCGGAGTTTCGGAAATCGCACCCTTCGTCGGAACGCGGCAACTTGCGCCGTTTTTGACATACGCCGGATTTCCGCCCTCCGCCGCGGGCCGCCCCCGTGCGGCGCGGGCGACACCAGGGGCCGGGGGCGGAGGCCGCTCAGCGGCCGGGGTCAGGGGCGGGGTCGAAGGCCGGGGTCAGCCGCCGGGCGCAGAGCCCGGAGTCAGGCACCGGGATCAGGCACCGGTGGTGAACAGGTAGTTGCGGTGGCCGTCCCGAACGCGGTCGGCGGACCGCCACTCCCCCGCGACGCGGACCCGCATGCGGTAGCCGAGGGCGGAGAGCCGGTCGACCAGGTCGGTCGCGCGGGCGCCGTACTTGGCGAGGTGCCGGTCCTCGATCTCCAGCAGCAGCGCGGGGCGGTCGCGCTCCAAGACGGCGCGGCCGCCGTCGAGCACGGCGAGTTCGGCGCCCTCCACGTCGGCCTTGACGAAGTCGACCCGCCCGATGCCCTGGTCCGCCACCAGGGCGTCGAGGGTGGTGACGGGCGTGGGGACCCGGCGCTCGGCGCCGAACTCGGCGTTGGGGCCGGGCCCGTCGGCGCCGGTGGTGAGGAAGGCGCGCCCGTGCACGGGCAGGCCCCGGCGCACCGGCAGGCTGAGGACCCCGGAGCCGGGTTCGCGCCCGAGCGCGCAGCGGACGACGCGAACGTGGCGGGCGTCCAGGGCGCGAGCGGCGGCGCGCAGGAACGCGGCCGGTCCGGGCAGCGGCTCGACGCCGAGCACGGAGCCGCGCGGCCCCACCAGATCGGCCAGCGCGAAGGTGTACAGGCCGTACTCGGCCCCGATGTCGACGCACGCCTGCCCGGGGCGGACCACGGCGCCGAGTCCGGCCACCTCCCGCTCGATGAAGAACGCGTGCGGCGACAGGGCGCGCAGGGCGCCCCCGGCCGCGCGGAGCCGGAGTCCTCCCGTGTCCGTCCCGGCGGTCGGGGCGTGCGGCGGGCGGGGCGCGGGTGACGTCATGGCGGCCTCCAGGTCGGTCGGGCGAATCGGTCGGCAGGTCGGTCGGGCGGAACGGTCGGGACGGGCGGAACGGTCGGGCGGGTCGACCGGGTCGGCAGGGATGCGGACGGGCGGCGCCCTCCGGTCCCGAGCGTAGGGCCGCTCCCCCGCCGCCGCGCCCCGCCCCGCCGCACACACCCCACCGCACGCACCTCACCCCGCCGCGCGGCCGCATGGACGCCGGGGCTGAACCCGGACCGGCGGCGAGCCGCCCCCGAGCGTGGGCACATCGCGCCGACCGAACGGCCCACCCCCGCCCACCGGGCGGCCCCGCCACGACCGTCGCGGATCAGCACCACGCTTTCCCTGTGCGTGGACACACGGCGCCGCGCACCGAACGGCCCTTCCGGGCTACCACGGGGCACGCGGCCGCATCGCGGTGGGACGCTCTCCGGTCCACCCGGGGGAACGCGGCCGGCACCGCTAAGGGCCGGGCGGAAGTTCGGCTACCCGCCGTGCGGAACGGATCGGACAACGCGCCGCCGGGCGCGGTGTCCGGTGCGGTGATGCACGCGCGGCGCGCGCGGGTGTTCCGGGGCGAGGCCGGCGCCGCCGATGGTGGGCGGGGATGTGGCCTGCCGAGGGTGGGCGGGGCGGCCCGCCCGCTCGGGGGAGACGGCCGGGGCGGGGACAGCGGTACCGTACGGCGGCGCCGTGGCGGGCCGGGCCGAGGGCCGGGCGTCCCACCGGGCGAAGGCGGGCGAAGGGCGCGGGCGAGGGGCGGGTCGGGGGCGGAAAAACCACTCGTGGTGGCGGGGGGCGGGGTGGTAGCTTCGCCCGGAACGTGCAGGTGCGACGGGGCCCATGAGGCCCGGAAAGGCGTGGTTGATGACCCGGCAGGAGCCGAGCGCTCCCCTCCGTCCCATGGGCCCGCCGCGCCGCTGACGCGCCGCCTCCCGGCCCCCACCGGTTCCGCCCGCGCGTCCGCGCGCCGGGGCGACCGGCCGGGGTGGGGACCGCTCGGCCTCTCCTTGCGACGACAGACCATCTCGCCGAGGAGCAACCGGGTTGTCCACCCACGAACACGACCGCAGTCCACACGACCGCGGTCCGCGCGACCGCGGTCCGCGCGACCTCAGTCCGCACTCCCGCGCCGCCACCTTCACGTGTGTGCGGTGCGGCCTGACCCTGAACGAGGCCGCGCCCGACGGCGCGCGCCGCGACCACTGCCCGAGCTGCCTGCACTCGCGGCACCTCACCGACCACGTCGACGGCGGCCCGTCCGACTGCGGCGGCCGCATGGTGCCGATCTCCGTCGCCGTCCCGCGCGGCGGCGACTGGCGGGTAATCCACCGCTGCGTCCGCTGCGACGAGCTCACGTCGACGCCCATCCGGGGCGACGACAACCAGCTCGTGCTCATGCGCCTGGCGGTGCGGCCGCTCGCGCAGCCGCCGTTCCCGCTCGAAGCGTTCGGTGACCTGTGAGGGCCGCCGGACGGGAACGCGCCATGCCTCGGCGCCGCGTGCGCGGCGGCCACGGGACGCGGCGCGGTGCCGGCGCGGACCTACCGCGTCGCGGTACCGGTGCGGCCCCGCCGCAGCGCGGTGACAGCACGGCCCTGCCGCGGCGTGTTACCGGTGCAGCCCTACCACGGGGAACGGGGGTGCGCCATGCCGCGGCGTAGTGTGCGCGGGGGGCGCCGCCCCCAGCGGGCGAAGCCGGTGCGCGAGCACCGGGGCGAGGGAGTGCGCGGCGGGGCGTTCCGGTGCGTCGGCTGCCGGCTCGACGTGCCGTTCGACGCCCCTGGCACCGCCCACCGCAACCACTGCCCGCACTGCCTGGCCAGCCTGCACGTCGACCTGCGGGTGCCGGGCGACCGGGCCGCGGACTGCCGGGGGCGCATGGCGCCGCTGAGCATGTCGGCGCGCCCGGACGGGGAGTGGCTGGTCATCCACCACTGCCTGGCGTGCGGCGACCTCAGCGCGAACCGGATCGCCGGCGACGACAACGCGCTCGCGCTGCTGCGGCTCGCGGTGCGCCCGCTGTCCGACCCCACGGTCCCGGTGCGGGCGCTGATGTCGCTCTGACCCCTCCGGGGCCGGGCCGCTCCGGCCCGGCCCCGGAGGGCGGGGGTCAGTCGATGCCGACGGCGGTGCGGACCTTGGCGAGGGTGGCGCGGCTGCGGGCGCGGGCGCGGTCGGCGCCGGCCGCGAGGATGTCGTCGAGGTCGCTGCCGGGGGCGATCAGCTCCTCGTAGCGGTCGCGCATCGGGGTGAACAGGGTGTTGAGGACGTCGAACAGCTCGTTCTTCAGCTCGCCCCAGCCCATGCCGCCGGCCTCCAGGCGCTTGCGGACGTCGGCGGTGCGCTCGGGGGCGGCGAACTGCGCGAGGAGCTGGAAGGGGACGGAGGTGTCGGGGTCCTTGGGGTCCTCGACGGGGGTGGAGTCGGTCGGGATGCGCCGGACGGTCTTCTTCAGCCGGCTCTCCGGCAGGAAGATCGGGATGTGGTTGTCGTAGGACTTGCTCATCTTGCGGCCGTCGACACCGGGCAGGATGCTGGCCTCGCCCTCGGGGTAGGCCCCCTCGGGGATGGGGAAGGCGTAGGACTCGCCGTACAGGTGGTTGAACGACTTGGCGATGTCGGCGGTGTACTCGATGTGCTGCACCTGGTCGCGCCCGACCGGGACGACGTCGGCCTCCATCACCAGGATGTCGGCGGCCATGAGGATCGGGTAGTTGAACAGCCCCATGTTCACGCCGGCGTCGAGTTCGGCGACGCCCGCGGCCTCGTTGCGGTCGCGCGCGGCCTTGTAGGCGTGCGCCCGGTTCATCAGGCCCTTGGCCGTGACGCTGGCCAGGATGGTGGCCAGCTCGAACACCTCAGGGATGCTCGACTGCCGGTAGATGACGGTGCGCTCGGGGTCGAGTCCGCAGGCGAGCCAGGTGGCGGCGACCGATCGGATGTCCTGGCGGAGCCGGGCGGGGTCCTTGACCGAGTTCAGGGAGTGGTAGTCGGCGAGGAAGTACAGCGTGGTGTTCGCGTCGGCGGCGGCGAGCGCCGGCTTGATCGCCCCGATGTAGTTGCCGATGTGGGGCATCCCGGAGGTCTGGATGCCCGTCAGGTAGGTCTTGGTCGCTGCCATACGGGCGATTTTATCGGGGGCGGGGCGCCCCGCCCCCCGCGGCGGCGCGCCCGGGGCCGCCCACCGGTGTTCCCGCCCGCCGCGCTCCGCGATCGGCGGGCCACCCGGTCGGCGGGCGGCCGCCGGTCCCCGAGGGCCTAGGAGAACTCGGCGGTGCCGAGGATTTCCTCCAGGCCGTCGAACCCGAAGTTGTCGACGATGAGGATCTCCTCGGCAGGAAGGCGCCACAGCACCTGCGGGTAGGTGGCGTAGTCCTGGAAGTCGGGGCCGGTCAAACAGGGCACGTGCCATTCGCCGCGGGTCGCCGCCCGCCCGCCGATCTCGACGTCCTCGACCTCGCCCGCCGGGGGCCGGGACCTGTTGTCGGGGGTGATGTCGGCGCCTTCGGGGCACGGCGGCACCTCGGTGGTGGGCACGTAGTAGGTCTCGGCGTCGAGGGGTCCGTTGCCGGGTCCGCCCCGCTCGATGCCCAGGGGGCCGAGGATCTTGAGGTGGCGGCAGGTCTCCCCGCCGGGGACCGTCCAGGTGAGGTCGACGCCGCAGGTGCCGCCGTCGGGGAAGAGCGCGATCCACTCCCCGGGCGCCGGGTCGGGCTGGCCGGGGGTGGCGAAGTCCTCCTCGACCCGCTGCACCCGCCAGTCGGCGGGGACGTCGATGCGCATGGACTGGAACTCGACCTCCTGCGGGGCGGGGTCGGCGGACGGCGAGGACGCCGGGCTCTCGGCGGCGGTGGGCAGGAGGGGCTGGTCGGTGGTGACGCGGCCGGCGACCCATCCGCCGGTGACGACCGTGGTCGCGGTGGCCCCGGCGACGAGCAGGGCGGTGCCCTTGCTCATGCCCGCGATGGTGCCGGCGCCCGCCGTGCCCGCTCCGGCCGCGCCGGCGGCCCCGCTCCCGGCGGCGCCGCCGGCCGCCACTCCCCCGGCCGCTCCCCCGGCCGCCAGTCCGCCC
>NZ_BCRK01000245.1 GCF_001552555.1 Nocardiopsis trehalosi NBRC 14201 | reverse complement strand
CGACCCGGGTGACCCCGGCGATCCTGGAGACCCGGGTGACCCCGGCGACCCGGACCCGGGCGACCCGGGCGACCCCCCGGGTGACGGCGACGACCAGAACCCCGGTGGCGAGCCCGACCAGCCGGCGGCGCCCGAGGACGACGACGGCAACACGTCCGTCGTCTCCGACAGCGACGACGACTCGGCCGCCCCGCAGGAGACCCTCCCCACCACCGGTGTGGACCTCTCGGGCTTCGTGCTCGGCGGTGTGGTCGCCATGGGCCTCGGCGCCGTGACCATCTACGCCTCCCGCCGCCAGGCCCCGATGCCGGGCTAGCCGACGGGCGGTACCCGGCCGTCCCGGACCGGCTCCGGGCCGGGACGGCCGACCACCGGACGACCTACGTCCGCGCCGCCGCGGCGGCGGGCCGCAGAGCGGGGGCGAGCACCGCGGCCAGCAGCCCCGCCAGCGGGATCGCCCACAGGCCCACGCCCAGCGAGGTGGCGTCGGCCACCGCCCCCACCAGGGGCGGGAACGCCAGGAACCCGGCGCGCCCCAGCCACGCCACGACGGCCACGCCGTCGCCGCTGCGCACCCCCGGCACCTCCCCGGCCGCGGCCAGGGTCAGCGGGAACAGCGTCGCCACCCCCAGCCCCAGCAGCCCGAACCCGGCGATCGCCGTGACCGGGCCCGGCACCAGCAGCGCCGTCCCCAGCCCGACCGCCGCGAGCAGCCCGCCGCAACGCGTCACCGCCACCGCGCCGAACCGGTCGGTGAGGCGGTCGCCGGTCAGCCGCCCCACGGTCATCATCGCCTGGCAGGCCACGAACGGCAGGCCGGCCAGGAAGAGCGGGGCGCCCAGCTCGTCGCGCATGTAGACCGCGCCCCACGAGGCGGCGGAGTCCTCGATGGCCCCCGCCATCATCAGCAGCACGCTCAACCCGAGCAGCAGGCCCACCGCCGCGCGCGGCAGCCGCAGCACCTCGCCCGGGGCGACGTGGCCGTCGGCGCGCTCGGTGTGCTCGGGGCCCGCCAGCAGGAACCGCGACGCCGTCCCCGCGAGGACGAGCAGCACCACCGAGGCGCCGAGGAGGTGCGCCTGGAGCGGCACGCCCAGCCCCACCATCGCCGACCCGACCAGCCCGCCGCACACCGCCGCGACGCTCCAGACGGCGTGGAAGGTGTTGATGATCGTCCGCCCGTAGCGCCGCTGCACCCGCAGGCCGTGCGCGTTCATCGCCGCGTCCATCCAGGCGTCGGCGGTGCCCAGCGCGAACAGCACCGCCGCCAGCGCCCACCATCCGGGGGCCAGCGCCACCACCGGCAGCAGCACGGCGGCCAGCACACCGGTCGCCACCGACACCCGGCCGCTGCCGAAGCGGGCGATGAGCGGGCCGGCCAGCATCGCGGTCAGCAGCGCGCCCAGCGGGTACGCCGCGATCGCCCCGCCCAGCGCCGCGTTGGACAGCTCCAGGTCGTCCTTGATGACCGGCAGCCACGGTACGACGTTGGTGTAGGTGAAGCCGTTGACCATGAACAGGAGCAGGACGGCGAACCTCGCCCGCCTCGCTCCGGTGTCCGGAACCGCGTTCCGCCGATCGACCGCCACCGAGCCTCCAAGGTTCGTCACGTCACGTGTTGCGGATGCTACGCATCACTGTGTACCAAGGGGTTGCGCCATGCCCGCAAGCCCTTTTGGCATATGATCTTCCGACCGTTCCGCCCCGCCCTGGCCCGCCCCCCGATCTCGACTCTCGACGCCCGCCGGATCCCGTCCCTCCCCCAACGACGACCGGAGCCCGACCGATGATCGACCTGAGAGCGCTGCGCGAGAAACCGACGATCGTGGGCGACCGCGTCCGGTTGGTGCCGCTGGCGGCGGAGCACGCCGAGAGCTACTTCGCCTCGACCCGCGACGAGGAGGTCCGCCGGCTCACCGGGCGCCACCGCAGCTTCTCCTTCGAGGAGGTCCGGGCCTGGTGCGCCTCGCGCGCCGACGCCCCCGACCGGATCGACCTGGCGATCACCGAGCGGCGCGACGGCCGGTTCGTCGGCTCGCTGTCGCTCGACGAGGTCGACCCCGACAACGAGAGCGCCGCCTACCGCATCGCCCTGTCGGCCATCGAGTTCACCGGGCAGGGGCTGGGCCGCGAGGCCACCCGCCTCGTCCTCGACCACGCCTTCAACCGGATCGGGCTGCACCGGGTCTGGCTCAACGTGTACGCGTTCAACATGCGCGCCATCGCGGTCTACCGCGCCTGCGGGTTCGGCGTCGAGGGGCGGCTGCGCGAGGCGCTGCTCTGGGACGGCCGCCGCCACGACGCGCTGGTCATGGCCGCGCTGGCGGCTGATTTCCGCCGGTCCGACGCCGGCTGACCGCGCTCCGCCTGATTCGCCCCGATATCCCGATGCGTCGTGTTCCGTCCTGTGCGGAGCGGGTATGCCCCGTAGCACTTTCGCTGAGCCGCTCGGGAGAGGAGCGGCGCCGCCGCCACCGTCCGCCGGCCGGCGCGGCGCCGGACCCGTCATGAACGCGCTACCCGTATCGCTGCCCTTCACCGACCGCGCCGAGGCCGGCCGCCGGCTGGCCGACCGGGTGCGCCCCTATGCCGCCGCCGACCCGCTCGTGCTCGCGCTGCCGCGCGGCGGGGTCCCCGTCGCCGCGCAGCTCGCCCGTGCCCTCGGCGCCGAACTCGACGTGCTCGTCGTCCGCAAGATCGGCCTGCCCGGCCACGCCGAGGTGGGGGTCGGCGCGCTCGCCGAGGACGGCCGCGCCTGCTTCGACGACGACGCCCTGGCCCGGCTGCGCGTGCCCCGGGAGGCCCTCGACGACGTGGTGCGCGCCGAGCGCGTCGAACTCGCCCGCCGCCTGGAGGTCTACCGGGGGCGGCGGCCGGCGCCCCGGGTCGCCGGCCGCGACGTCATCGTCGTGGACGACGGCGCGGCCACCGGCGGCACCGCCCGCGCGGCGCTGCGCACCCTGCGCCGGAGCCGTCCCGCCCGGCTGACCCTCGCCGTGCCCGTCGCCGCCCCGCAGGCGGTGGCGGCGCTGCGCGCCGAGGCCGACCACGTCGTGGTGCTCACCTGCCCGGAGAACTTCCGCGCGGTGGGGGAGTGGTACCGCGACTTCACCCAGCTCTCCGACGCCGACGTCACATCGGCCCTGGAGTCGGCGCGCGGCCCCGCCGGCGGCGCCGCCGAGCGGGCGGTGCGCATCCGCGCCGGGGGCACCGACCTCGACGGGGAGCTGGCCGCGCCCGCCTCGGTGCGCGGGGCCGCCGTGTTCGCGGTGGGCCGCGGCCGCGCCGAACCGTCGGTGCGCGCCACCGCGGCGGCGGTGCGCGAGGCCGGCTACGCCACCCTCGTCCTCGACCTGCTCGACGCGGAGGAGAGCGCCGCGGCGGCCGCCGAGGGCGGCGCCGCCGTGTCGACGGCGGACCTCGCGGAGCGGCTGGACGCCGCCGTGCGCTGGCTGCGCCGGTCCACCGACGTCGCCGGCCGCCGCGTCGGGCTGTTCGGGGCGGGAACCGCGGCGCCCGCGGCCATCGCCGCGGCGGCGCGCAACCCCGGCGACGTCGCGGCGGTGGTGGCGTTCGGCGGCCGGATCGACCTCGCCGAGGACGCGCTCGCCCGGGTCCGCTGCCCCGTCCTGGTCCTGCTGCCGAGTGCCGACTCCTTCGTCCGCGAACTCGCCGAGTGGGCGGTGGCCCGGCTGGGCGGCCCGGCCGAGCTGCGCGTGGTGGCGGGCGCCGAGGCGATGCTGGCGGACGCCGAGGAGTGGCACGGGGCGGGGACGGCCGTCGCCCACTGGTTCGACCGGCACCGCTGACCGGGGCCGGACGCGGAAAACCCGCGGCGCCCTCGACGGAGGTCCGTCGGGGCGCCGCGGGTAATGCGTGGCCGGGGCCGCAAGGAAGACTGTTGTGCGGGAAGCGCCGGCCGCCGCGGACCGGGCCCGGGTCCGGGGGGACCGATCAGGCGGCGTTGGCCCGGCGCATGCGGCGCCGGCGCTCCGACGCGCGCTCGTCCTCGTTCAGGCCGCCCCAGGTGCCGTACTTCTCGGGCCGCGAGATCGCGTAGTCGAGGCACTCGCTGCGAACGGGACACTGCGCACAGATCTCCTTGGCCTTGCGCTCGCGGATCTCGCGCTCCGGCTGGCGCTCGCCGTCCGGACCGAAGAAGAGCACAAGGTCCTCGCCCCGGCACGCGGCGGCATCCTGCCACCCCCAGCTCGGGCGGGGGCGCAGCGCGGCCTGCCGACGTACCTGAGACATGGTTGAACCACCTCTACTGAAATCGCTAGTAAGCTTGTGGAAGAACAGGGTCGAACACAACTGGGTCAAGCAACGTGAGCCGCCCCGCACGGGCGAAACGCCGTGCGATGCTTCGGTGTTCCCGGTGTGGTTGAGACCACGGCGGCGCAGATCCGCCGAAGACGGCGGGCGCTCACGCGAACGGCCGGGGAGGCGGTGCCGCTCTCCCTGCGAGCCGGTACGTAATCATGCCATCCCCACTCCCGCTCGCGCACGGGGGGTGGCGAAATTACTCGCTCAACCGTTACCGAAACCTGACAAGCAGTGATGAGAATCCACTTGTTTGTCCGATTTTGGGCGCGCATTTGCGCGATCCGGAAGATCCGAACAGGCCCCATCGTATGTGCCGAGACCCCGTCTGCCTAGGGTCGGCACCTGATGCACGGGTCACACCGCGGTCTAGACCACGGCGCGATTCCGCCGTGGACATGGGAACTTCTTCCGCGAAAACGCCCCCCGCGCCCCTGATCCGTGCTACACGTCGCGCCCTTCGCCGGGGCGGAGCCGGGTGTAGACGCCGTCGCCCACGAGGCCGCCGACGACCTTCGCGTAGATCGCGTGCCCGTTGTCGCCCAGCAGGCCGTCGTGCACCGGGACCGCGGTGCGCGGCGCGACCGCGCGCACGTAGTCGACGACCTCCGCCGCCTTGGACCACGGCGCGTGCAGCGGCACCAGCAGCGTGGTCACCGGGTCCTCCGGGACGGTGAGCGCGTCGCCGGGGTGGAACACCGCCCCCCGCGGGGACACCACCCGGAACCCGACGTTGGCCACCACCGGGATGTCGGGGTGGATGACCGCGTGGCGCTCGCCGTAGACGTGCACGTCGAACCCCGCCGTCTCCAGCACGTCGCCGTGCCCGACCGCGCGGACGCGGGCGCCGAGGTCGGCCAGCCCGCCCAGCGACGCGGCGACCGCCGGGTGCGCGTGGACCTCCAGGCCGGGCCGGGCCCGCGCCGCGGCGCGCAGCCGGTCGAGATCGAGGTGGTCGGGGTGCTCGTGCGTCACCGCCACGGCGTCGGCGCCCACCGCCGCGTCCGGTTCGCTGAAGCCCCCGGGGTCGACGACCAGGGTGCCGCCGGCGTGCTCGAAGCGGACGCAGGCATGTCCCAGTTTGGTGATACGCACGGTCACGATCCTATATCCGCGGGCCGGGCGGCACGCGCGCCGCGCCCCTTAGGGGGACGATCCGGGGCAGGGGGCGGAACGCGACTTTTAGCCGGGACGTCTCAGGACAGTAGAACAGGCTCGGGGCCTCGGCCCGGAGCGGACCGACCTTCGCGGAGGAAGCGATATCCCGTGGCACTGCTGCGTCTGATCCTGAACATCGTCTGGCTCGTCGTGGCCGGCTTCTGGCTCGCCCTCGGCTACCTGCTGGCCGGTGTCATCTGCTGCATCCTCGTCGTCACCATCCCCTTCGGCGTCGCCTCCTTCCGCATGGCCAACTACGCGCTCTGGCCGTTCGGCCGGGAGATGGCGCGCCGCCCCGGCGCGGGCGGCGGCAGCACGGCCCTCAACGTCATCTGGCTGATCGTCGCGGGCTGGTGGCTGACGATCGGGCACATCGCCACCGCGGTCGGCCTGGCCGTGACCATCATCGGTATCCCCATGGCGTGGGCGTCGCTCAAAATGATCCCGGTGGCCCTGGCGCCCTTCGGCAACGAGATCGTGCCCAGCGACCGCGCCCGGGAGCCGTGGCAGTTCTGATTCCGGCCGCCGCCCACCGGCGGCGGCTTCGCGACGCCGCGCGGGCCGCGCGCGGCACGAGCACCACCAAGGAGACGATGTGCGGGTGAGGCGACCGGGGGAGTGGTCCTTCCTGAAGCGGCGGTGGGCCGGCCGCGACGCGGCGGCCCGGGAGGTGCGGACGCTCCCGGCCGAACCGCCGGCCCCCGAACCCCCGGAGGAGGACGACCTCCTCGTCCGCATGGCCAACGTCGCCTGGCGGCTGCTGCTGGTCGGCGTGGTGGTCGCCCTCGTCGTGTGGGCCCTCGTCCACATCCGCGTGGTCACCATCCCGACGATCCTCGCTGTGTTCGTGACGGCGCTGCTCATGCCGGCGGCCACCTGGCTGCGGCGGCGCGGGCTGGGCCGGGGCTCGGCCACGGCCATCACCATCATCGGATCGCTCATCGTCTTCGGCGGCGTCATCACGCTCATCGTGCAGCCGGCGATCTCCGGTTTCGACGGGCTGGTGAGCAGCGTCGAGCAGGCCATCGACGGCATGCCCGGCTACCTCCAGGCGCTCGGCCTCGACCCGCAGCTCGTCAGCACCACGATCACCTCCGCCGAGGAGGAGCTGCAGACCGCCCTCCAGCAGGACTGGACCCAGTGGGTGAGCCAGGCGTGGGTCGCCGGCACCACCGTGGTCGAGATCCTCATCGGCGTGATCCTGGTGATCGTGCTGACGGTCTACTTCATCCACTCCGGCGACCGGCTCGTCGAGTGGGTGCTCTCCCTGTTCCCGTCCTCCACCCGGCGCTCCATGGGCGCGGCCGGCGACATCGCCTACGGGGTCATGGGGCGCTACGTGCGCGGGGTGGCGCTGGTCGGGCTGATCGACGCGATCGGCATCGGCATCGCCCTGGTCATCCTGATCGACCCGGGGCTGGCCATCCCGCTGATCGTCCTCACCTTCGTCGGGGCGTTCCTGCCCGTCATCGGCGCCTTCCTCAGCGGGCTGCTCGCGGCCCTGGTCGCCCTGGTCACCGAGGGGTGGATCATCGCGATCGTCGTCGTGGCGGTCGTGCTGGTGGTGCAGCAGCTGGAGAGCCACGTGTTCGCTCCGCGCGTCTACGGCAAGGCGCTGGAGCTGCCGTCGGCGGTCGTGCTGCTCGCCATCACCATCGGCAGCATCCTCGGCGGCATCGCCGGGGCGTTCCTGGCCACGCCGATCGTCGCGGTGATCGCGGCCCTGCTGCGCGACCGGCCCTTCGCCAAGCCCGACCGGGCGCCGATCGACACCTCGCACCCCGGGCCGCCCGGTGGTGCGGCCGAGCAGCGCCCCGCCGCGCCGGCCGTGCCGACCGCCCCGGTCACCCCGGCCCCGGCGGAGAACGCGCCGAAGCCGGACCGCTCGGAGTAGCCCCCGGCGGCCCGCCCGCCCCGCCGCCGCGGCGCCCCGCGCC
>NZ_BCRK01000244.1 GCF_001552555.1 Nocardiopsis trehalosi NBRC 14201 | reverse complement strand
CCTTCAAAAAACACTCCCTAGGTGTACATCGGGGCCCGGTGCGCCGGGGGGACGGTCACGGGCGAGGCGATGATGCCCGCCGCGATGGCGATGTTGGCGGCCTCGACGCGCGACTGCGCGGCGAGCTTGTCGAAGATGTTGCGCATGTGGCGCTTGACCGTGCCCTCGGTTATCCCGAGCCGGCGGGCGATCTGGTGGTTGCTGCGGCCGCGCGCCGCCAGCTCCAGCACCTCCAGTTCGCGCGGCGACAGCGGGCCCTTGGCCTCCGGCTCGGAGAGGACGTCGGAGGTCATCGACAGGGTGACCCGGCCGTTGGGCACCGCGGCCTCGCGCACGGCCGAGGTGAGGACCTGGCCGGTGACGGTCTTGTGCAGGTAGCCCCGGATGCCCAGGGGGAGCAGGTCGCGGGCGAGCCGGGCGTCGTCGTACATGGTCAGGATGAGCACCTGGGTGCCCGGGGAGAGCCGGCGGATGGCGCGCACCGTCGCGCGCGGCTGGTCGTTGCCGGGCATGTGGATGTCGAGCAGCACCACATCGGGGCGGTGCTCCTCGATGCCGCGCAGGGCCTCGGTCGTATCGCTCGCAACACCGACGACGCGGAGATCGTCCTCCATGTGCAGAAGTTCGGTGAGAGCATTCCTGAAAAGGGTGTGGTCGTCGGCTATCAGCAGTCTGATGTTCTGCATGGTCTCCTGCCGCTCGTGCGTCCGCCGGGACCGGCGGAGCGGTTCATTCGGCGAGGGCCGCGACCCCGGAGGGGTCGGGGCCGGGGTCGGGGGCGTCCGGCAATGGGGCCCACAGCCACATGCGGGTGCCGCTCCCGGGTGCGCTCTTCAGCCGGCATCCGCCGCCCAGCCGCTCGGCCCGCTCGCGCATGGCCCGCAGGCCCCCCGTCGCCGCGGAGGCGGCGGACGCGGCGTCGAAGCCGGTGCCGTTGTCGGTGAGCCGCGCGCTGACGCGCCTCTCGGTGATGGTGATCCGGATGGAGATCAGGGTGGGGGACGCGTGGGTGAACGCGTTGCGCAGGAACTCCCGGACGACGAGGAACAGCTCGTCGCGGTGCCGGCCCGGCAGCAGGTCCTCCTGGCCGGAGAACTCGATCACCACCGGGATGCGGTGCGGGTTCAGGGCGTGCGCGCACTTCTGGATCGACGCGTGCAGGCCGTCGGGCCGGGGGAAGGTGGAGCTGAGCCCGGAGACCAGGTGGCGGGTGTAGGCCGCGGCCTCCTCCAGCGACTCCTCGATGGCGGTGACCCGGCGGCCGTCGCCGCGGCCGTCGAGGCCCTCGCGCCGGTGCATCTCCAGGTGCCGGAACGCCAGCGCCAGGCTGCCGCCGATCCGGTCGTGGATCTCCACGGCCAGCTTGCCGTACTCGGCGGCCGTGGCCTGCTCGACTCGGCGCGCCACCTGGGTGTCGTGGCTCTCGGCCAGCGCCCGGGTGCGCCGCGCCGAGCAGCGCGTGAGCACCAGCGCCGCGCGGACGAACAGCGGGTGGCGCTGCCCGCCGGGCAGCCCGGCGGTCAGCCGGCCCAGGGCCTCCAGGGCCACCGCGGTCAGCTCCCCCGCGGCGCCCAGGAGGTCGCCGAGCGGCGCCGCCGGGCGGCGGCCGGCCGGGCCGGCCGCCGCGTCGGCGTCGCCGCGCAGCTCCCGGCAGGTGTCGTCGAGCACCAGCACGGCCTGCTCGCGGGCGTCCGGCCACAGGGCGGGGTCGGTGCCCAGGGGGTTGCCCGCCTCGGCGAGGCGGGCCCGGTAGGCGGCGAGGACGTCGGGTACGGCGGCCGCCAGCCGGCGGCCGGCCAGCCGCTCCAGTTCGTCGAGGTCCGCCATACCAGTCCTCCCAAGTACGACTCCGGCCGAGGGGCGGCGAACGGTGCCCGCCCTTCCGTCGACATTCTCGAAATCCTCCGCCGGAGGGTCGGTACCCGATACCGGTGGTTCAACATTTGAGTTTTCCGCCGTTCGGTGCTCCGTCATAATACGCGCCGCCCACGACGGATCACGGGTGCCGGGCGACCATATCCGGTCGTGTGTCCTTTGTCGCCCTCCGGCGCTCCTCCCTTTCCGGCCGCTTGGATTCTAAAAGCCCTGGAGTTGGAAACTCCAGGGCTTTTCGGTGATGATCGCGCTACGTTCGGTAGTGAGAATGCGGCGAGAAAGTCCGCGGTGTTCAATTGTGCGTTCCGCGTCATTGTGCGAAACATTCACGACCACTCCGCGAATTGTCCCGGCGGGCGCGGCGGCCCGGGGGCGCACGGACCCCGGGCCCGGGGGCCGCACACCCCCGGGCCGGTCGGCGGTGCCGTCCCCACGTCCACCGCGCCCCCGGTCAGCGGGCCGCCGGTCCGGCCGCGTCGGCCGCCGCCACCGGGTCGGCGAGCGGGTCGGGCGCGACGGCCAGCAGGTCGAGCACGGCCCCCAGGCGGCCCAGCCGCGCCGGGGGGAGGAGGGCCAGCAGGTGGCCGTCGGGCCGGGTGACGGCGACCAGCGGCCGCGGGCCGAGCGCCGCCGCCAGCGGGCCGCGCGTGCCGGCCTCGACCACCGCGGCCCGGCCGGCCGCGGCGCCCGAGGCGCGCTCGGTGAACGCCGCCCAGCCCGGCCGCGGCGCGTCGCCGGTCCCCGGGTGCAGCAGCACGGTCAGCCCTTCGGCCGCCACCCGCACCCACCCGCCGCGCGGGCGCGCGGTGGGCTCCTCGCCCGGCCCGGCGACCAGCACGGGCAGGCGCTCGCCGGGCGAGGCCGGCGCGCCGGCGCGGACGGCCGGCCGGTCCGCCCCCGCCCCGGTGTCGACCGGCCGGTAGCGGACGGTGGTCTGGCCGATGATCGGCGCGATGGTGCGCTGCACCACGCCCGAGGCGTGCGCGGCGCGGAACACCGCGTCGCGCGCCGCGATCTGCGCGGGGCGGGTGAAGAACCCCCACCGGGTCTGCCGCGCGGTGGACCACGCCGCCTGGTGGGCGGCCTCGCGCCGCTCCCGGTCGTAGCCGGAGACGGCGGCCTCGGGCAGCCGCCCGGTGAGGACGCCGCCCAGGCGCCACCCCAGGTTGGCCGCGTCCTGCAGGCCGGTGTTCATGCCCTGGGCGCCCGCGGGGCTGAGCGTGTGCGCGGCGTCGCCGATCAGCAGGCAGCGGCCGCGCCGGTAGGTGTCGGCGATGCGCGCGTGCACCTGGAAGGTGGTGCTGAACCGCATCTCGCCGATGGCGTTGCGGCCCGGCGCGCGGGAGTCGAGCAGCGACTGGAAGAACTCCCGGGAGGGCGGCGGGGCGCCCTCCTCCGGGTGCGGCACGCTGACCGCCACCCGGGAGACGTCGGGGCCCAGCGGGCCCAGGGCGAGGCTGCCCTCGGGGGTGTAGCAGTAGCTGACGACGTTCATCGGGGCGTCCCCGGTGAGCCGCGCGTCGGTGATGGAGAAGCTGACCTGGAACTGCTCGCCGGCGAAGTCGACGCCGAGCAGCCCGCGCAGGGTGCTGTGGGCGCCGTCGGCGCCGACGATCCAGGAGGCGGCCACCTCCTGGGTGGTGCCGCCGGGGCCCGCCAGCACGGCGACCGGCCGGGGGCCGTCGATGCCGTGGACGGCGGTGAGCCGGGCGCCGCGCTCGATCTTGCCGCCGAGTTCGGCCAGGCGCTCCTCGATGGCGCGCTCGGTCTCGCTCTGGGCGATGCCGACGGCGAACGGGTAGGGGGTGTCGGGCAGGCGGGTCATCCAGGCGGTGCCGAGTTCGCGGCCGCTGGAGAAGAACCGCACGCCCTCGATGCGGTGGCCGCGGTCGACGAGGCGCTCGGCCACGCCGGTGCGGTGCAGCACCTCCAGCACGCGCGGCCACACCACGGCGGCGCGCGAGTGGGCGGAGTGCTCGCGGGCGGCGTCGACCAGCCGCACGGGCACCCCCTGCTGGAGGAGGTCGCAGGCGAGCAGCATGCCGACGGGGCCTGCGCCGATGATCACTACCGGGTCGTCCATGAGGGGCACCTCTCCACCCGCCGCGAGGGGCGGGGCCGGTCGAGTGGGCGGGGATGGGCGGGCCGGTCGGGGCGTCGCGCCGCCGGCACCGCCGTGGACGCTAGCCCGCGGGGGGCGCCGCGCAGGGGCCCGCTCCGTCCGAAGTGGGGGGCGGATGCCTCCAAAGGGGCAGTGGGCGCCGGGACGCCCCCGGGCGGCGTCACCGGCCGCCGCCCAGGGCCTCGGTACCGCGTTGCAGCAGCGCGCGCAGCACGCGTTCCTCCTCGGGGGTGAAGGCGGCGGTCAGCCGCCTCTCGACGGACAGGGCGGCGGCGTCGGCCGCGCGCAGCAGGTCGGCGCCCTGGGGGCTGAGCCGGGTGACCAGCGTCTGGGCGTGGGTGGCCGAGGGGTGGCGCTCGATGAGCCCCTTGGCCTCCAGGGTCGACAGCAGGGAGGCCATGCTCTGCGGCGTCACGCAGGAGGCGCGGGCGAGCTGGGCGCCCGACAGCCCCGGCTCCAGGGACAGGGCGTGCAGCACCGCGTACTGGGCGACGGACAACCCGAAGGGGCGCAGCGCCTGCGCCTTCTCCGCCATCAGCGCCTGCTCGGCGCGTTTGACGAAGGTCCCCAGCCGCGCCTCCGCCGCCTCGGCGATGCGCTCCTCCGCGTTCATGGCCTCTCCTGTCGCCCGCCCCCGCGGGCCGCCGCGCGCCTCGCGGCGCCCGGTGTGAGATCGGTCAGTACGGGTTGACGCTGGGATCTTATACTGATTGCATGTCTCCTGAATATAAGAGTCCTTATATTCGACAGACATATGCCACCGCGAGGAGCTCGAACATGAACGCCAACCCGGCGGCGCCGCCCGAGCGCCGCACCCGACCGGTCCTCACCCTGATCGTCGTGTGCGCGGCGATCGTGCTGATCCCGGTGACCGCGACCGGGGCGTCGGTGGCGCTGCCGGACGTCGGCCAGGACCTGGCGACCGGCCTCGCCGCCGCCCAGTGGGTGGTCAACGCCTTCTTCCTCAGCTACGGCTCCTTCATGGCGGTCACCGGCTCCCTCGCCGACCTCACCGGCCGCCGCCGCATGTTCATGATCGGCGTCACCCTGTTCTGCGCCGCGATGGTCGTCGCCTCCTTCGCGCCCAACATCGGCGTGCTCATCGGCGCCCGGGTGCTCGCCGGCATCGGCGCGGCCGCCGCCACCACCGGCGGCAGCTCGCTGCTCGCCCAGGCGTTCCAGGGGCCCGCCCGCACCCGCGCGTTCGGCTTCTTCGGCACCGCCATCGGCCTCGGCCTCGCCTTCGGCCCCCTCATCGCCGGCGTGCTCGTCACCTCCCTCGGCGGCTGGCGCGGGTTCTTCCTCGCCGCCGCGCTCGTCGTCCTCGCCCCGCTGGCGGCGTCCCCCTGGCTCACCGAGTCGCGCGACGACCACCCGGCCGGCCTCGACTGGACCGGCGCGGTCACCTTCACCGGCGGCCTGTCCCTGTTCGTCTTCGCGTTCGTGCAGGGCCCCGAACTCGGCTGGACCCACCCCGCGGTCCTCGGCTCGTTCGCCGCGTTCGCCGTGCTGATGGTCGCCTTCACCATCGCCGAGCGCCGCGCCGCCCACCCGATGTTCGACATCACCCTGTTCGCCCAGCCCCGGTTCCTCGCCATCTGCGCCATGCCCGTGCTGCTCGCGTTCGGGTTCGTCGCCCTGCTCCTCGTCCTGCCGCCCTACTTCATGGCGGTCGACGGCGTCAGCGCCCAGTACGCCGGCCTGCTGCTCGTCCTGCTCACCGGCCCCACGCTGATCGTGCCCACCATCGTCGGCGCCCTCGCCCAGCGCATCGGGCAGCGCGCCCTGCTCGTCGCCACCCTGCTGTTCGTCGCGGCCGGCACCGCCTGGCTGACCGTCATCGAGCCGGGGGTGGGCGTCGCCGTCCTCGCCGGGCCGATGCTCGCCATCGGCATCGGGTTCGGCATCTCCCTGGCCATCCTCGACGGCGCGGCCGTCTCCTCGGTCGCCGCCTCCCGCGCCGGCATGGCCGCCGGCATGTTCAACACCATGCGGCTCGCCGGCGAGGCCATCGCCGTCGCCCTCCTCGGCTCGCTGCTCGCCGCCGTCACCCAGGCCCGCCTCGCCGACACCGCGGGCGCCGACGCCCAGGCCGCGACGGCCCGCCTGCTCCAGGGCGACATGGACGGCGCCGTCGCCGCCGTCCCCGCCGCCCTGCGCGACGGCTTCGCCACCACCGCCGGCGCCGCCTACACCGACGCCCTGCACATCGGGCTGTGGGTGCTGTGCGCGCTGTCCGTCGTCGGCGCCGTCGCCGTGGGCGTGCTCATGGGCGGCCGCCCGCCCGCCGACGACGCCGCGGCCCCGGCCGCGCCCGCCGGGGACGGCCGCCGCGAGGCCCTCGTCGAGGGCTGACCACCTGCCGCTCCGCCCGCCGCCCTGCCTCTTTGGAGGCAGGGCGGCACGTCTTTGGGGAGTCTGGCGCCCCGCGCGGGCGCGCGGTGGGATGGGAGCGTACGCCGGACCGCTCCGGCGGTACGGCCACCAACGGGGGGAGACCCACCCATGTCGCAGGAGTTCCGCTTCTCGCTGCTCGGTCCCGTGCGGGTGACCGCCGGCGGCACCGAGCACCCGCTGCGCGGGCCCAAGGCCAACGCGCTGCTCGCGCTGCTGCTGCTCAACCGCTCGCACGTGGTCGACGTCGCGACCCTCGTGGACGAGTTGTGGGAGCACGACCCGCCCCGCCACGCCGTCAGCACGGTGCGGACCCACGTGTACCACCTGCGCCGGGCCCTCGGCGCGGCCGGCGTCGGCGGCGTCCTCGCCACCCGCCCGCCCGGCTACACCGCCGAGATCGGCCCCGACCGGCTCGACACCGAGGTCTTCACCCGGCTCGTCGCCGACGGCCGGCGCGCCCTCGCCGCCGGCCGCCACCGCGACGCCGCCGACAGCAGCGCCGCCGCGCTGCGCGCCTGGCGCGGCCGGCCCCTGGAGAACGTCGCCGGCGGCCGGCTGCTGCGCGGCCACGTCCGCCGCCTGGAGGAGCTGCGCGTGCAGGCCCTGGAGCAGCGCGTCGAGGCGCGCATGCGCATGGGCGAGCACCGCGCTCTGGTCCCCGAACTCCGGGACCTGGTCGCCGCGCACCCGCTCAACGAGTGGTTCCACGCCCGCCTCATCGAGGCCCTGCACCGCTCGGGGCGGCGCGCCGACGCGCTCGTCGCCTTCCTGGAGGTGCGCGAGGTGCTCGACGCGGAACTGGGCGTGCCGCCGTCCGCCGAGCTGCACGCGCTCCAGCACAGCATCCTGGCCGACGACCCGCACCCGGGCGCGGGCGCCCGGCGGGCGGTGCTCGCCGCCGCGCCGTGACGCCCGCGCCCCGCGCACGCGGTCGGCGGACCGGCACCGCCGCCCCGCCGGCCGCCCTTCCGCCGGGTCGCTAGTCGCGCCAGGACCGCGGCGACCGGTAGGCCCCCGCCCGGGTCCACGGCGCCCGCGCCGCCGGGGCCGCCGCCCCGGGGTCCGCGCCGCCGGGCCGCAGCACCGACGCCA
>NZ_BCRK01000243.1 GCF_001552555.1 Nocardiopsis trehalosi NBRC 14201 | reverse complement strand
CCCGGCGCCCCCGACCCCCGCCCGCCCGGCCCCCGGCCCGCGCCGCCGCCCGAGCGGCCCGCGGCCGCGCCGGAACCCGGTCGGCCCGCACCGTCCCCCGCGCCCGCCGCGCCCGGCACGCCCGCGCTGACCGCGGCCATCGACCCCGTCGGCGCCCTCGTCCCCGGGCGGCCGGGCATCGTCGTGCTCACCGTCGCCAACGGGGGCGACCCGGTCGACGGTGACGTCGTGGCCGACGTCACCCTGCCGCGCGGGGTGGTCCTCGACGCCGCAGGGCGGGCCGGCAGCGCGGCCCCGGCCACCCCCGGCGGCTCCGGGTGGAGCTGCGCGGCCGCCGCCGACGGCGCCCGCTGCGTGCTGCCCGGCCTGGACGCGGGCGGCCGCGCCGACGAGTACCTCGGCGTCGCCGTCGCGGGCGACGCCGAGGCGGGCGTCCCGCCCGAGGTCGCCGTCGCCTCCGGCGGCACCGCCGCCACGGCCACCGGCACCCACGGGGTCGACCCCGGCGGGACCCCCGCCCGCTACGCCACCGCCGGGCCGGTGGCCACCACCACCGCCGGCAACGCCCTGCTCACCTGCGTCCCGCCCGAACCGGACGACGACGTCCCCTGGTGGGCGCGCCCGCCCGAGGGGCCGGCGGACCTGCCGTGGCACCCGGACCACTGGGACGGCTCCGACCACCCGGACCATCCGGAGCCCCCGGACCCCCCGGACGGTCCCGGCCGCCCCGGCGGCCCCGTTCCGCCCGAGGGACCGGCCCCGGCGGACCCCGAGGACACCGGCACCCCCGTCACGGACCGACCGGAACCCGGGGCGGAGACCGGACCGGAACCCGCCGACGACCAGCGGCCGCCCGGCGGCCCCACGGCGGCCCCCGGCCCGGCCCCGAGCACACCGCCCCCGCCCCCCGGCCCCGCGCCCGACGAGGCGGCGCCCACCCCCGAGGCCGCGCCCGCCCACGCCGACGGATGCGCCCGCGCCCGCCAGCGCGACGGCGGCCACCGCGACAACGACCTCTGGCCCATGGCGCCCGCCGACCACGACGACGACCCCGCCACCGCCATGTCGAGCGCCGCGGCGTGGACCCTGCCCGAGGGCGCCACCGTCCGCTGGGCCGGGCTCTACTTCTCCGCCGTCGGGGCGCCCGACGGCGCGTCGGCCCGGGTGCGCGGCCCCGGCGCCGACGCCTACACCCGGGTGGCCGCCGACGAGGTCGCCGTCGCCGACCTGCCGGGGCGCCCCGCCTACCAGGCGTTCGCCGACGTCACCGGCCTGGTGCGCGAGCACGGTCCGGGGTCGTGGTGGGTCGCCGACATCCCGGCCGCGACCGGCGCGGGTGCCTACGCCGGGTGGAGCCTGGTCGTCGTCGTGGAGGACCCGGCCGCCGGGTACCACCAGGCCATGGTGCTCGACACGGCGGCGGCCGTCTTCGACGACCCCGGCGGCGTGCGGCTGCCCCTGGCCGGGCTGCTGCCCGCCGCGGTCCCCGCCACCGTCGACACCGTGGCCTGGGAGGGCGACGCCGACCTCACGGGCGACCGGGTGCTGCTCAACGGCGCCCCGCTCACCCCCGGGGCCGGCGAACGCGACCCCGCCAACGCGTTCGCCGGGTCGGCGCGCGGCGCCCAGGGCGACCCCATGGCCTTCGGCACCGACGTCGTGCGGTTCTCGGCCGTGCTGCCGCCCGAACCGGAGCTGCGGCTGGTGTCGGGCCCCGACGCCTACCTCGCGGGGGTGGTCGCGGTGACCGCGCCGATGCGGACCTGAGCCGCCGGCCCCGGCCGCCCCGGCCCGGCCGCCCGGGGCCCCGCCGCGCGGCCGGGGGCGCCGAGCGGGCCCCGAACCGGCGGCCGGATGGGGAAACAGCCGGATTCCGGACGGTCCCCGTGATAAGGGATCGCCCCAGGGGAGCGGGTTTCCGGACACTCGTCGACACCCTTGCGTAGTCGCCCGTACACCCTCGGTATCCGGACCGGCACGCAAACCCCCACAGACTTGGTTAGGCTGTGGCGCGGCCTGTCTATCTGGCCGAGTGCCGATCGCTGGAACGCCCCGGTGCGGAGACCGCACCCGGGCGACCGGAGAATGGGAAGGGGCGGTGTCGCGTGGATCGCTGCGCGCTGTTCGTTGACGCCGGCTACCTCCTCGCCGACGGTGCGATGGCTGTGCACGGAACCCGCAACCGCGATTCCGTGTCATGGGACTACGCGGGCCTCGTGCAACTCCTCAACGAGGTCGCCCGCGACCGCACGGGGCTCCCGCTGCTGCGGTGCTACTGGTACGAGGCGACGGCCGACGGCCGCCGCACCCAGGAGCAGGACGGCATCGCGGACATCCCCGGCGTCAAGGTCCGAGCCGCTCGCATCCGTCCGGGCAGACGGGAGGGCGTCGAGAGCTATGTCCAACGGGACCTGACCACGCTCGCGCGCACCGGCGTGCTGTGCGAGGCGGTGCTGGTGAGCGGCGACGAGGACATGGCCCAGGTCGTGTCGGACGTGCAGGACCTCGGGGTCCGCGTCACCGTCGTGCACATCTCGGTCGAGGGCAACTGGACCATCTCGCGGGCGCTGCGCCGCGAGTGCGACGACCTCATCGAGATCGGCGCCGGCCACCTGCGCCCCTACGTCAACCTGCTGTCGGGGGTCGGCAGCGGCGCCGAGGAGGCCAACGAGACCACCACGCCGCTGAGCAACGGCCGGGCGCGCTCCGCGCCCGACGTCACCCGCCAGCCGGTCGCCGCGCACGCCGGGGCCTCGCGGGTCGAACCCGCCGCCCCGCAGGGCGGCGGCCTCGAGGCGATGTTCGCCGGCACGGGCGCCCAGCCCGCCATGACCGGCAGCGCCATGGACCAGCTCCGCGCCATGCGGCAGAGCCTCGCGCAGCAGCGCGGCGGCGACCACCTCGCCCCCCAGGGCGGCGGGGTCGACGCGTCCCGGCCCGCCACCTCGGGCCCCATCGACGTCAACGGGTTCCCCTCGGGCGGGCACGCGCCGCCGGCCGCGTCGCCGCCCACGGGCGCGCACGCGAGCATGGCGGGCAACCCGCCGACCGGGGCGCATCCGAGCATGGCCGGCAACCCGCCCGCCAACGGCGGCTACGGGATGCCGTCCACGGGCGCCCACCCGAGCATGCGCGGCGGCCAGGGGGGCTACGGGGCGCCGCCCCAGGGGCGCCCGCCGCAGCAGCCGCCACCGGGGCACCAGCCGCCGGGCCACCCGCAGGGCGGCGCGCACCGCGACCCCGTTCTGGGCGGCCAGTACGAGCGCGAGGCCCCACCATCGCGCAACACGCCGCCACCTCCTCCGGCACCGGACCCCCGCTACGGGTCCTCGACGGGGGAGAACCCCGGGTTCGGAGGTAACACCGGACCAAACCCTACTTTTGGGGCCAGTACGGGAACTGATTCCCGCATCGGCGGCGGCTCCGGATCCCCCGCGGACTCCGGGACCGCCACTGGCCCCCGCCCCGACCACCGGCTCCACCACGGGCCCTACACCAACCCCACCCCCACCGTCGGCTACGTGCCCCCCGGTTCGTCGTCGGCGCGCTCGGTCGAGGACGCGGTGAATGTCGCGCGCCAGGAGGGGAACGACTTCGCGGAGTCCATCGCGCGCGACGCGCCCGCCCTCTGGCTGGAGGCGGTCCTCGTGCGCCGACCGCGCATGCCGTCCGACCTGGAGGCGCGGCTGCTCCAGGGGTCGGCGCTGCCGATCGACTTCCTGCTGCGCGACGACGTCCGCGACGCCCTGCGGCAGGGCTTCTGGACCGCGCTCGAACGCGCCCGGGGATGAGTCGCCGATGACGCGGCGCGAAGAGGACCTAGGGAGGGCACCCGTGACCCGCGTGACGACGGCCGACCTCGACCGGTTGGAGTTCCGCGCCGTGCAGTCCGGCGACCACGTCGAGGTCGCCCTGGAACTCCTCGGCCTGGCCAACCGGGTCGACGCCGACAGCGAGATCTCCCGCGCCGAACTGTTCGTCCGGGCGGGCGAGCAGTGGGAGATGGCGCAGGAGTTCGAGCGCGCCTCGGCCGCCTACCAGCGGGCGATCGACGACGGCGGCACCACGATCATCGACGCGCGTGCGCTCCAGGCGGGCGCCCTGTTCGAACTCGACCTGCTCGACGCCGCCTACGGCCAGCTCGAACGGCTGCGCTCCGAGGGCCCGCGCAACCTGCCCACCTACATCCACATCGCCGAGACCCTCCAGGCGCACGGCGACCTGCGGGGCGCCCACACCTGGGCCACGCTCGGCGTCGAGCGGTTCCGGCACCAGGACGTGTCGCCCTACGTCCACGACCTCCTGCTGGAGCTGCTCCGCGCCCGCTACCGCATCCGGGTCGACCTCGGCCTGGACGAGGACGCCCTGGACCGCATGATCGACGGGTAGCGCCGCTGCGGCGCCCCCGGGCACCGGCGGGCCGCCGGGCGTCCGCCGCCTGCGTGCCGGCGCCCCGGCCGGGCCGCCGGGCGCCCGCCGCGGCCGCGCCCGCGCGTACCACACCGGCGCCGGGCCTGTCACCTCGAAATACCGTGACACGCGCTTATATTGCGGTGTTCTCCAACCACTGCCACAAGATGTAGTATCGCTCGCGCTGGTGGTTCACCGGGGGACCGGTGAGGCAAGAGGGAACCCGGTGCGATTCCGGGACTGCCCCGCAGCGGTGAGCGGGAACGACCGCCGTCAACGAGCACTGGGCCCTGCGGGCCCGGGAAGCGACGGCCACTAGGGGGGACCACGACGGTCCGGAGCCCGCGAGTCCGAAGACCTGCCACCGGTGTGCGCGCCTCGCGGCGCGCACCGCATCCGGGGCTTCGAGGGCGGGCCTCCGCGGCGCAGGCATCCCGCCGCCGTCGTTTCGGCGCGGCGGTCCCGCGCGCGTGCTCCACCCGGCGCCCCACCGGCTGTCGTCTACCTGGTTGGAGCCACGCATGACCATCGACACCGAGCCCGCGGCACCCGTCGCGGCCCCTCCGGCCGACCCCATGGAGCGCGTCGCCGCGGTGATCCGGGAGGCGTGCGCGGGGCTCGCCGGCGTGTCGGCCGACGCGGTCCTCGCGGAGACCCGCCGCAGCGTCTACCCCGGCATCCGGCCGCAGGAGCTGGAGCTGGCGATGGTCATGGCCGCGCGCACCTTCGTGGAGGCCGACCCCGACTACTCCCACCTCGCCGCCCGGCTGCTGCTCGACACCCTGCGCCGCGAGGCCCTGACCTTCCTCGGCGGCGCCCCCGACGAGGCCGACCAGGCGCAGATGGCCGCGCGCTACCCCGCCTACCTGGCCGCCTACGTGCGGCGGGGCATCGAGCTGGAGCAGCTCGACCCGGAGCTGGCGACGTTCGACCTCGCCCGGCTCGGCGCCGCCCTGCGGCCCGAGCGCGACCTCGACTTCACCTTCCTCGGCTTCCAGACCCTCTACGACCGGTACTTCCTGCACAGCGGCGGTGTCCGCTACGAGCTGCCGCAGGCGTTCTTCATGCGGGTGGCCATGGGCCTGGCGCTGCGCGAGGACGACCGCGAGGCGCGCGCGATCGAGTTCTACGAGCTGCTGTCGTCGTTCGACTTCATGTGCTCGACGCCGACCCTGTTCAACTCCGGCACCCGGCGCGCCCAGCTGTCCTCGTGCTTCCTGACCACCGTCGGCGACGACCTCCAGTCGATCTTCCACGGGATCAGCAACAACGCGCTGCTGTCCAAGTACTCCGGCGGCCTCGGCAACGACTGGACCCCGGTCCGCGGCATCGGCGCCCACATCAAGGGCACCAACGGGCAGAGCCAGGGCGTCGTGCCCTTCCTCAAGATCGCCAACGACACCGCCGTCGCCGTCAACCAGGGCGGCAAGCGCAAGGGCGCGGTGTGCGCGTACCTGGAGACCTGGCACATCGACATCGAGGAGTTCCTCGACCTGCGCAAGAACACCGGTGACGACCGGCGGCGCACCCACGACATGAACACCGCCAACTGGGTGCCCGACCTGTTCCTGCAGCGGGTCGAGGCCGGCGGCGAGTGGACCCTGTTCTCCCCCGACGAGGTCCCCGACCTGCACGACCTCTACGGCGCCGAGTTCGCCGCCGCCTACACCGCCTACGAGCGCGCCGCCGAGGCCGGCGAGATCCGCGTGTGGCGGCGGGTGCGGGCCGTCGACCTGTGGCGGCGCATGCTCACCATGCTGTTCGAGACCGGCCACCCGTGGATCACCTTCAAGGACCCGTGCAACCTGCGGTCGCCGCAGCAGCACGTGGGCGTGGTGCACTCCTCCAACCTGTGCACCGAGATCACGCTGAACACCAGCGCCGACGAGGTCGCGGTCTGCAACCTGGGCTCGGTCAACCTGGCCCGGCACACCACCGCCGACGGCCTGGACGTCGAGCGGCTGCGCCGCACGGTCCGCACGGCCGTGCGCATGCTGGACAACGTCATCGACGTGAACTACTACACGATCCCCGAGGCGGAGCGGGCCAACATGCGGCACCGCCCGGTCGGCCTCGGCCTCATGGGGTTCCAGGACGCGCTGTTCCGGCTGCGGCTGCCCATGGCGTCCGCGGCGGCCGTGGACTTCGCCGACGAGAGCATGGAGCAGATCTCCTACGCCGCCATCGAGGCGTCCGTCGACCTCGCCGCCGAGCGGGGCGCCTACGCGTCGTTCGAGGGCTCGCTGTGGAGCCGGGGCGTGCTGCCGATCGACTCGCTGCGGACACTCGCCGACGCCCGCGGCGGCGACCTCGACGCGGACTTCTCGGCCCGGCTCGACTGGTCGGGGCTGCGCGAGCGGGTCCGCACCGTGGGCATGCGCAACTCCAACGTCATGGCCATCGCGCCGACCGCCACCATCGCCAACATCACCGGCGTGGGCCAGTCGATCGAGCCGATCTACCGCAACCTGTACGTGAAGTCGAACATGTCCGGCGACTTCACCGTGGTCAACCCCTACCTGGTGCGCGACCTCAAGGACCGCGGCCTGTGGGACGACGACATGGTGGCCACCCTCAAGCTGCACGACGGCAGCCTGGGCGCCGTCGACCGGGTGCCCGACGACCTGAAGGAGCTGTACGCGACCGCGTTCGAGATCGACCCGGCGTGGCTGGTCGACGCGGGCGCGCGGCGGCAGAAGTGGATCGACCAGGCGCAGTCGCTGAACCTGTACATGGCGGCGCCCAGCGGCCGCAAGCTCGACGAGCTGTACCGGCGGGCGTGGCGCGCGGGGCTGAAGACCACCTACTACCTGCGGTCGCAGAGCGCGACCCACGTCGAGAAGAGCACCCTGCGCGGCACCGACGGCCGGCTCAACGCGGTGTCGGCGGTGTCGACGGCCCCGGCCGCGTCCCCGGCTCCGGCCCCCGCTCCGACCCCGGTCCCGGCCGACCGGCCGGACGCGGCCGCCGGCACCGCGCCGGAGATCGACCCGGACGCCGCGTCGATGTGCTCCATCGACGACCCCGACTGCGAGGCGTGCCAGTAGCGGCCGCCCCGCCCCCTCCGCCGGGGCGGGCGGCCTCCAGCGCGGCCGCCCGCCC
>NZ_BCRK01000242.1 GCF_001552555.1 Nocardiopsis trehalosi NBRC 14201 | reverse complement strand
GTCCGCCGGGGCCGGCGGGCGCCCGCGCCGCAACGGGGGTGCCGGGCCGCGGGGCGGCCCGGCGGGGCGGGTCAGGGGGCGCCGTCGCGCTCCAGGTCGGCGCGGAACAGGTCGCCGTCCATCCACAGCGCGGCCCGGACGCCGTCGGCGGCGCCGAGGACGACGAGCGTGGTGGCGGCGGGTACGGGGGCGAGCTTGGCGGTGTCGCCGACGGCGGCCACCCCGGGGACCGTGGTCATCTGCAGTTCGTCCACCCGGACGGTGCCGTCGGGGAGGATCTCGGCGCCCAGGCCGGCCGCCAGGTCGGAGTGCTGGCGGGTGGGGGCCTTGTGGAAGACGGCCTCGCGCCGCAGGGTGCGGCCGTCGGCGAAGTGGACGGTGAGGTCGCCGGGGTCGCCGGTGATCTCGGTGAGGGGGGTGGTGTCGACGCGGACGCCGCGCAGTTCCAGGCGCGCGGTGATCTCGTCGGGGAGCTTCTCGGTGCCGTGGGTGCACAGGACCACGTCGTCGCTGAACCGGTCGGCGAGGTAGGCGGCCAGCATGGCCTCGGCGGGGTCGGCGGCGACGACGGCCAGGGTGCGGCCGGAGGCCTCCCAGCCGTGGCAGAACGGGCAGTGGAAGACGCCGGTGCCCCAGAGTTCGCGCAGGCCGGGGATGTCGTAGGGCTCGTCGACCTGGCCGGTGGCCAGGACCAGGCGGCGGGCGCGCTCGCGGGCGCCGTCGGCCAGGGTGACCGTGAAGTCCTCGCGTTCGCCCTCGGCGGCGACCACGGTGCCCGGCCGCACCTCCACCGAGGGGTAGGCGGCGAGTTCGCCGCGGCCGATGGCGAGCAGTTCGGCGGGGTCGAAACCGTCGCGGCTGAGCATCATGTGCATCTCGGCGGCGGGGGCGTTGCGGACCCGCCCGCCGTCGACCACCAGGACGGACCTGCGCTGGCGGCCGAACACCAGGGCCGCGCTGAGGCCGGCGGGACCGCCGCCGACCACGATCACGTCGTACAAGGGACACCTCCAGGAATGGTAATGAAAACCGTTTTCTTCACTATGCTCGCACACCGCCGGGCGGGCGGCGCGCCGAGGGCGGCCGCGTGACGCCGCCGCGCGGACGCTGGCTCCGCCGCCACGCGCCCCGCCCCGACGCCGCGCTGCGGCTGCTCTGCCTGCCGCACGGCGGCGGCGGGGCGAGCGGCTACGCGCCCTGGGGGCGGCTGCTGCCGCCGTGGATCGAGACCGTCGCCGTGCAGTACCCCGGCCGCGAGGACCGCTGGGACGAACCCGGCGCCACCGCGGTGGCGGACGTGGTCGCCGCGGTCGCCGAGGAGGCCGGGCCGCTGCTGGACCGCCCCTACGCGCTGTTCGGCCACAGCATGGGCGCCGCGATCGCCTACGAACTGGCGCACGCGCTCACCGACCAGGGCCGCGGGGCGCCGGTGCGGCTGTTCGCCTCCGGGCACGAGGCGCCCTAGGACGCGCGCGGCGGCACGGTCCACCTGCTCGGCGACGACGGCCTGGCCGCCGAACTGGACCGCCTCGGCGGCACCGACGCCGCCGTGCTGAGCGACCCCGCCCTGCGCACCGCGGTGCTGGAGCGCGTCCGCGCGGACTACCGGCTGGCCGAGACCTGGCGGCCCCGCGCCCGCGCGCCGCTGTCCTGCCCCGTCAGCGTCTTCCTCGGGGCCGACGACCCCGACCTGGAGCCGGCCGAGGCGGTGCGCTGGGCGGCGGCCACCAGCGCCGGGGTGGAGACCCGGGTGTTCCCGGGCGGCCACTTCTACCTGGTCGAGCGACGCGACGAGGTCGTCGCCGCGGTCGCGGCCGCACTGGGGGCGGGCGCCTGAGCGCCCGCCCCCGGCGCGGGGCCGGCCCGGCGCGGGGTCAGCCCAGCTCGACGCCGTCGACCAGCGGGTCGGCGGCGAGGGCGTCGAGCACGGCCCGGGGGTCGAGCACCTCCGCCGCCGGGCGCGCCCCCGGCGGCACCCCGCCCTCGGCGAGGCGGTGGGCCGCCAGGGCGGCGACCACCCCGCTGAGCGCGTAGGAGTCGGGGGTGCGCACGACGAGCCGGGTGGGGCCGCCCCGGGCCGGGTCGCGCGGCCGGGCGTGGAACAGCAGCGTGTACCAGGGGCCGTCCAGGGCGACGTCGGCGTCGGCCGCGGCGACGACGGCGGGCACGTGCTCCTCCAGGGGCCGGTCGTCGGCGGCCCAGGCGGTGGCCAGCGCCTCGGGGATGTTCTCCGACACGTACACCGTGTAGTTGCGCAGCTCGTCCACCCCCAGGTCGGCGGCGAGCGCCGCCGCCTCCGCCGACAGGAACGGCCAGGCGTGCACGGGGTGCCGGAACCCGGGCAGCGCCACCGAGCGCAGCGGGGCCAGGGCGTTCTCCGCGACGCGGCCGTCCCGCCACGCCGCCAGCGCGGTGCCGAACCCGGGTCCGCGGGTGAGCAGCGCGTCGACCGCCGACAGCGGGCCGATGGCGGTCGCCCCGCCCACGTAGACGTCCAGCCGCCGCAGCGGGCCGGGTTCGGCGAGGAGCCGGGGCAGCAGCCCCGACAGCCCCGGCATCAGCCCGGCGGAGAACAGCGCGCTGCGCTCGGCCAGGCCAGCGGGGGCACCACGCCCCAGCGCGGCCAGCGCCGCCGCGTCGCCGGCCGCGTCGACGTAGTCGGCGCCCGCGGCGACGGCCGCGCGCGCGACGGTGTCCAGGACCCGGTAGGAGGGGCCGGCGGCGTTGACCACGACGCCGCAGCCGGCGCAGAAGCGCGCCAGCGACGCGGGGTCGGCCAGGTCCACCGCCACCGGTTCGCCCCCCACCCGCTCGGCGGCGGCCCGGGTGCGGCCGGGGTCGCGGCCGCCGACGCGCAGCGGGCCCGTGCCGTACCCGGCCAGGCGGTCGAGCACCACCCGGCCGACGGTCCCCGACCCGCCGAGGACGCCCACCAGCGGGCCGGTCACCGGGACGCGCTCCCGGCCTCGGCGGCGCGCGCGGCGCGGACGGCGGCGGCGGCGCCCGCCACCGTCGGCAGGTCGAGGAAGTCGCGCACGCCCAGCTGGACGCCGAACTCGCGGGTCATCCGGGCCAGGGCGCGGACGGCCACCAGGGAGTCGCCGCCCAGCCGGAAGAAGTCGGCCCCGCGGTCGAGGACGGGCACGTCGAGCAGGTCCTCCCAGACCTCGGCGACGCGCCGCTCGACGTCGTCGGCGAGCGGCCCGGACGCGTCGTCGCCGCGGGCGCCGTCGAGCCGGCCCAGGCGCAGGCCGTCGCCCTCGGGCTCCCGGGCGGCCGGGAGGTCGAGGACGCGGTCCCAGCCGGAGCCGTCGGCGAGCGCCTCGGTGAGGGCGACCATGCCGGCGAACGCGGCGTCGACCTCCTCGGGCGTGAACAACTCCTCGACCAGGGAGAACACGACGGCCAGTTCGTCGTTCAGCTCGTAGACGCGCGCCTCCAGGGCCACCTGCGGGGTGCGCAGCTGGTGGTGGAAGTCGGCGAAGGAGATCTCGCCGAGGGGGCCCACCGACGACGGGTGGCGGTCGCCCACCGCGGCGTCCATGCCCAGCGTGCTCTGGAACACCACGGGGCCGACCGGCCGGGTGGTGCCGCGCCGCCGGGCCAGCTCCCGCGACACCTCCACGCCGGAGACGAGGTTGTGCGCGGCGTGCTCGGTGAACACCCGCTGGACCGCCGTCGCGGCGGCGGCGAACGTGGCGCCCTCGGGCAGTTCGACGGGGATCAGCATGGTCGAGGCGAACGCGCCCACGAGGCGGTGGATGTCGGGGTGCACCGGCAGCCGGTTGAGCTGGAGGGAGTTCAGCAGCAGGTCGCGGTGGCCGGCCCAGCGGGCCATGGTCGCGGCGAACGCGGTGAGCAGGGCGGTGGAGGGGGTGACGCCGCGCTCGGCGCAGGCGGCGCGCAGCGCCGCCCACTGCTCGGGGGCCAGGTGGCGCTCGCGGGTGTGCATGAGCACCGGCCGCACGTCCTTGGGGTCGGCCCGCAGCGGGAGGGCGGGCGGCTGGGGCAGCCCGTCCAGCCGCCCCCACCACCAGTCGCGGTCGGCCGCCCACGCCTCGGTGCCGGTGAGCCGGCCGAGGGCCTGGACGTAGTCGCCGAAGTCGATCTCCAGCGGGGGGAGCACCGCGTTCCAGTCGGCGGAGAGGGTGAGCAGTTCGCGGTTGAGCACGGTGGCCGACCAGCCGTCGAACACCAGCAGGTTCATGGCGGTGTGCAGGCGGCCGCGGTCGCCCGGCAGCAGGGTGAGGCGCAGGTCCAGGCCGGGGCCGTGCACCGGGTCGGGGCCGGTGGAGCTCATCTCGGCGCGGACCCGCTCCAGGGTGGCGGTGGCCTCCTCCTCGGTGGCGTCGCGCAGGTCGTACACGCGCACGGCGGGGATCGCGCCCGGGGCGTCCGGGGGCAGCACGTACTGCATGCCCTCGGGGGTGACGCGGGCGCGCAGCGTCGGCTGGTGCTCGGCCAGGCGCTCGACGGCGTCGGTGAGGGCGTCGGCCGCCTCGTCGCCGTCGACGCCGGTCAGGCCCACGTCGCCGTAGAAGTGCGCGGACTCGTACGACAGCTCCCAGCCGCCCTGCTGGCCGACGAAGTACCCCTGCTGGAGGGGCATCAGCGGGAACGGGGCGGTGGGGTCGGCGCGGCGGACCACGTCGACGGGCAGGTCGCGCACCGTGCCGGCGGCGGTGGAGCGGCGCCGCACCAGGTCGGCGAGCCGGTCCAGGGTGATCTCGACGGTGACGTCGGAGAGCGCGAGGACGACGCCGAGGCGCCTGCGGACCAGGGCCGCCATCCGCACGGACAGCACCGAGTCGCCGCCCAGGCGCAGGAACTCGGTGTCGGTGGGGACGTCGTCGGGTTCGAGGCCCAGGAGTTCGCCCCAGATGGCGGCGAGGTCGGCCGCCACGGTGTCGGGGGCGGTCGTGGTGGGCGTGGGCGGGGTCATCGGCGGCTCCGGTTCTCGGGTGGGCGGCGGGCGGTGAGCAGGCGCTGGGACAGCGCGGTGAGCGGGTGGCCGGCGGGCGGCAGGTCGACCTCGGGGCGCAGGCCGGCCCCCGCCATGGCCTCGCGCCACTCCGCGCGCGACAGGTAGGTGCGGTCGGTGCCCGCGCGGGCGTCGGTGCGCGGGGGGTTGGCGGAGACGAGGAACGGCATCGAGGTGAGCGACTGCGGGTGCTCGCGGCAGGTCTCGACGAGCAGCAGCGTTCCGCCGGGGGCGAGCAGGCGGCGCAGGCCGGTGAGCAGCCGCCCGGCGTGCGGGGCGTTGTGGGCGGTGTTGGCGGCGACGATCAGGTCGAGGCCGCCGTGTCCCGGCGGGAGGTCGGCCGCGAAGTCGAGCCGTTCGCAGCGCAGGTAGGGGTGGTCGGCGAAGCGCTCGCGCGCCTGGTCCAGGAAGAAGGGGGACAGGTCGGTGAAGAGGTAGTCGGCGGTGCGCCCGGCGAGGGCGGGCAGCAGCTCGGCGGTCGTGGCGCCGATGCCCGCGCCGAGTTCCAGGACGCGCAGGCCCGCCGGGTCGGCCGGGGTGAGGCCGCGGACCACGGCGGCGGCCGCCGCGTTGAGGTAGCGGTTGACCGGGTTGTCGCGGTAGAGCACCTCGGCGGTGCGCGGGTCGGCGTCGGGGAAGAGCAGTTCCTGGGAGCTGGTCTCGTCGCGCAGCAGCCGGGGCAGCGCGCTGAGGGTGGACCGCAGGTAGCGGGTGAGTTCGGGCGGGTAGCCGAGGCCGGCCCGGGCGGTGTCGAGTTCCGCGCGCAGGGCGGTGAGTTCGGCGCGGCGGGGGCGCGGGGGCGGCGCGTAGCGGTCGCCGGAGCGCTCGGCCAGGCCGGCGGCGGCGAGGTCGGCCAGCCAGCGGCCGGGGATCCACCGGTGGCGGGGGGCGGCGCCGATGGCGTCGGCGACCTCGGGGCCGGTCCAGGCCGCCCCGAGGCGGCGCCCGGCGGTGTCGTGCAGGACGGCGGCGATCGACCGGAGGACGGCCCGGTCGAGCCGGTCGACCAGGGCGGGGAAGGCGGCCGTGTCCGCCCCGGCGAGGGCGGCGGTTCCGGCGCGGTGGGCGACGTCGGCGAGGTGGGCGGCGTCGGCCGCCGCACCGGGGCCGCCGCCCGCCCGGACACGGGGGGCGGGTACGGGTGGCGGGTCCGCGGTCGCGGCCACGGCGCCTCCTTCGGCTGCGGGGAGGGGCACACCGCCACTCCGATGGACAATGATTATCATTTTCTTCTCGTGGCAACAATATGCCGCTTATGTCGGGTGCGTCGGGGTTGTCGCACGGGGACGGAGCACCGCGCCAGGCGCCGGCCGCCCCCGAGAGCCGTCGGCGCATCCGGACGGGCCGGCGGGTCGATGGTCCCCGAGGCGGGACCGCCGCCCCGCCCCGACCGGCGCCGGGCACGGCGAAGCGAGCGGCCCCCATCCCGGCGGGCCGCTCGGCGGGCCGGCACCCCCCGAGGGAGGCGCCGGCCCGTCCCGTCAGGCGGCGGTGGCCTCCAGGGCGAACAGCCCGGCCTCGGCCGGGCCGGTCGGGCGCGCCTCCAGGCCGTGGGCGGCGGCCTCGTCGCGCAGCGCGTCCGGGGTCAGGGTCCACCACGGGTACGCGACCTCGACCGGCGGCGCGACGCCGTCCTCGCCGTGCACCTCGTAGGTCATGTGCCAGGTGATCCGGTCCGGCCCGTCGGCGCGCGCCTCGGCGTGGCCGGCGTAGCGGTTGCGGCCGATGCGCGCCTCGCCCATGGGCGCCTTGGGGACGTCGGTCGGGGTGAACGGCGGGGCGAGGTTGACCACGATCCGGCCGCCGGGGGCCAGGCGCTTCGCCAGGTCGGCCCACACCCGCTCGCGGTCGTCGGGGGCGAAGTGGCCGATGACGTTCAGGGCGAGCACGCCGCTCACGCGCTCGGGGAGCCGCGCCGTCAGCAGGTCGGCCGCGAGGACCGTGACGCGGTCGCGCAGGGCGGGGTCGGCCGCCGCCCGCGCGAGCAGCACGGCCCGCAGCAGCGGGGACGGCTCCACAGCGAGGACCTCGGCGCCGGGAAGCTCCGCGACGGCGCACGCGACCCCCAGTCCGCTGCCCGCGCCCACGTCCAGCAGCGGGGCGTCACCGGTGGGCAGGCCGCGCAGCGCCTCGGCGACCGCCGGACCGAAGGCGTCCCACCAGGGGCGGATCAGCAGATCGATGTACTCACCGGAGACGGCGTAGTCGTCGCGGTGTCCACTCATGTCGTCCTTCTCTCGCACCGAGGGGCCGGACGCCGGAGGGCGTCGGGGGGAGGACGCGGCGCGGGACCGCCGGCAAGGCCCGACACCCTCGGCGGCCCCGCGCGCGCCACGACGACACTACAGTGAAAACGGTTATCATCACCACCCGATGGCGGCTCGCCCCAGCACCCCTCCCCCTACCCGCCCTCCCACCCTGCGAGGAGTGGGCGGTGCCGGGCATGGTGAGGCGTACCCCGGAGCGGTGGCGGAGGGGGCCATGGTGCCGGGGGGAACCCCTGATTCCAGTCAACCGCCGAGGAGGGGGCGCGCGCTACGGGGAGCGGCTCCCTGTGGACGACCGCCGACCCGCCGCTCGCGGCGG
>NZ_BCRK01000241.1 GCF_001552555.1 Nocardiopsis trehalosi NBRC 14201 | reverse complement strand
GGCGGGCGCCCGCCTCCGACCCGCCGGAGCACCCACCGGGGAGCCGCCCGAGGAGCCGCCCGTTGTCCGGGGCGCCCGTTGTCCGGGGCGGCCGACCGGCCTCCCGGGCGCGGCCGGTACCGCCCCCCGCCCACCGGCCGAACCGCCGCCGACGGGCGCGGTTCGGCGGCGCCGCGCGGGGCAGGCGCGCACCCCATGGCCCGGCGCCCGACGGAGCGGTGCCGGGCGACGGCACCACCGGAGGAGGACGTCGACGATGAGCGGCGGCACGGAGGAATCCGCGCGGGTCCTGGCCGAGATGGCGCGCGGACTGGCCGAGGCCGACTCGGTCGAGCAGACCCTGGAGGGCATCACGGCGCTCGCCGTGCGCGAGATCGACGGCGCCGAGTACGCCGGGGTGATGCTCGTCCGCAAGGGCGGCGTCATCACCACCGAGGCCGCCACCGCCCCGGTGGTCGAGCAGGTCGACGCCGTCCAGCACCGGCTCGGGCAGGGGCCGTGCCTGTCGGCCGTCTGGGTGCGCGACGTCTTCTCCATCGACGACATGGCCGAGGAGCGCCGCTGGCCCAAGTTCACCGCGCGGGTGCGCAAGTACGGCATCGAGAGCATGCTGTCGTTCCAGCTGTTCACCCCGAACGACACCCTGGGCGGACTCAACCTCTACGCGTCCCGGCCGCACGCGTTCGACGCCCGCGCGCACGAGGTCGGCGCCGTCCTGACCGCGCACGCGTCGGTGGCGCTCGCGGGCGCCCGGCGCGCCTCCCACCTGCGCGAGGGCATGCGCACCCGCCAGCGCATCGGGGAGGCGACCGGCATCCTCATGGAGCGCTACGGCCTCTCCGACCAGCAGGCGTTCCTCCTGCTGTCCAAGGCGTCGCAGCGGTACAACACCAAGCTGCGCGACCTCGCCGACCACCTCGTCCGCACCGGCACCCTTCCCGACCCGCCGCCCGAGAAGCAGTGACCCGTCCGCCCCCGGCCGACCGCGTCACCCCGCGCGGTCCGGGCGGTCGGGGGCGAGCAGCCGGAGCAGGGAGGTGCGGAGGGCGTCGGCGGCCGCCGGGGCGGACAGGCGGCCCGCCGCCGACTCCGTGCCCGCCGTGTGCGCGAGGGCGATGACCGCGGCGACCTGCCAGTCGACGGGGAGCCGGCCGTCGAACTCCCCGGACCGCCGTCCGCGCCGGACGACCCGGCCGATCCTGTCGGTGACGGGCCGGTGGCGGTCGTATTCGGCGTCGGGGGTGGTCGGCAGCGCGGCGGCCGCGCGGACCAGCCCCGGGCGGCGGGCGGCCGCGCGGGCGGCGGCGTCGAGCAGGCGGACCAGCGCCTCCGCGGCCGGGCCGGTGCCGGGGTCGGCGGCGTCCATGGCGGCCGCCGTCTCCTCGGTGGCGCGGTCGACGGCCGCGCGCACCAGGTGCTCGCGGCCCGGGAAGTGGGCGTAGACGGTCTGCCGCGTGACGCCCGCGGCGGCGGCGACCGCCTCGACCCCGGCGTCCGGATCGCCGTCGATGACCCGTACGGCGGCGTCGATGATCGCCGCCCTGCTCCGCTGCGCGTCGGCGCGGCGGTTGCGTGCCTGGGAAGAGGTCATCTCGTACACCTTGTCAGAGTTGTCTCGGGGTATATATCTTACAGCGAGTAAGAGTTAACGCCTACGACGGGAGGGCCTGTGCCCCCGTTCACCGCCGACCCCGCGCGCTTCCTCACCGGCTTCCTCTCCTCCTTCACAGCGGACCTGCTGGTGGACGACGCGGACCCGGCCGAGGTCGTCGACCGCTACCACACGCCCGACGTCGTCCAGGTCGCCGACGGCCACCGGATGGACCGCGAGCGCCTCATCGCCCACACCCGGCCCGTACGGAGGAACCGGCCCGAGGGCCGGGTGGAGGTGCACGACGCCGCCGTCGACGGTGACCTCCTCACCGCCCGCTACACGCTGCGCGTCGAACAGCGGGGGCGGCGGCTCGCCCTGGACGTGTACTTCTTCGGCCGGTTCACCCCCGACGGCCGGCTGCGCCGGGCGCACATGCTCACCCGCTCCCTGCCCGCCGACGGCGACGCGGGGGAGGCGCGATGAGCACGCGCGCCTTCACCGTGGAGGGCATGGCCTGCGGGCACTGCGCGGAGGCCGTCGGCGCCGGGCTGCGCGCGATCGCCGGCGTCACCCGCGTCGCGGTGGACGTCGACAGCGGGCGGATCGAGGTGAGCGCCGACCGCGAGGTGGCGGCGGCGGAGGTGCGCGCCGCCGTCGAGGAGGCGGGGTACGCCCTCGCCGAGCCGCAGCCCTGACCCGGCGCGCGCTCCGGCGCGCGAGCGGGGCCGAGCGGGCGGCGGCGCGGCCGGGTCAGCGGACGCGGTTGCGGGCGACGGCGCGGGCGGCCTCCTCGGCGCTGGCGAAGACCTCGGTGCCCACCTGGGGAAGGTCGACCACCTCCTCCGCCGCCCCGCTCACGCGCACGAACCCGTAGCCGATGCGGGGATCGGCCACGGCCGCGCGCCACTTCCCGGGGTACACGTCGCTCGGCACCGCCTCACCCACCACGACCCCGGTCTCCGGGTCGACCAGCGACACCACGCCCGACTCGGCGTCGCGGAACTTCAGCACCAGCCCGCCGCCGCCCGCGAGCCGCCGGCCCTTCGGCCCGCGCCGGCCGCGCAGCAGCACGTAGGCGGCGGCGCCCGCGAAGGCGGCGGCGAGGACCGCGGTCCCGATGGCGGTGTTCCGGACCCGTGGGCGCATGGCGGCCCTCCCGTCGTCGCGGGCGGACGGGACCGCCCGCACCGCCCCGACGATCCCGCGCCGCACGGCGTCCGGCAAGCCCGCGCCCGCCGCCGTGGCCGCCTCCGGCCACACCGGGCCACCCCCGGGCGCCGGCGCATCGGGGCGGCCGCCCCGGGGAACACGCGGCGTGTTCCCCGGGGCCGCCATGATCAACGGGGACACCGCGCGGGCATACTGGGTGCCCGGTCCGGCCGCGCCGTGCCCCGCCCGGACGGACCCACCGGCCCCGAGGTCCGCCCGACCGCGCGGCCGAACCACCGGCACGGCCGCCCGCCGCGCCTCGACGAACGAAGGCCGCCATGAGCATCGCCCCGCCCGGGCCGCGCCGCCTGGCCCCGCCCGACCCCGCCGTCCTGGCGGCGATCGAGGCCACCGCCCCCGGCACCACCCGCGCCCGCGCGAGCGACCGCCTCGGCATGGCGCACGACGCCTCCCACTACCTGCTCACCCCGCAGGCCGTCGTCGTCCCCGAGGACACCGGCCAGGTCGCCGCCCTCATGCGCGTCGCCGCCGAGCAGCGCGTCCCGCTGACCTTCCGCTCCGGGGGTACCAGCCTCAGCGGGCAGGGCGTCGGCGAGCACCTCCTGGTCGACACGCGGCGGCACTTCCGCGCCGTCGAGGTCCTCGACGGCGGCGCCCGCGTCCGCGTGCAGCCCGGGGCGGTCCTCCGCCAGGTCAACGCCCGGCTCGCCCCCCACGGCACCAAGCTCGGCCCCGACCCGGCCAGCGAGTCCGCGTGCACCATCGGCGGCGTCGTCGCCAACAACTCCAGCGGCATGACCTGCGGGGTACACGCCAACACCTACCGCACCCTGGAGTCGATGGTGCTGGTGCTGGCCGGCGGCACCGTCATCGACACGGCCGCACCCGACGCCGACGCGCGGCTGCGCGCCCGCGAACCCGAACTGGCCCGGGGGCTGGAGCGGCTGCGCGACCGGATCCGCGGCGACGCCGCGTCGGTGCGCCGCATCCGCGCCCAGTTCGCCCTCAAGAACACCATGGGCTACGGGCTCAACAGCTTCCTCGACCACACCTCGCCCGCGCAGATCCTCGCCCACCTCGTCATCGGCAGCGAGGGCACCCTCGGCTTCGTCGCCGAGGCCGTCCTGCGCACGGTGCCGGCGCACCGGCTCGCCGCCACCGGCCTGGTCGTGTTCCCCACCCTGCACGAGGCCATGGCCGCGATGCCCGAGATCACCGCGACCCGCCCCGACGCCGTCGAACTCCTCGACGCCGAGTCGCTGCGCGTCGCCCGGCAGGACGCGCGCGCCGACGCCGACCTGCGGGCCCTGGCGGTCGCCGACCACGCCGCGCTGCTGGTGGAGTGGCAGGAGTCCGATCCCGACCTGCTGGACGAGCGGGTGCGCGCGGCCGAGGACGCCTTCGCCGGGCTGCCCCTGACCGCGCCCGCCCGCCTCAGCCGCGCGGCCGCCGACCGGGCCGCGCTGTGGCACATCCGCAAGGGCCTGTACGCCTCCGTCGCCGGCGCCCGGCCCAGCGGCACCACGGCCCTGCTGGAGGACGTCGCCGTCCCGGTGCCGGCGCTCGCCGACCTCTGCGCCGACCTGCGCGACCTGTTCACCCGCTACCGCTACGAGCGCAGCGTCGTCTTCGGCCATGCCAAGGACGGCAACCTGCACTTCATGCTCAACGAGGACTTCGGCGCGGGCGACCGCACCCGCCGCTACGCCGAATTCACCGAGGAGATGGTCGACGCCGTCCTCGGCCGCGGCGGCACCCTCAAGGCCGAGCACGGAACGGGGCGCGTCATGGCCCCGTTCGTCCGCCGCCAGTACGGCGACGAGCTGTACGAGGTCATGCGCGAGGTCAAGCGGCTCTGCGACCCGGCGGGGCTGCTCAACCCCGGCGTCGTGCTGACCGACGACCCCGAGGCGCACCTGCGCGGACTCAAGCCCGTCACCACCGTCGAACCCGAGGTCGACCGGTGCGTCGAGTGCGGGTACTGCGAACCCGTCTGCCCCAGCCGCGACCTCACCACCACCCCGCGCCAGCGCATCGTGCTGCGCCGCGAACTCGCCGCCGCCGAGGCGCGCGGCGACCACGGCCTGGTCCGCGAACTGGAACGCGAGTACGGCTACGACGCCGTCGACACCTGCGCCGTGGACGGCATGTGCGCCACCGCCTGCCCGGTCCTCATCAACACCGGCGACCTCACCAAGCGGCTGCGCGCCGAGCGCAACGGGCGCGTGGCCCGGGCGGGGTGGCGCACGGCCGCCCGGCACTGGGGCGCCGTCACCCGGGCCGGCGACCTCGCCCTCGACACGGCCGCCGCCGTGCCGCCGGCCGTGCCCGAGGCGGCGACCCGGGCCGCCCGCGCCGTCGGCGGCGCCGACACCGTCCCCCGGTGGACCCGCGACCTGCCGCGGGGCGGCCGCCCGCGCCGGCCCGACCCGGTGGCGGACGCCGACGCCGTGTACGTACCGTCCTGCCTGAGCACCCTGTTCGCGCCCGCCGACGGCGGCCCGGGCGTGCTGGACGCCGTGCGGCGGCTCGCCGACCGGGCGGGGCTGCGGCTGCACGTGCCGACCGGCATCGGCGACCTGTGCTGCGGCACCCCGTGGTCGTCCAAAGGGCTCACCGGCGGGTACGACGCCATGGGCGCTCGGGTGCGCGACGCCCTCACCGCCGCGACGGACGGCGGGCGCGTCCCGGTCGTCAGCGACGCGGCGTCCTGCACCGAGGGCTTCGAACGGCTCACCGCGGCGGCGTCCCCGGCCGTGACCGTGGTCGACGCGGTCGCGTTCGTCGCCGACCACGTCCTGCCCCGCCTGCCCGAGGGCCGCCGACTGCCCTCCCTGGCCCTGCACCCCACCTGCTCGTCGGTCCGCCTCGGCCTGGACGCGGCGATCGCCCGCGTCGCCGCCGCCGTCGCCGAGGAGGTCGTCGTCCCGGAGGGCTGGCAGTGCTGCGCCTTCGCGGGCGACCGCGGCATGCTCCACCCCGAGCTGACGGCGTCGGCCACCCGCGCCGAGGCCGCGTCGGTCACCTCGCGCGACTTCACCGCCCACGCCTCGGTCAACCGCACCTGCGAGATCGGCCTCACCCGCGCCACCGGCCGCCCCTACCACCACCTCCTCGAACTCCTCGCCCAGGTCACGGGGTAGCGGGGGCGTATCCGCCGGGCCCGCCCGAGGAACCCGCGCGGCCGGATGCGGCGGAGGCCTTCCGCCGGGGCGCCGCGTCGTCTTGGCTGGGGGTGGGCGAGCGGGGGAGGGCGCGATGTTCATCGGGGGCGGGGTGCCGCGGCGGGAGCTGGGGTACGGGACGGCGGCGGCCGTCGGGGTGCCGGTGGCCACCGCCGGCATCCTCGCCGGGTGCCTGGCGCTGGCGGCGTACGGGCCGGGGCCGGGGATGGCGTGGACCGCGCTCGGGGCGCTCGCCGCGTTCGGGCTGCTCGGCTGGTGCTTCCTCAACGAGGTGATCACCTTCGTCCCGGCCGCCCTCACGCTGTGGGCGCTCGGCGCACTGCTCAGCGCATTCCCGGCCGCCGTCCTGGAGGACCGCGGCCGCGAGGCGGACTGCGCGGTCCTCGCCGAGGACCTGCGCGAGGAGGCGACCACGACCACCGGCGCCGACGGCTTCACCCACACCACGTACACCACGTACCACGACTACCGGCTGGACTGCCCCGGCGGCGGGCCGTCCCACCTGTCCACCACCGACGACGCGGCGGACGCGGGCGGTGTCCTGCGGGTCGCCTACGACCCGACGGGCCGGGTCGACCCGCGCCCCGCGACGGACGCCGGCGCCCACGAGCTGCGCCTGCCGCTCATCCTGCTGTCCGCCGCCGTCGTGATCGGTGTCGGGCGGACGCTGCTGTACGGCGTCGACGGCTAGCGCGCCTTGAAGGCACGGCGCCCCGGGCGGGTGCCGCTGGGGCCGGCGCGTCCCGCCCACCGGCGTCCCTCCGAATGGCCGTTTCCTGCAAGACGCGGGGAGGGGCGGCCGGTCAGAGTGGGGGTATGACCGTCGACCTCTCCGCCGCCGCCGCGTTCATGGCCACGCATGCGCGGGTGCTGGACCGGCGCCGTTTCGAACTGCTCACCGCGCCCGCCGGGCGGGCCGACCCCAGGGGGGTGCTCGGCGCCCTCGACGGGTACCGGAACCCCGACGGCGGGTACGGCTGGGGGCTCGAACCCGACCTCCGGTCGCCGGAGAGCCAGCCCGGTGCCGCGCTGCACGCCTTCGAGGCGCTGGCCGACATCGCCCCCGCCGCCGACCCGCGCTCCGTCCAGGTCTGCGACTGGCTGGAGTCGGTGACCCTGCCGGACGGCGGCGTGCCGTTCGCGCTGCCGCAGACCGTCGCCGCCGGTACCGCCCCCTGGTGGCGCGACGCCGACACCGGCGCGTCGTCGCTGCAGATCACCGCCGTCACGGCGGCCACCGCGTGGCGGGTCGCCGCCCACGACCCGGCCGTCGCCGGGCACCCGTGGCTGGAGCGCGCCACCCGGTACTGCCTCGACGCGATCGCGGCGCTCGACCAGGCGCCCCCCGCCCACATCCTCGCGTTCTCGGTGCAGCTCCTGGACGCCGTGGACGACGTCCACCCCGAGGCCGCCGGGCTGCTGAAGCGCCTCGCCGCGTACATCCCCGCCGACGGCCGGGTGCACGTCGAAGGCGGCACGGCCGAGGAGGCGATGCGCCCTCTCGACTTCGCCCCCGATCCCGGCCGCCCGGCCCGGGAGCTGTTCGCGCCGGAGGTGGTCGAGGCCGACCTCGACCGCCTGGCCGCCCTCCAGCAGGACGACGGCGGCTGGACCGTCGACTACGCCGTCATCTCACCGGTCGGCGCCCTGGAGTGGCGGGGTCACGCCACGGTCCGCGCCGTCGACCTGCTCCGCCG
>NZ_BCRK01000240.1 GCF_001552555.1 Nocardiopsis trehalosi NBRC 14201 | reverse complement strand
GGGGCCGTGGCCCCGGCCCGCCGCGTCGGGCGGCCCCCGCGGTCCCCGTCGCCGCCGCGGTCCGCCCGGTCAGTGGGCCGCCAGCGCCTCCGTCGGCGACAGCCGCGAGGCCCGCACCGCCGGGTAGAGCCCGGCCAGGCAGCCGATGACGAGCGTCGCGGCCAGCCCGCCGAGCACCGCCCACGGCGGCACCACGACCGGCCACCCGCGCGCGACGGCGTAGGCGGCCGTCACCCCGGCCCCGAGGACCGCGCCGCCCGCGCCGCCGAGCAGCGACAGCAGCAGCGACTCGGCGAGGAACTGGGTGCGGATCTGGGCGCGGGTGGCGCCCAGTGACCGGCGCAGCCCGATCTCGGCCCGGCGCTCCAGCACCGAGATCACCATGGTGTTGGCGACGCCGACCCCGCCCACCAGGAGCGCGACGGCGCCCAGGCCGAGCAGCAGCCCGGTCAGGGTCTGGTCGGCCGCCTGCTGGGCGGCGAGCGCGTCGGAGGGCAGCGACACCTCCACCTCGTTGGCCGCCGCCGGGTTGACCGTCGGCCCCAGGACGGACCGCACCGACTCCACCGCCTCCTCCGGGGAGCGGGTGTAGATGGTGGTCGCGTGGCCGTCGAAGCCGAGTTCGGCCTCGGCGACCGGCCAGCCGACCAGCGCCGCGGTGTCCAGCTCGGGCGCCAGCGGCGCGGGCTCCAGGATGCCGACGACCGTGAACCAGGTGTCGCCGATGAGCACCTGGGTGGCGGGGTCGGCCGCGCCGATGCCGAGCCGGTCGGCCGCCGTCGCGCCGAGGACCACGGCGGGGTACTCGGCGGTGCCCTCGTTGAGCCAGGTGCCGCTCGCCGTCTCCGCGCCGGTGGTGGCGGGCAGGTCCAGCCGGGCGGCGTAGGGCACGATGCCCTTGGTCTCCGCCTCGGGGATCACGTTCGACCGGTACACCCCGGTGTCCGCCACGGCGCCGATGGCCGACATCGCCGACACGTCCTCGATCCGGTCGACCATGGACTCCGCGGCGAGCGGGAGCTCCGCCTGCCCGCCGGTCATGGTGCTGCCCGGCCGCGCCGTGAGCAGGTTGGTGCCCAGGGACGCCAGCATCCGGTCGAGTTCGGCGCTGGAGGAGCTGGACAGCCCGACCACGCCCACCATCGCGGCGATGCCGATGGCGATGCCCAGGGCCGACAGGAACGCGCGCAGCGGCCGGGTGCGCAGGCCCACGGCGCCGACCCGGAGCACGTCGCGCGCGCCGAGCCGGGCCGGGGTCAGGTCCGCCGCCATCAGGCCGCCCCCGCCGGCACCGGGCGGGCGGAGTCGTCCACCACGCGGCCGTCGCGCATCCGCACCCGCCGGGGCAGGGCCGCGGCGATCTCCCGGTCGTGGGTGATGACCACGACGGTGGTGCCGGCGGCGTTCAGCCCGCGCAGCAGCTCCAGCACCGCCGCACCGGACACGGAGTCCAGGGCGCCGGTCGGCTCGTCGGCGAGCAGCAGCGGCGGGTCGCCGGCCACGGCGCGGGCGATGGCGACCCGCTGCCGCTCGCCGCCCGACATCTCGTGCGGCGCGTGGCCGATCCGGTGGCCCAACCCGACCCGGCGCAGGGCGGCGGCCGCGCGGTGGCGGCGCTCGGCCGGGCGCAGCCCGGTGTAGAGCAGGCCGTCGGCCACGTTGTCCACCGCGGGCGTGCCGGGGGCCAGGTGGAACTGCTGGAACACGAACCCGATCCGGGTGGCGCGCAGCGCGGACAGCCGGGCGTCGGAGAGCGCGCCCGCGTCGTGCCCGTCGACCCGCACCGTGCCCGAGGTGGGCCGGTCGAGCGTGCCGAGCATGTTGAGCATCGTGGACTTGCCGGACCCCGACGGGCCGACGATCGCCACGAGTTCGCCGCGCTCGATGGTCAGGGAGGCGCGGTCCAGGGCGACGACCCCGCCCGGGTAGGTCTTGGTCACGTCGGTGAGGGTGATCACTGCGGCATCCCCACCGTCGTGCCCTCGTCGACGCCGCCGCCGGAGATCTCGACCCGCCCGTCGGCGAACATGCCCGTGTCGACGGCGACGTTCTCGACGGCGGACCCGTCGACCACCTGCACCCCGAACCCGCCCTCCGGCAGGGCGAGGAGCGCGGCGATCGGGACGGTCAGCACGTCCTCGCGGGTCGCGGCGGTGAAGGCGACGTCGACGGCCGCCAGGTCGTAGTCGGCGGTGGCCGCCTCGGGGTCGTCGCCGCCGAGCTCCACCACGACCTCGATGGTGGTCTCCGGCTGCCCCTGGCCGTCGGCCGCGGGCTGGATCACCGACGCGGCCTCGGTGATGGTGCCGGGCACGGCCGTGCCGTCGGGCAGCACGACCTCCACCGCGGCGCCCTCCTCGGCGAGCCGCCGGTCGTCGGCGTCCAGGACCGACGTCACGACCTTCTCGGTGCCGGTGTACTCCAGGACGGTGGTGCCGGGCTGGGCGGGGGCGCCCTCGGCGGCCTGGACGGCGTCGACGCGCACCGACCCGGGGGCGAAGACGACGGAGCCGAGCCCGACGACGCCGGTCTGCGCCAGGCCGCGGTCGTCCTGCCACTCCGCGACGGCGGCGGCGGTGCCGGAGGTGTACTCGTCGTCGACGGTGAACCCCCCGTAGCCGAGTGCGTCGAGGTTGTCCTCCAGCTGCTCGACGTCGCGGCCGGACATGCCGGGCGCCATCTCGCGGTAGGCGGGCTCGCCGCCGTACATCAGCGTCACCGGGTCGGCGTCGACCTCGAACAGGGTCTCGCCGCGGGCGACGGTGTCGCCGCTGCCGGGCAGGGCGGTGAGGGTGCCCGAGGCGCGGCTCACCGCGGCGGTCGCCGGGCCGTAGCCGAGTTCGCCGTCGATCTCCTCGGTGTCCGCCAGGGTCTGGCGGACCACCTCGGCGGTCTCCGGCGGCAGCCCGGTGGCGGCCGCGTCCCCGGTCTCCCCGCGGGCCGCGCCGATCGAGGCGCCGAGGGCCACGCAGGCCGCGCCGAGCAGGGCGGCCGCGGTGGTGAGCGCGACGCGGCGGCCGCGCCGGGTGCGGCCGGGCGGGGCCGCGCCGGCCGCGCCGTCGGGGGCGGAGCCGGGGTCGGGGTCGGGGGTGTCCGCTGCGTCAGGGGTGGCGGGGGTGCCGGGCGCCGGCTCCGCACCGGCGGCCGGCCGGTCCGGCGCGCCGGCGTCCGGCGGTCCGTCGGGCGGACCGGCCGCGGCCGCCCGCTCCCCGCGGGCGTCGGCCTCGGGAGCGCTCATCCCTGACCCCCCGGGGTGGCCCCGGCACCGCCGAAGATGGGCTGGCACTCGGCGATCGCGTCCTCGAAGTCGGGGTCCTCACGGGTCTCGCCGTCCATCTGCACACCGGGCTGGCCGGGCTCGGGGTCGGGGAAGTCCTCCATCCCGTTCTCCCGCATGCACTCGGCGAACTCCTGGCTCCTCTGCTGCATCTCGCCGTCGTCGCCCCGCCCGGCGCCGGCCGCTGCGCGGTACTCCTCGCACGCCTCCTGGGCGGCCTGCACGGTCTCGCGGCTCACCGACCCGTCGACCTGCAGCATGGGGCCCTGGCCTGGTGCGGGGTCCTCCATGTGGACGCCGTTCTCGCGCATGCACTGCGCGTAGGCCACGCCGGCCTCGTCGGCGCTCATGCTCGGGGACGCCTCCGCACCGGCGGCGTCGCCTCCGTCGGCGGCGGTGCCGCAGCCGGTCAGGGCGGCGGCGAGCAGCAGCGGGGCCGCCAGCAGGGCCGCGCGCAAGGGTGTCCTCATCCGGGTGCCTCCTCGGTCGGGCCGGCGGGTCGCCGGCCGGTCGGAGGCGATGCAACACGGGGGCGTGTTTCCCCCGCGTTTGCGTCCGGCCGGGGCCGCGTCGGCCGCCGGGCCGCCCTTACGGGGAGGAAACACCCCGATCCGCGACCATGAGGGGGTGCGGGCCGCGGGCGCGGCCCCGGCCGGGAGGACGCATGCGGGTGCTGGTGGTCGAGGACGAACCCCTGCTGGCCGACGCCGCCGCCGAGTGGCTGCGCGGGGAGGCCCACGCGGTCGACGTCGCCCACGACGGCGACCAGGCGCTGGAGCGCGTCGGCGTCAACGACTACGACGTCGTGGTGCTCGACCGCGACCTCCCCCGGGTGCACGGCGACGACGTGTGCCGGCGGCTCGTGGCGTCGGACTCCGACGCCCGGGTGCTGATGCTCACCGCCGCCGCCGAGGTCACCGACCGCGTGGCCGGGCTGACCCTGGGCGCCGACGACTACCTCACCAAACCGTTCGCGTTCCCCGAGCTGGCCGCCCGCGTCCTGGCCCTGGGGCGCCGGTCGCGGCCGGGGGTGCCGCCGGTCCTGCGCCGCGCGGGCATCACGCTCGACCCCGCGCGGCGCGAGGTGTTCCGCGACGGCCGCTACGTCGCCCTGTCGAAGAAGGAGTTCGCCGTGCTGGCCGAGCTGCTGCGCGCCGACGGGGCGGCGGTCTCGGCCGAGGCGCTGCTGGAGAAGGTGTGGGACGAGCACGCCGACCCGTTCACCGGGGCCGTGCGGCTGGCCGTGCTCAAGCTCCGCCGCAAGCTCGGCGGCCCGCCCGTCGTCGAGACCCTCACCGGGGTGGGGTACCGCATCCGATGAGGCGTCCCCGGTTCCGCGTCCGGGCCGCGCGGCCCGGACGGCCCCGCCGCCGGCGGTTGACCCTGCGCGCCAGGCTCGCGCTGGTCTACGGCGGCGTGTTCCTCGTGGCGGGCGTCATCCTGCTCGGCGTCACCTACCTGCTGTTCCAGGACCAGCTCAGCGGCTCCCTCATGGTGCGGCTCGCCGCCGGCTCCCCGGCCGAGGGGGCCGACGGGGCGGCCGGGTCGGGCGACGGCGGGCTGCTCGTGGGCGAGGACGCCCAGAACGCCATGGGGGCCGAGGAGTGGATGCGCGGCGAGCGCGACCGGCTGCGCGCCGCCGCCACCAGCTCCCTCGTCACCTACGGCGCGCTCTCCCTGCTGGTGGTCTGCGCCGCCGCCACCGCCTGCGGCTGGCTCATCGCCGGACGCATCCTCGCCCCGCTGCACCGGGTGACCGACACCGCGCGGCGCATCGCGCACGCGCCGGCGGCCGACCGCGGGCTGCACGAGCGCATCGCCCTCGACGGCCCGGACGACGAGATCAAGGACCTCGCCGACACGTTCGACACCATGCTGGAGCGGCTCGACCGGTCGTTCGACGGCCAGCGCCGGTTCGTCGCCAACGCCTCGCACGAGCTGCGGACCCCGCTGACCGTCGGGCGGGCCCTGGTGGAGATGGCGATGCACCGCCGGTCGGCCTCCGAGGACGTCCGGCGGCTCGGCGAGAACCTGCTGGAGATCAACGCCCGCCACGAGCGGCTGATCTCGGGCCTGCTGCTGCTCGCCGGGTCGGAGAACGAGCTGAGCGACCGGTTCCCGGTCGACCTCGCCGACGTGGCCGAGCACGTCGGCGCGCAGGCGGCGGCCGAGGCGCGGCGGGCGGGCGTCGACCTGCGCACCGACGCGCGCGAGGCGCCGACCTCGGGCGACGCCCTGCTGCTCGAACGGCTGGTGACCAACCTGGTCGAGAACGGGATCCGGCACAACACCGGCGAGGGCGGCTGGGTGGCGGTCGCCTCCCGCGCGGCGGGCGACCGGGAGGTCGAGGTGGAGGTCGCCAACACCGGGCCGGTGGTGCCCGCCTACGAGGTCCCGTCGCTGTTCGAGCCGTTCCGCCGCCTCGGTCCGGAGCGCGTGGTCACCGCCAAGGGGGTCGGCCTGGGCCTGTCCATCGTGCGGTCGGTGGCGCGGGTGCACGGCGGCCGGGTGGCGGCGCGCCCGCGCGAGGGCGGCGGGCTGGTCGTCACCGTCACCCTGCCCGCGGCGGCCGCGGTGCCGGAGGAGGACGCGGCCGGGGTGTAACGGCCGCCGGTACGGCATCGTGCGCGTCGTCCGATAATGTGCTGTGATCTCTCGAAATTATCGGAAGGCGCGTCGGCGGGCGGCCAAGCGGCCCCGTGGGTGCACCACCCATCACCGCCGCTCGCGCATATCGGTCGGGCCGAACGGCGATATCCGGCCGTTCCTTAGACCGGCATCGCGTCCCGAAACTTTCGAATTTCCCGCCGCCGCGAAATGAAAGCGCTGGTGCGCGCCCGCCCCGCACAAATGCCCCCGCGCGGCCCGTAATCCCGTATTCACGCACCGACACCTCCGATGTTACGTTCGGCGCGTCCGCCCGGGAGCGCTCCCATCCCCCAGCACACCGCCTCCGAAAGGTGGAGCAATGAGCGAGACCAGACGCGGGAGACGCCTGTCCCGGCTGCCCGCCCGCGCCCTGCGGGGCGCCCTCGCGGCGGTCGCGGCCGCCGCCCTGGCCGTCCCCCTGGCCGCCCCCGCCCAGGCCGACACCCCCCTGCGCGAACTCGCCGACGCGCGGGACTTCGAGATCGGGGCCGCGCTCGGCGCCGGGTACCTCTCCGGCGACGCCCGGTTCGCCGACCTGGCCGCCACCCAGTTCAACGCCGCGACGGCCGAGAACGCCATGAAGTGGGACACCGTGCAGCCCTCGCGCGGGCAGTTCAACTGGCGCGACGCCGACGCGTTCATGGACTTCGCCGCCGCCAACGACCAGACCGTGCGCGGCCACACCCTGGTGTGGCACAGCCAGCTCCCGTCGTGGGTGTCCAACGGCGGGTTCGGGGCCGCGGAGCTGCGCGGCATCATGGAGTCCCACATCGACGCGGTCGCCGGGCGCTACGCCGGCCGGGTGGCCTACTGGGACGTCGTCAACGAGCCGTTCAACGACGACGGCTCGTGGCGGAACTCGGTCTTCTACAACACGCTCGGCGAGGGCTTCGTCGCCGACGCCCTGCGCATGGCCGCCGAGGCCGACCCGAACGCGGAGCTGTACCTCAACGACTACAACATCGAGGGCATCAACGCGAAGAGCAACGCCTACTACGAGCTGGCGCGGGACCTGCTGGCCCAGGGCGTGCCGCTCGACGGCATCGGCATGCAGGCCCACCTCATCAACGGGCAGGTGCCGGCCGACCTGCAGCGCAACATCCAGCGCTTCGCCGACCTCGGCCTGGACGTCGCGATCACCGAACTGGACGTCCGCATCCCCATGCCGGCCGACCAGAACGAGCTGCAGCAGCAGGCCCGCGACTACCGCGCGGTGCTCGACGCCTGCCTGGCGGTCGACCGGTGCATCGGGGTGACCGTGTGGGGCATCGTCGACCGGTACTCGTGGGTGCCGGACGTGTTCCCGGGCCAGGGCGCCCCGCTGATCTACTTCGACGACTACACGCCCAAGCCCTCCTACTACGCCATCCAGGAGGCGCTGGGCGGGCCGGGCGGCCCCGGCCCGGGCCCCGACCCCGAACCGGGCGCGTGCGAGGTCGACTACACCGTGCAGAACCAGTGGTCCACCGGGTTCACCGGCCAGGTGGCGTTCACGCACAACGGCGCGTCGGCGCTGAGCGGCTGGGAGCTGTCGTGGTCCTGGCCCTCCGGCCAACGGGTGTCCAGCGGGTGGTCGGGGACCTGGGCGCAGTCCGGGTCGACGGTCACCGTGTCCAACGCGGCGTGGAACGGCGCCGTGCCCGCGGGCGGGACGGTCACCGTCGGCTTCAACGCCACCCACAGCGGCGGCAACACCGCGCCGACCGCGTTCACCCTCAACGGGCAGGCCTGCACCGCGGTCTGATCCCCCCGGGCGGCCGGCCCCCGCCCGGCCGCCCCGCC
>NZ_BCRK01000239.1 GCF_001552555.1 Nocardiopsis trehalosi NBRC 14201 | reverse complement strand
TGCTATTGGGGGCAGTAGGCCTCGGTGAAGATCGGGATGAGGTCCTGCTCGGTCGCCGGCCGCGTCGACGGGTTGTAGGAGAGGGTCAGTGTCCGCCCGTCGTCCGCACCCGTCGTGTAGGTCTCGTAGCCGAGTAGTTCACCACCGTGGCCGTACACCGACTCGCCGCACGGCAGGTCGAACCGCTGGAGGCCGAGCCCGTAGGCGAAGATGTCGCCCGTCGGTTCCGCCGTCCGCATCTCGGCGAGGGACGCGTCCTCCAGCAGGTCGCCGTCGAGCAGCGCCGACGTGAACGTGTTCAGGTCGCGGGTCGTGGAGATCATCTCCCCGGCCGCCCAGTCGAGCGAGGGGTTCATCTCGGTGGCGTCGACCGTCTCCCCGTCGACCTGGGTGTAGCCCCGGGCGTGCGGGCGGGGCAGGCCGCTGTCGTGGCCGGGCAGGCTCGTGTGGCGCATCCGCAGCGGGCGCAGGACGCGGTCCTCCACCTCCTCGCCGTAGGTCCGGCCGGTGACCTCCTCGATGAGCAGCCCCACCACCACGTAGTTGGTGTTGGAGTACCGCCACCGGCTGCCCGGGTCCTCGAAGTACGGGTCGTGGGCGAACGCGACGTCGAGCAGCTCGCGGGGCGTGTAGCCGTCGAACCGGTCGTCGCCGCGCCACCGGTTGGTGGAGTAGCCGGGTTCGCTCATGTAGTCGTAGAGCCCACTGGTGTGGCCGAGCAGGTGGCGGACGGTGATCCGCTCCCCGTCCGGGACCAGGCCCGGCAGGTGGCGCTCGATCGGGTCGTCCAGGTCCAGGAGTCCGTCCTCCGCGAGCTGGAGGACCACCGTCGCGGCGAACGTCTTGGTGACGCTGCCGATGCGGAAGTGCCCGTCCGGGCGGGCGGGGGCGCCGGTGTCCAGGTCGGCGGTTCCGGCGGACCCCGACCACGACCGGCGGCCGTCGTCGTACCGGAGGAGGGCCGCGGTGGCGGCGTCCGACTCCACGAGGGCGTTCAGCAGCGGGGAGAACCCGGCGCCGGGGCCGTGCCCGTGCTCGGTGCCGGCGTGGGCGGTGGCGGGGGTGAGGGTCAGGGCGGCGGTGGCCGCGACCAGGCAGGCCAGGGGGCCCGTCATCGTCTTTCGCATGGTCGGAAACCTATTCTCCGGCCGGGCCCGGGGACGATGAGGGCGGCCGCCGGGATGACGGACGCGGGCCGGAGCGCCCCCCTGGGGCGCACCCCAGGACGGTGCTCCGGCCGCGCCGTCGCCGCCCGGGCGGGACGCCCCCGCCCGGGGGCCGGCTCACGGGACGACCGACAGCGCGTGCGACGGGCACAGCCAGACGGCCCGCCGCGCGCTCTCGGCCCGCTCGCCCTCGGGCCGGTCGTCGAGGAGGACGACGCGGCCGTCGTCCTCGTCCTGGTCGAACACCTCGGGGGCGGTGAGGACGCACTGCCCCGCCCCGACGCACACCTCGCGGTCGGCGGCGACCCGGCTCCGGCGGGGGTCGGCGGGTGCGCTCACCACGCCACCGGGAGTTCGTTCAGTCCGTAGATCGCCGCGTCGTCCTTGAACGGCAGCGTGTCGAGCGGCGCGTCCAGGCGGAGGGTGGGGATGCGGCGGAACAGGGTGTCGAAGACGATCTCCAGTTCGAGCCGGGCGAGGTTCTGGCCGAGGCACTGGTGGACGCCGTAGCCGAAGCCGAGGTGGTGGCGGGAGCCGCGTTCCGGGTCGATCCGGTCGGGGGAGTCGAACGCGTCGGGGTCGTGGTTGGCCGCGGGGACGAGGGCGACGACCCCCTCTCCGGCCCGGATCGGGGTGCCGCCGATGGTGGTGTCCTCGGTCGCGGCGCGCGAGGTGACGGCGCCCGTGATGCTGAAGTAGCGGACCAGCTCCTCGACCAGGGCGGGGGTCGAACCCGTCCCCGACCGCAGGGGGGCGGCCAGGGCGGGGTCGTTCAGCAGGGCGGCGGTGCCGAGCGAGATGACGTTGGCGGTGGTCTCGTGGCCGGCGACGAGGAGGATGACGGCGAGGCCGACCAGGTGCTCGTGGTCGTCGGTGCCGTCCCCGGCGGTCCGCTGCTTGGTGATGACCCGGCCGAGGAGGTCGTCGCCGGGGTCGGCCTCCTTCGCCGCGCACAACCGGTCCATGTAGGCCAGCATGCGGTTCATCGCGTCGGCGCGCCCGCCGCCGGTGGTGGAGAAGGACAGCAGTTCGGCGGTGCAGCTCTGGAAGAACTCGTGGTCGGCGTAGGGGACGCCGAGGAGTTCGCAGATCACCAGGGAGGGCACCGGCAGCGACAGCGACGTGACCAGGTCGGCGGGGGAGCCGGCGGCGAGCATGGCGTCGATGTGCTCGTCCACGATGGCCTGGATGCGCGGGCGCATCGCGCGGACGCGCTTGACGGTGAACTCGGAGAGGACGGGGCGGCGGTTGGCGGCGTGCTCGGCGCCGTCCAGGCCGATCATGTTGGGGCGTGCGGGCACGCCGTGGTCCTGTGCCGCGATGACGGCGGGGTGGATGCGGGGGAACCCCGGCTTGCGGCGGTCGGAGCTGAAGCGGGGGTCGGCGAGGACCGCGCGGACGTCCTCGTACCGGGTGATCAGCCAGGCTTCTCCGCCGTGCGGCATGGCGGCGCGCGCGACGGGTTCCTCGGTGCGGAGCCGGTCGTACTCGGGCGGCTGGTGGAGGGGGCAGGTGCGGGGCGGGGGGAAGGGCATGGCGGGTGCCCGGTCGGTGCTGCTGGTCATGGTGGTCTCCCGAACCGGCGACGTTATGTGGAGGAATGCCTTCCGCTTATTTCCTCACGCTAACAAAGCGGAAGATCATCTTCCACATGTTGTCGGGTCGATATCCCCGGAGCCGGGAGGTGCCCCGCCGGCGTGCGAGGATCGGGGAACGGTGATCACGGCGAGGCGACACGGAGAAGGCGATTCACGGCGAGGGGCAGAGCGGCGGACGCGCACCGGTGCGCTTGCGGGCCGACGCGCGGCGCAACCGCGAGGCGATCATCGCGGCCGCGCGCACGCTGTTCGTGGAGCGGGGCACCGACGTGCCCATGGAGGACATCGCCCGCGCGGCGGGGGTGGGGGTCGGGACGCTGTACCGGCGCTTCCCCGACCGCGACTACCTCATCGGGGCGGTGGCGGCCGACAACTTCCACCGCGTGCTCGACGGCGCCCGCGCGGTGGTGGCGGAGTCGACCGGGGCGTGGGACGCCCTGGAGCGCTTCCTGGGGCGGACCGGTGAACTCAAGCTGAGCCTGCGCCTCACCGCCGTGTCCGAGCGCGCCTTCCTCGCCGCGCGGGCCGACCCGACGGCCTCCTACGCGCGCAACGCGCTCGTCGACCTCCTCGACGACCTGGTGCACTCCGCGCAGGCCGAGGGGACGATGCGCGACGACGTCGAGGCCGGGGACGTCGTGCTGCTCATCGCCATGACCCTCGAACCGGGGCGGTTCCTGCCGCCGCAGTTCCCGCGCGTGGCCGGTGAGCGGTACCTCACGCTGATGCTCGACGCGCTGCGGGCGGGGGCCGGGACGGGGGCGCCGCTGCCGGGTGCGCCGGTGGACATCGGCGCCTTCCGGGGGCGGTTCGGCGAGGGCGCGGGGGCCCGCGAGGCCGGCGGAGAGGCGCGGCCGGAGTCCGCCGACGGCTCCCCGGGCGGGGCGGCGCCCGCGGAGGGGTGAGCGCCCCCGGGCGGGCCGCCTCCGACGACCGGTCGGCGCCTGCTCACCGGTACCAGTCGTCGTCGCCGTCGCGCAGCGCGTCCCGCAGGTAGGCGCGCAGGGTGGGGGCCGCGGTCCTGCGCTCGTCGGTCTCGTGGTCCCACACGACGACTCCGGGGAGCGCGGGCTCCCACGCGAACGCGAAGTGGTCGCCGCCGCCGTTGTCGCCGAAGAACAGCAGGCCGTCGAACGGCTGGTAGAGGCGGGCGAACGCCGCGTCGGTCCGCATGGACAGGTTCCGCTCGACGATCGCGTCGACGGACCACACGGTGTCCACGAGGTGGTGTCCGAGGACCCCGTCGCTCTCGCGGAGCAGCCCCCGCAGGTCGTCGGGCAGGGCCCGGCCGAGCCGGTGCCCGGCGTCGGCGATCCGGGACGCCGGGGCCGGCTCCCGGAGGACCGCACCGGGATGGGCCTGCCGCACCACGTCCGTCCACACGTCCGCGATCCTAGTCGGGCGCGTCCGCGCCGCCCGCCATGGTGTGCGCTCGTCCGGCGCGCGGGCGGCCCCGGGCGCGCCGGGGGCCGCCCGCCGTGCTCCCGGCCGGTCGGCGGGCCGCCGCTAGTGCTTGGCCTTGTCGCCGGCGGCGTCGATCATCAGGCCCAGGCCGATGCCGAGGAGCCAGACGTCCTTGCTGATGCCGATGCCCTCCGGGGTCGGCCACACGCTGCCGGGTTTGCGCAGCGACGGGGTGCGCAGGTAGAGCGCGACCAGGCCGCCGGAGAACCCGGTGAGGGCGGCCCCGGCCAGCGCCGAGGACACGAACGGCGCCAGCAGCGCCGCGCCGGTGGCGATCTCGGCGGCGGCGAGCATCCGCAGGAACTTGGGCGGTGGGACCTCCTCGAGCTGCGGGAACGCGGCGGCGGCCATGCCGTGGACACCGGCGGCCTGCTCCTCGCCCCCGTTCCACTTCTCCCACCCGCTGTGCAGGATGTAGGCGCCGGCCGCCAGCCGTACCGGTGCGGTCCTCGCCTTGTGCAGCAGTCCCATGTGTCCTCCTCGTCGGCGGTGCCGCCCCGGGCCGGGTGCCCGGCGGGCGGTGCCCGTACGGTCGCGGGCGCCCGCGACCACATCAGGTCGGTATGCCCAGGAAGTGCCGGTTGACCACGTCCCGGAGTGATCGACCGGCCGGGGGCGCCTGGTCGGGGGCGGGTCGACCCGGCGGGGGTGGCCGCCCCGGCGTTCGACGGTTGGAGTGGCTCCCCGGCCGTCCCCGGCCGCGCTGGGGATCAGGGGTGAACGTCCAGAGCGTGCGGGACGGGTGTCCGCGGGGGTGGTGCGGGTGGCGGCGGATTTCCGGCCTTCGCCCGGTGCTGGGCCCGGCCATCGGGGCCTATGCCGGAGACCCTCCCGCTACCCCGTCCGGTCGCGGTCGGCCGGTGTCTCGGCTCTGTGGGCGGGGCTCCTGGGGCGGCGGGGCGGGGAGGCGGAGTTCGGCGTCGACCCGGTCGGACGCGGGGTCGGGGCGCAGTGCGGCCCCGTTGCGGCGGAGCGCCGCGAGCGCGCCCGCGTTGCCCGCCGTGGTGTCGGCGACGAGCACGGTGGCGCCCGTTCGCGCGGCGGTCGCCACAAGGGCGCTCAGGGCGGCGGTCCCCACGCCGCGCCCCCGGTACGACCGGCCCAGCCAGATGCCGGTCTCGACCGCGCCCGGGCGGCCCTCGACCCGGCGCAGCCGCGCCGCACCCGCCACGCGCCCGGTGGCGTCGGTGACGGCGTAGGTGGCCTCGTCGGCGCCGAGCCCGGGGTAGCGGGCGCGGTGGTAGCGGCGGAACGCGTCGCGGCGCTCCGTGGTCCATCCGGGCGGCCCGGGGACCGGCGGCATGGTGTCCTCGGGGTCGGCGTCGCGCACGGCGACGGCGAGCAGGTCCTCCAGCACCGCGTCGTCCAGCGGGACCAGCGCGACGGCGCCCCGGTCCGCCGCATCGCGCCGCCTCACCGGGCCGCCCGACGCCCGGCCGGATGCGCGGCGGCCCTGCGGTCCTCGGCGCGGTCGCGGGCGCGCAGCACGTCGTCGCCGTACTCGTCGGTCCAGGCCCCCAGGGCGAGGATCGGGTCGAGCAGCGAGCGCCCGGCGGCCGTCAGCTCGTAGTCGACGCGCGGCGGCGCCTCGGCGTAGGCCCGGCGCAGCACGAGGCCGCTGTCCTCCAGGCGGTGCAGGGTCTCGGTCAGCGCCTTCGCGCTGATGCCGCCGATCACCGCCCGCAGCTCGGCGGGCCGGCGCGGGCCGTCGCGCAGCGCGTACACGACGACGCTGGTCCAGGTGTGGGCGAACAGGTCGAACGCCAACCGCGCCGGGCAGTCGGCGATGAACGCGTCACCGGTGTGCGGACCCCTGCGCGGACCCCTCGCCATGGCACCTCCACCGTCCCAGTACACCAGGGCGACGCGCACCGATCGGTGCGCGTCGGATCTCCTATCGTCCCTCCGACGTGCGGTACGGCGCTAGACGATCGGAGTGGCGGATGCGGATCGGCATCATCGGGACGGGGCACATGGCCGACGCGCTCGGCGGGCAGTGGGCGGCGGCGGGGCACGACGTGCTCGTCGGCGGGCGGGACCGGGGGCGGGCCGACGCGCTGGCCCGCCGCATCGGGCACGGGGCGCGGGCGGGCGGGGTCGGTGACGCGGCCCGGCACGGCGAGGTGGTGCTGCTCGCCGTGCCCTACGCCGGGGTCGGCGACGCGCTGCGGCGCGCGGGCGCGGCGTCGGGGGCGCTGGCCGGCCGGGTCCTGGTCGACTGCGTGAACCCCATCGGGCCCGGGTTCACCGTGGCGGGCGGTGCCCGGTCCGCCGCCGAGGAGGCGGCCCAGGCGGCGCCGGGCGCGCACGTGGTCAAGGCGTTCAACCTGTGCCCCGACGGGGTGTGGCGGATGCGGCCGCCCGTGGGCGGCGACCGGCCGCTGGGGGTGCCGCTGTGCGGCGACGACGCCGGGGCGCTGGCGGCGGTGCGGCGGCTGGTCACCGACATCGGGTGCGTTCCGATGGACGCGGGTCCGCTGGCGCGGGCGGGCGTGCTGGAGGCCACGGCGGCCTTCGTGATCGGCATGGTGGCCACCGGGATGGACCCGACGGCGGCACTGCCCCCACTCGCCCTGGCGGGGACCCCGGTTCCGCAGGGGGAGTGAGGGCCGGGGAGGGCCGGACGCCCCGCGAGGTGGCCCGCCCACCGGTCAGCGCGGCGGGGCGGCCAGCCGTCTGTGGATGGGGTTGCCCGCGCGACGGTAAGCGCGGCCGGGCCGTTCCCTCCCGGGACGTGCGGCCGTTCCGCCGCCTACGGCCGGGCCGGTGGGTGGTGCGGCTGCGGGCGGGTCTGGCCGGAAGCGGGGTGGGACGGCCTGCCGTCTGCGGAAGGGGTCGCCCCGCGCCGGTCAGTTCGGCGGGTGGAACGGGCGCAGAGGGCGCACGGGTGCGTTGCGGTTGGCGCTGCGGCCGACCGGGCGCGGGGCGCGGTTCTCGGCGACGCAGGCCAGCGCCTCGCGGATCGCCAGCCGGCCCGCCGCGTGGAAGCCCCACGGGCCGGAGTCGACCTCGTGCCACAGGACGTCGCGCAGCACGACGCTGACCGGGGCGATGGGGTCCGTGCCGTCCTCGCCCGCGAGGTGGTCGCGGACGCCGTCGCGGAACGCCTCGGCGAACTCGTCGGGGAAGGGGAGGTCGGCGGGCCGGCGCGGGTGCGGGAACTCGGCGACGGTGAGGTCGACGCCGCCGGGCGCGCCGCCCGGCGCGGGGGCGAAGTCGGCCCACAGGATCGCGAAGGGGCCGCCGCACGAGGTCTGGCAGACATGGTGGACGTAGACCCCCGTGACGGGGCGGGTCAGCCGGGGTGGTCGGGGCGACGTGCCGTGCCCGGCAGGGGCCGGTTCCGGCGGTCGGGACGACGTGTCGTGTCCCGCAAGGGCCGGCTCGGGCGGTCGGCGGGGGGCTCCGTGGCCGGCACGGGTCGGTTCGGGGGGTCGGGGCGGGGCGCCGGGCCCCTCAGGGGCCGGCTCGGGGGGGCGCGG
>NZ_BCRK01000238.1 GCF_001552555.1 Nocardiopsis trehalosi NBRC 14201 | reverse complement strand
GGGCCGGTCCCCGCCGCGGGCGGGGACCGGCCCGCTCCGCTGCCCGGCCCTGGGCGCGCGAGGTGATCGGGCGCGGGCCCCGAAACCACCGTCCCCGGCGCCCCGACCGTCCACAATGGGGCCGGTGCCGCGGCGTTCCGCGGCGCCGCACCACGGGAAGAGGGGTACGGGGCATGGAGCTGACCGGGCGGCCGGGGCGGGCGATGGACGCCGCGGAGTACCGGCGTGCGGGGGCCGGGCAGATCGCGGCGCGGGTGGCCGCGGGCCGGGTGAGCGCGGTCGCGGTGGCCGAGGCGGCGCTGGCCGCCATCCGGCGGGTCGATCCGCGCGTCAACGCGTTCCGTGCCACCTGGGACGACGCGGCCGTGGAGCGGGCGGCCGCCGTCGACGCCGCCCTGGAGGAGGGTGCCCGGCTGCCGCTGGCCGGGGTCCCCCTGGCCGTGAAGGACTCCGAGGGGACGGTGTCGCAGCAGGCGCGGCGGCTGGTGGCCGCGGGGGCGGTGCCGGTGGGGTCGACCTCGGTGCCCGGCCCCGGGACGCCGTGGCGCACGTGGGGCGTGACCGACCGGGGGCCGACCGCGAACCCGTGGCGGCGCGACGTCTCCCCCGGCGGGTCGTCGGCGGGGTCGGCCGCCGCCGTGGCCGCCGGCATGGTGCCGCTGGCGACGGCGAGCGACGGCGCCGGGTCCACCCGCATCCCCGCGGCCTGGTGCGGGGTGGTGGGCTACAAGCCGACGACCGGGCTGCTGCCGTCGCGCGACGGCGCGGGGCTGTCGGTGGGCGGCCCGATCGCCCGCTCGGTGGCCGACGTCGTGCTGTACCGCAGAGCCGTGTTCGGGACCGCGCCGCGCGGCGGCACCCGCACCCCCGGCGCGGTGCCGCGCGTGGTGTGGGCGCCGACCCTCGGGTTCAACCGGGTCGACCCGGAGGTCGCCCGGGTGGCCCGCCGCGCGGTGCGCACCTGGGCCGACCGCGCCGGGGTGGCGCTCCGCGACGCCGACCCCGAGCTGCGCGACCCGGCGGCGAGCTGGACGGCCAAGCGGGCGGGGGCGGAGGGCGACGCGGAGCGGTCCGACGACGCGCACAACCGCGACGTGCTCGACGGGGTGTTCGCCGCCGCCGACCTGCTGGCCACCCCCACCACGCCGAACCTGCCGCACGGCCACGACGGGCCGGGCCGGGTGATGAGCGTGGGGTTCACCTGGCTGTTCAACATCACCGGCCACCCGGCGGTGAGCCTGCCCGCGGGGCGGTCGGCGGGCGGCCTGCCGGTGGGCCTGCACCTGGTGGCCGCCCGGTTCCGCGACGACCTGCTGCTGGACGCGGCGGCGGAGTTCGAGGCGTGCTGCCCGTGGACGTTCCCCGACCCCTGACGCCCGGACCCGCGCCGCCCCCGGTCGTCCCGACGGCCCCGTGGCCCGGCGGGCGGCCTCAGCCGGCCGGCGGGCCGCAGGGCCCCGTGCGGCGGCCCGCCGGCAGCCGGGTCCACGGGAGCGCGGTGGGGTCGGCGGCCATGGGGCCGGGGGCGACCGCGACGAGCACGCGCCCGGCCATGGGCTGGAAGTCGCCGCGGAAGTGCACGGAGCTCTTCACCACCACGATGTCCTGCTCCTCGGGCGCGATCCCGGCCGCCCGCAGCTGGTTGCGGTCCATGATCTGCGCCTTGCGCGAGTTGACGACGACCGCCACGTTGCCCGACCGCAGCAGGCACGAGGGCCCCACCGCGAGTTCGTTGCCGTGCATCATCGGCCCGTCGAACCGCACCCGGCCGTCGGTCAGCGCGGCCACCTCGAACACGCCGCGCAGCGGGGCGTCGCCCGGGACCCCCGATCCGGCGAACTCCACCTCGACGCGGGCGCCCGTTCCGGCGCGCACCGCCGCCGCGACGACATCGGGGTCCCACATCGCCGCCAGCACCGACCGGGGGTGATCGCGCTCCAGCAGCGCCCGCAGCAGGCCGGTGGTGCGGGCGTCGCCGCCCGCGCCCGGGTTGTCCTGGGTGTCGGCGACGACGACCGGGGCCGCGCCCCGCGCGACGGCGGCGGCCGCCGCGTCCAGGGCCTCCCCCGCGTCCATGACGTCCAGCGCGAAGTCGGCCTCGCGCGCCGCCACGAGGTCGCGCAGCCGCTCCACCGCCCGGCGCACCGCGGCCGGCTCGGGCCCGTAGCCGAACACCACGGGGCCGCAGTCGGGCACGTCGGCGGCGGGGAACCCGGCGGCGAAGGTCAGCACCGCCTCGTCGTCGGGCACCGCGTCAAGGCTCCGGTAGATCTCCCCGGCGGGTTCCAGCAGGGTGCTGCCGGAGTTGATCGGGATGAGGAACGGCAGCCGCAGGTGGTGGCCCGCCAGGGTGCCGCCGTCGAGGAGCCGGCGCAGCAGCGCGGCCGCGCGCCGCCCGGTCTCGGCCATGTCGACGTGCGGGTAGGTGCGGTAGGCCACCATGGCGTCGGCGGCCGCGAACATCGCCGGCGACATGTTGGCGTGCAGGTCCAGGCTGACCACGATCGGCACGTCCGGGCCGACCTCGGCGCGGACCCGGCGCAGCACCTCGCCGTCGCCGTCCTCGTGGGAGGCGGTCACCATGGCGCCGTGCAGGTCGAGGTAGACCGCGTCCGGCCGCTCCGCGCGGCAGGCGGCGGTGATCTCGCCGCAGATCCGCTCGAACGCCCGGTCGGTGACCGGCGCCGACGGCGAGGCGGCGCACCACAGGACGGGCACCGGTTCGGCGTCCCAGTCGCGGATCGCCCGCCAGAACCCGCCGGCGGCGATGTTCACGTCGGCGAGCTCGGCGACCTCGGCCCCGCGGTGGAGGCGCGGGAACCCCTCCCCGTTCTCGAAGTTCGCGTAGTCGGCGGGCGTGGCCGCGAACGTGTTGGTCTCGTGCAGGAACCCGGCGACCAGGATCCTCGGTGCCATGCGGTTGCCTCCCGTGGGCGTCGTGCGGTCAGGCGGGGCCGGCGCCCGCCGGGCGCCGCAGCAGGAACAGGGCGCCGGTGGCCATCGCGAGCAGCCCGACCATGGCCAGCAGGCCGATCTGCGTGCTGCCGGTGACGTCCTTCACCAGGCCGATGAGGTAGGGGCTGACGAAGCCGCCGAGGATGCCGACCGTGTTGATCAGCGCGATGCCGCCGGCCGCGGCGGTGCCGCCGAAATGCTCGGCGGGCACCGCCCAGAACACGGTGTAGGCGGCCCAGACGGCGGCGGTCGCGACGATCAGCGCGCCGAACGACAGGGCGAAGGCGTGCCCGTACAGGGCCGCGACCAGCAGCGCCGCGCCCGCGACGGCGGTCGGCACGATGGTGTGCCAGCGCCGGTCGCCGAACCGGTCGGAGGTCCGGCTCAGCACGAGCATGGCGGCGATGGCGAACACGTAGGGCACCGCGGTCAGCAGGCCGATCGTGAGGGTGCCCTCGACCCCGTTCTCCTGGAGCACGGTCGGCAGCCAGAAGCTGATGGCGTAGATGCCGCACATCATGCCGAAGTAGGCGAGCGACATGACGTAGATGCGGGAGTCCCGCAGCGCCGCCCCCAGGCCGTGCGTGGTGCGCGTCCGGCCGCGCGCCACGGCCGCCAGGACCACCTCCTTCTCCCGGGCCGACAGCCAGGCGGCCTCCTGCGGGCGGTCGGCCATGGACCGCCAGAACAGGTAGCCCAGGACCACGCACGGCAGCCCCTCGACGATGAACATCCACTGCCACCCGGCCAGGCCGCCGAGCCCGTCGAAGGAGGTGATGATGAGCGCCGACATGCCCGAGCCGAGGATGGAGCCGACCGGGCCGGCCAGCATGTACACGCCCATGGCGGCGGCCATGCGCCGCGCCGGGTACCAGTAGGTGAGGTAGAGGATGATGCCGGGCGCGAACCCGGCCTCGAACACGCCGAGCATCACCCGCAGCACGTAGAACGTGGTGGCGTCCTGCACCAGCGCCATGGCCGCCGAGGTCAGCCCCCACAGCACCATGATGCGGGTGATCGTGCGCTTGGCCCCGATGCGCTCCATGAGGAGGTTGCTCGGCACCTCCAGGAGGGCGTAGGCGAGGAAGAACAGCCCGGCGCCGAGCCCGAACGCCGCCTCCGACAGCCCGATGTCGTCCTGCATGTGCAGCTTGGCGAACCCGATGTTCACCCGGTCGAGGTAGGCGAAGGTGTAGCAGAGCAGCAGGAACGGCAGCAGCCGGCGTCCGACCCTGCGGTAGACCTCCGCCTCCTCGCGCTCCTCGCGCGTCCGGGGCGTGCGCGCGGCGTCGACCACGGCGTTCTCCTCTCGCCTCACCGGCCCGCTCGCCGGTGGCGCACCACCCTACGAGCGCGGGTGGACCGCACCGCCGAACCGACCGATCCTGACGTGGGAGCGGCCGATGTGATGGATCCTGACGCCGGGACGCGCTAGATTGCGGCCGCATGACGTACCGGGTGCACGAGGCCGACCTCCAGCTCGTCGACGCGCTGCAGGTCAACCCGCGCGCCACCTGGGCCGAGGTCGGCGCCGCCCTCGGCGTGTCGGCGGTCACCGCGGCCCGCCGCTGGGCGCGCCTGGAGGACCGCGGCCTGGCATGGGTCAACGCCGCGATCGGGCCCGAGCGGTCGCTGGGGGCGGTCCTGGAGGTCACCTGCGCGCCCAGCGACACCGAGGAGGTCGCCCGGACGCTGGCCCGGTTCCCCAACATCATCACCGTGGGCTCCACCACCGGCGACTTCCAGGTGTTCGCGATCCTGCTCGCGGCCGACCTGCCCCAACTGATGCGCACCCTGGCCACCCGCTTCTCGCCGGTGGCGGGCGCGGTGCGGGTGCGGCACAACATCTTCCGGCTGCTCTACGGCGGCGTGCACTGGCGGCAGGGGGTGCTCTCGCCGGACGAGTCGCGCAGCGTGGCGCCGCACCCGGCGCCGGACCGGCCGCGCATCCGCCCGCTCGGCCCCGGCGACCGGGCCCTGTTCCGGCACCTCAACCGGCGCGGCCGGGCGACGCCGGTCGAGGCGGCGGCGGAGCTGGGCCTGCCGGTGCACCGGGTCCGGCGCCGGCTCGCCGACCTGATCGCCGCGCGCGAGGTCATCTTCCGGTGCGACGTCGCCCGCCCGCTGTTCGACCTGCCGCTCGGCGTCTTCCTGCAGCTGCGGGCGCCGGACGCCACCGTGGCGCACGTGGCGGCGGAGCTGGGCCGGTGGCGGGAGACGCGGTTGTGCGCGAACACCATCAGCGCGGCCAACCTGGTGCTCGTGGTCGGCCTGCACCAGCTCGCGGAGCTGGAGGAGGTGCAGGCCCGGATCGCCCACCGGTTCCCCGACGTCACCGTGGAGGACCGGCGGGTGATCCTGCGCTACGAGAAGATCTACGGCCGGCTGCTCGACGACCGGGGCCGGTGCGTCGCCACCGTCCCGGTCGACCCGTGGGCCGACGCCGCGTGACCGCGCCCCGCTCCGGCCGGACGCGGGGCGCGGCGGTCCGCGCCGGTCAGGCGGGGACGGACGCCGTCGTCCGGTCCCACGCGCGGTGGGCGGCGAGCCGGGCGATGAACGCGTCGGCGAACTCCGGCCCGGCGCCGGGCCGGGCGGTGACGACCCCCTGGTCGTCCACCGGGACGGCGCCGGTGGCCGTGCGCAGCTCGGGCAGCGGCAGCCGCGCCAGCAGGTCGACCCCCTCGCCCAGCGCCGCCACCGCCTTGTGGTGCTTGAACGCCTCCGTGACGAAGTGCAGCGCGGTGCCGTCGGCGGCGAGCGCGGCGGGCGCCGTGCCGCCGGGCACCACGACGGCGTCGTAGACGACGGAGGCGACGGTGCCCACCGCGCGGTCCACCCGGACCTCGCTGCCGTCGGCCGCCCGGACGGTGCCGTCGGTGGCGGCGAGCAGCTCCACCAGGGCGCCCTGGCCGACCAGCGCGTCGACCAGGGGGCGCAGGCCGTCGAGGTCGACGCCGTCGGAGACGAGCACGGCCACCTGCCGGGTGGCCACCGTGTCGAGGACCGTGGTGGCCTGGCTCAGCGCGGGCGAGGACCGGTCGTGGTCCGCCGCCCCATCGGCCGGCGCCGGCGGGGCCACCCCGATGCCCTCGGCGATGTGGACGGCCAGTTCGTGGTCGACGTGCGCGAAGTTCGCGACGGCGCGCTCGCGCACCCCCATGTCGGTGCACTTGCCCAGCTCGAACCGGAAGGCCGCGCGCAGGTGCTCCTTCTCCCAGTCGGCGAGGCTGTTGTAGAACAGCCGGGCCTGCGAGTAGTGGTCGGCGAAGCTGGGGCTGCGGCGGCGGATCTTGTGCCCGTCGACGCGCTCCTGGTAGTGCCGGTACACGTCGGCGTCGGCGAGCGCGGGGCAGCCGCCGCCCAGGGAGTTGGGGTGGTAGCTGGTGCGGCCGCGGTGCACGCGGTGCTGGCCGTAGCCGTCGCGCTGGTTGTGGCTGACCTCGGCGACCGGCCGGTTGACCGGGATCTGCTGGAAGTTCGGGCCGCCGAGCCGGATGAGCTGGGTGTCCAGGTAGGAGAAGTTGCGGGCCTGCAGCAGCGGGTCGTTGGTGAAGTCGATGCCGGGCACGACGTTGGCCGTGTGGAACGCGATCTGCTCGGTCTCGGCGAAGAAGTCGTCCGGGTTGCGGTCGAGCACCATGCGGCCCACCGGGGTGACCGGGACCTCCTCCTCCGGGATGATCTTGGTGGCGTCGAGCAGGTCGAAGTCGAACCGGTGCTCGTCCTCCTCGGGCACCAGCTGGAACCCCAGCTCCCATTCGGGGAACGCGCCGGCCTCGATGGCGTCCCACAGGTCGCGCCGGTTGAAGTCGGGGTCCTTGCCCTGGATCTTCTGGCACTCGTCCCACACCAGCGAGTGGGTGCCGAGCTTCGGCTTCCAGTGGAACTTGACGAAGGTGCCCCGGCCCTCGGCGTCGACCAGGCGGAACGTGTGCACCCCGAACCCCTGCATCATCCGGTAGCTGCGCGGCAGGGCGCGGTCCGACATCAGCCACATGATCATGTGCGAGGTCTCGGGCTGCAGACCGACGAAGTCCCACAGGGTGTCGTGCGCCGACTGCGCCTGCGGGATCTCGTTGTGCGGCTCGGGCTTGACCGCGTGCACGAAGTCGGGGAACTTGATGCCGTCCTGGATGAAGAAGACCGGCATGTTGTTGCCGACCAGGTCGAAGTTGCCCTCCCGGGTGTAGAACTTCGTGGCGAAGCCCCGGACGTCGCGGACCGTGTCGGCCGACCCGCGCGACCCCGCCACCGTCGAGAACCGGACGAACACCGGGGTGCGCCGCCCCGGCTCGGCGAGGAAGTCCGCCCGCGTGTACCGCGACCAGGAGTCGTAGGGCTCGAAGTAGCCGTAGGCGCCCGCGCCCCGGGCGTGCACCACCCGTTCGGGGATGCGCTCGTGGTCGAAGTGGGTGATCTTCTCCCGGAAGTGGAAGTCCTCCATCAGGGTGGGCCCGCGCTCGCCCACCCGGAGGGAGTTGTCGGTGTCCTCCACCCGGACACCGGTGTCGGTCGTCAGCGGGCCGGTCGACGCGGTCCGCGCGGCGTCCAGGTCGCGGTCCTTGGCGTCGCGGTCCCTGGCGTCGCTGTGCTCGTCGGACATGTCGCTCCATCCGTGTGCTGGGCGCCCGGCCGCGTCCGGCGCGGGCGTGCCGTCGGCCGCGGCCGACGGGACGCCGCTATCCCGGCGGCTCGGGCCCCAAACGGCTCCGCCGCCACCGCAACGGGTACGGCGGGCCGGGGCCGTGGCCCCGA
>NZ_BCRK01000237.1 GCF_001552555.1 Nocardiopsis trehalosi NBRC 14201 | reverse complement strand
GGTGCGGCGGCCCGCGCGGGCCGCCGCACCCGCCAGCCCGCCCCGGACGTCGTAGCCGGCGGCGCGCAGCCGCGCCCGCGCCCGGTGGGCGCGGCGCACGGTCGCGTCGGCGAACAGCCGGTGGTAGAGCGGGTCGGGGACGGCGTTGAGGGCGGCCCGCACCGCGCGCAGCCCGGCCGTCACCGCGGCCTGCGTGCCCGGCGGTTCCGGCAGGATGCCGTACGCGCGCCGCGCCCACGCGGGCAGCGCGTGGTAGGCCAGCGCGCCGATCGGCAGCCACAGCGGGGCCAGCGGCGCGAGCCGCCGCAGCCGGTCGGGCACCCGCGGCCGGAGCAGGAAGCGGACGGTGGCGCACGCCTCCGGGGTGGCGGCGAGCAGCGGGCGCGTCCGGGCGAGGTAGGCGCGCAGGGCCCCGACCGACCCGGGCACCCCGCCGAGGTCGAGGCCCACGTAGCGGGCGGCGGCGGCGCGCTCGGCCAGGTAGCGGTCGGCGTCGGCGCGCGACAGCCGCACCCCCGCACGGGTGACCACCTCCAGGTAGGAGGCGGCCTCGGCGCAGTGCACCCAGGTGAGCAGGTCGGGGTCGTCGGCGCGGTGCCGCCGCCCCGTGGCGGGGTCGGTGAACACCAGCCGCCGGTGGACGGCGCGGACCCGCGCCCCGAGCGATTCGGCCTCCTCGGGGCTGCCGTAGGTCGTGGTGGCGACGTAGTCGGCGGTGCGCAGGAGTCGGCCGGTGGGGTCGTCCATGAAGTCGGAGCGCTGCCACACGCCCTGCATGGCCACCGGGTGCAGGGCCTGGAGCATCAGCGACCGCACACCGGCCACCCACATGGCCCGGTCGAGCTGCACCCGCCACGTCGGGCTGCCGGGCAGGGCGACCGTGGGGCGCATGGGTGCTCCCGTGATGGGCGGGGGGCGGGCGCGGGCGCCCGCCGGGCCGTACGGCCGGAGTCTACCGGCCGTTCCCCCGCGCGCCGGGGGTGGCCGGTAGCGTGGGCACGACCCGCCGAGGAGGTGCCCGTGGCCCCCATCGCCCCCGGAACCGAACCGCTGACGCTGCCCGCCCGCGGCCTGGAGTTCGACGCGCTGGCGGCCGGGCCGCCCGGCGCGCCGCTCGTGCTGTTCCTGCACGGTTTCCCCGAGTTCGCCACCTCGTGGCGCGGCCAGCTCGCGGCGGTCGCCGCCGCCGGGTACCGCGCGGTGGCCGTCGACCAGCGCGGGTACTCCCCCGGCGCCCGGCCCGCCGACCCGGCGGACTACGCGGTGGCCGAACTGGCCGCCGACGTCATCGCGTTCGCCGACGCGCTGGGGGCCGACCGCTTCCACCTCGTCGCCCACGACTGGGGCGGGGTGGTGGCCTGGCCGGTGGCGGCGCTCCACGCCGAGCGGGTGGCGTCCCTGGTCGTCCTGTCGACGCCGCACCCGCGCGCGCTGGCGGCGGCCACCGCGGCGTCGGCGGAGCAGCGCGACCGGCTCGGCTACATCCGGGCGTTCCGCCGCGAGGGCGCGGCCGAGGCCGCGCTGCTGGCCGACGGCGGGGCGGCGCTCGCCCGCCTCTACGGGGGGCGGGTGCCCGACGACCTGGTCGCCGACAACGTGCGCCGGCTGTCGGCGCCCGGCGCCCTCACCGCCGCGCTCAACTGGTACCGCGCGCTGCACGGCGACGCCGCCGACGCGCCCGCGATCGGGGTGCCCACGCGGTACCTGTGGGGCGACGGCGACGTCGCGTTCACCGCGGCGGCGGCCGAGGCCACCGGCGACTGGGTGACCGCGCCCTACACCTACACCCCGCTGGCGGGCGCCTCCCACTGGCTGCCCGAGGAGCGCCCCGACCGGGTGACGGGCCCGCTGCTGGAGCACCTGGCCGCCCACGCCTGACCGGCACCCGCCCCGGACGGGGCCGGGGCGGGTCCGCCTGCTGCGGGCGACCTCGGCGGGCCCGGTCCGGCGGGGTCCCCGGCGCGACCGTCCCGGCGGGCCCGGCGCCGCGCCGACGGCTCCGGTCGGCCGCCGGCGGCCGACCGGGTCAGCGCCGTGCGGGCTCCACCGGCAGCGCACGCACATCGACGTCCGCCATGGACCGCCCCCGGACAGCAGGCTGCCGGTCGCCACCACCCGGCCCCGGCCCCGTTCCGGCCACCGCCACCGGGCCGCCGCACACCCGCCTCCACCGGTCAGCGCCGCGCGAAGAACTCCACCACCAGCGCACTCGCGTCGACATCCTCGGTGGACGGCCCCTGGACGTCCGGGTGCCGGTTGTCGCCGCCCGGCCAGGTGTGGCCGCCGCCGTGGACGGTGTAGAGCCGCACGGCCGGAGCCGCGTCGTCGGTGTACCACGAGGTGCGCTCGACGGTGGTGCCGTCGTCGGGTGCCGTGTCGGGCAGGGTGTCGTCCTCGGTGCGGTCGGCGCCGGACGCGTCGGCGAACGCCTCGGCGGTGTCGCGCGCGCCGATGGAGGCGATCGGCGGCTCCGGGAAGTCCTCGCTCTCCTCGGGCGGGTCGGGCAGCCCGTCGTAGGGGCGCAGCGGGTCGCCGGTCCCGTAGAAGAGGAGGGCCGGGACGGGCCCCTCGGGGACCTGGGGTTCGGGGTGGGCGCCGAGCTGGGCGGCGGCGGTGGCCACGCCCGCGAAGGCTTCGGGCTCCTCGGCGGCGGCGCGCAGCGCGGTGTTGCCGCCGTTGGAGACGCCCGCGAGGTAGACGCGGTCGCGGTCGGCGCCGTACTCGGCGGCGAGGTGGTCGGCGAGGGCGGTGAGGAAGGCGATGTCGGCATCGGGGTCGGGGCGGGCGTCGGTCGGCTCGCGGTGGTCGCCCCAGCCCCGGTCGATGCCCTCCGGGTAGGCGACGCCCATGCCCTCGGCCGCGGCGGCCTCGGTCAGCCCGGTGACCTCGGCCATCTCCTCGGCGGTGCCGCCCTTGCCGTGCAGGGCGATGATCATGGGCACCGGGCCGTCGCCGCCGGGGTGGTCCACCAGGAAGGAGCGGGTGGCGCCGCCGCTGTCGAGCGTGCCCTCCACGCGGGTGGGCTCGGCCGCGGCCGCCGGTTCCGCCGGGTCGCCGTCCGCGGTGGGGGCGGCGCAGCAGACGGTGACCAGGGTGAGAACCGCGGCCGCGGCGGCGGGGAGGGGTGCGCGCGGAGAACGCATCGACGCCTCTTCCTATAAGCCGTAGGGTCTTTCCTACACCCTATAGGAACCCGGTGTCCGGCCCGGATGGGACACTGATGGGGTGCGCAAGGGCCTCACCCGGAAGTCGATCACCGACGCGGCCGCCGACTTCGCCGACGAGCACGGGCTAAACGCGCTGACCTTCAGCGCCCTCGCCCGCCACCTCGGCGTCGCCGCCCCGAGCCTGTACGCGCACCTGCCGGGCGGCATCACCGAACTGCGCGCCGCGCTGTGCGCCCGCGGCCACGACGACATCGCCGCGCGGTGCAGGGCGGCCGCCACCGGCCGGTCGGGCGGCGACGCCCTGCGCGCCCTGGCCATCGCCCAACGGGCCTACGCCCGCGAGCACCCGGGGCTGTACGCGGCGACGTCGTTCGCGGTCGACGGCTACGACGACCCGGAGGTGCGGCGGTCGGCCGACGCGGCGGCCGCCGTCGCGGCGGACATCCTCGCCGCGACGGGGATCACCGGCCCGGACCGGGTCCACGCGGCCCGCGCCGTGCGCAGCGCGGTCCAGGGGTTCTGCGCGCTGGAGGCGGCGGGGGTGTTCCTCCTCGACGTCCCGGCCGACGAGAGCTTCGCCTGGCTGCTGGACGGCCTGGTCGCCCAGGCCCTCCCCTCCCCCCGCCCCGCCCGCGGCCGCACCTGAACCGCCCGACCCGCCCCGTCCGCACCGGCGTGCGGGGCGGCGCGCGGCGACCGGGCCGGGGCCGGCCCCGGCGGTGCTTCACGGAGAAGGCGATCCGCTCGGCTTCGGCCGGCCCCGGTCGCCGCCCGGGCGGGTGCGCTCGGCGTCATCGTTTCGGCGGTCCGCCGTGGCGGCCTCCGCCGGCGGTGGTCAGAGCGCAGTGGTGAGGGAGGCGACGACCTCGGCGGCGGGGCGGTCGTCGGCCGCGCGGAACCCCGTGCCCGCCCACAGGTGCAGGCGCTCGGAGTCGCCCGCGCGGGCGGCGGCGGCGCGCAGCGGCGCCGTGAGGTGGTGCACCTGCGGGTAGCCGCCGGGGGCGATGCGGTCGTGGGCGGCGACGAACCGGTTGACCAGCGCCCGGGCGCGCCGCCCGCTGAAGGCGCGGGTGACGGTGGTCGCGGTGAACCTCGGGTCGGCGAGGGCGTCCTTGTGGGTGCGCGACGCCCCGCTCTCCGGGGTGCGCAGCAGTACCGTGCCGACCTGCGCCGCCGCGGCGCCCGCGGCCAGGACCCGGCGCACGTCGTCGGCGCAGGCGATCCCGCCCGCCGCGACCAGCGGGAGGTCGACGGCGGCCCGCACCTCGGCGAGCAGGTCGAGCAGCGGGGTGGTGCGCTCGTAGGTGTCCTCGAACGACCCCTGGTGCCCGCCCGCCTCCGCGCCCTGCACCACGAGCGCGTCGGCCCCGGCCTCGGCCGCCGCCCGGGCCTCCCCGGCGGTCGTGACGGTGACGAGGACGGTCGATCCGGCGCGGCGCAGCGCCCGCACGTCGGACGGCTCGGGGCAGCCGAAGGTGAAGCCGACCACCGGGACCGGGTCGGCGGTCAGCAGGGCGAGCTTGGCCGGGTAGTGGTCGTCGTCCCAGCGCGCCGGGCCCAGGGCGGCCCCGAGCCGGTCGGCGTCGGCCGCGAGGCGCGCCCCGTAGGCGGCGACGGCGGAGGGGTCGGCGGTGTCGGCCCCGGGGACGAAGAGGTTGACGCCGAACCGCCCCGGGGCCCGGGCGGCGGCGCGCCGGACGAGGTCGGCCGTCGTCTCGGGGGCGAGGTAGCCGGCGGCGACGAAGCCCAGGCCGCCGGCCCGGTGCACGGCCGCCACCAGTTCGGCCGTGCTCGCGCCGCCGGCCATGGGCGCACCCACGATCGGGACGTTGAAATAGTCGGAAACGCCCACGTATCGCTCCTCAATCCCAATAGGCGAAATACGGGCATTAGATTCGCATATCGCCGCGATCGAGCCGCCGACGGGGTGGAACGGCCCCGGCCCGCGGTACTCCCCCGTTGCCCCTCCTTCCCCGGAGAGCGCGCCCCTCCCCTCCCGCGGCTCCGCGCGGGCGGGCGGAGGGCGCACCGATCCGGTAACGGAGGTGCCGTAATCTCGCCGATGTGAACAGCGAGATCGAACTCCTCCGTTCCGACCGATTCCCCGACCTGACCGACGAGGTCGACTACGCCTACGCCACCGTGGTGCCCGCCTCCACCGCGCGCACCGTCTTCACCGCGGGCGCCTGCCCGCTCGACGCCGAGGGCGCGACCGTCGCCCCCGGCGACTACGCCGCTCAGGCCGAGCAGGTGATGCGCAACCTCAAGGCCGCCCTTGCGGGGGCCGGCGCCGGCCTGACCGACGTCGTGAAGTCCACCGTGTACGTCGCCTCCTCCGACCCGGCGGACCTCGTGACGGCGTGGGACGTCGTCCGCGCCCACTTCGGCGCGCACGACGCGCCGAGCACGCTGCTCGGCGTGACCGTCCTCGGCTACCCGGACCAGCTGGTCGAGGTCGAGGCCGTCGCCGTCGTCTCCTGACGCTCTCGCGTCGCGTCGGGCCCGGTCGGCCGGGTCGGCCGGGTCTCCGACGGGTACCAGCGGGTCATCGCCGTATTCGACGCAGCCGATTCCCCGCCGCGCACCGCCCCTCCCCGAATCGGTCCGCCGCTTCCCCGCGCCCCCCGGCCGCATCCGGCCACCCCGGCATACGCCCCTGACCTCGTTGATCTTGACGCCGCCGGGGCATGGGAGCGATCCCCTACCCCGGCAGGGTCAAGATCAACGGGGGGGCGGATCGCGGGCATGGTGGGGCACCTGGCGGCATCGCGCTCCGTATCGGTGATATGACCCGTCCTCGCGTCACCTCCGTTGACAGGGCGTGACCGCCGTCGGATGTTCGACGGGCGGCGGGGAGAAGGTACGGATGGCCCGCCGCGCCCTTCCCCCTGAGGAGCGACATGAGATCACCGATGTGGCCGCGCCGGGTGGCGGCCGCGTTCGCGGGCCTGCTCGCCGCCGCGCTCGCCGTCCCCGTCCTGGCGGGGCCGGCGGCCGCCGAACCCGTGCGGACCACCGCCGGAACGGGGCCCTACGACGCCGAGTACGTGACCACCTGGCGGCTGCCCGGGCACACGGTCTACCGCCCCGCCGAGCTGCCCGACGACGTCGACCTGCCGATCGTCGCCTGGGGCAACGGCGGCTGCCTGGCCGACGGGACGATGTTCGAGAACATCCTCACCGAGTTCGCGTCCCACGGATACCTGGTCATCGCCAACGGCCGCCCCGGCGGGATCGGCCGGACCGACCCCGAGATGCTGACCGAGGCGGTCGATTGGGCGATCGACGAGAACGACCGGCTGCTCAGCGAGTACCGCGGTCACATCGACACCGGCGGCATCGCGGTCATGGGCCAGTCCTGCGGGGGGTTGGAGACCTACGAGGTGGCCGACGACCCGCGCATCACGACCACCGTCCTGTGGAACAGCGGCCTGCTGAGCGACCGCGACAACCACCTGCTCGCCGACCTGCACGCCCCCATCGCCTACTTCGCGGGCGGACCGAGCGACATCGCCTACGAGAACGCCATGGACGACTGGAACCGCCTGCCCGCGGGCCTGCCCGCGTTCATGGGCAACCTGGACGTCGGCCACACCGGCACGTTCGGCCAGCCCAACGGCGGCGAGTACGGCCGGGTCGGCACCGCGTGGCTGGACTGGCGGCTCAAGGGCGACGCGGCCGCCGGCCGGTGGTTCGTCGGCCCCGACTGCGGCCTGTGCTCCACCGACTGGGACGTGCGGCAGCGCAACCTCGGCTGACCGTCCGGAGCGGTCCCCGGCGGGCGCGGCCGCCGGGGACCGCGACGCTCCCGCCGCCGGAGCGGTGCGCGGGCGGGCGGAAGAACCGGCGTGCGGGGGGTGTTGCACCGGTCACGCCGCGCCCGGACGTGCGGGCGCGCGACCGGCGGCGGTGCCGCCCGACGAGGAGACCATGGCCACTCTGGACGACGTGCGGGCGCTGATCGATCGGGGTGGACACCGCTGCGTGGTCTCCACGGTCCGGGCGGACGGGTCGATCCAGTCGAGCGTGGTCTCCGCCGGGCTCGCCGAGCACCCCCTGACCGGCGGGCCCGTCCTGGCGTTCACCACCCCCGCCACGAGCGTCAAGCTGCGCTTCCTGCGGGCGCGCCCCCGGGCGACCCTGGTGTTCCAGCCCGACTACCACTGGGCCTCCGTCGAGGGCGAGGTCGACCTGGTCGGGTACGACGACCCCTTCGAGGGCGTCGACGCCGACGGGGTACGGCGCCTGCTGCGGCGCGTGTTCACGGCGGCCGGGGGGACACACGACGACTGGGCCGACTACGACCGGGCGATGGTCGAGCAGCGCCGGACCGCCGTCCTGCTGCGGCCCACCCGCGTCTTCGCCATGTGATCGCCGCCGGCGCCCGGCGGAGGAGCGGACGGGTGGCCGGTCCGCGTGGCATCGGGCGGCCGCGCGGAGGCGCGCCGGGTCAGCCGACCGTCGGCCGATCGGTCGGGGTAAGACGGGTGGGGCGTGCGGGCCGGGGTGCGTGGGGTGGCCGTAAGGAGGGGTATCGGGCGGGTGGCCGGGGCCGCACCCCCGGCCAC
>NZ_BCRK01000236.1 GCF_001552555.1 Nocardiopsis trehalosi NBRC 14201 | reverse complement strand
GCCGCCGCCCGCCCCGCCGCGCCCGGAACGACGGCTAGGCGTGCCCGACGGTGACCGAGCCCGTGGTGGTCGTGGCGTCGATGACCGACCGGGCGTCACCGTCGACCGCGACGTCGACCGCGCGGTCACCGGTCACGCTCTCGCCCAGGACCCGGTAGGCGCCGCCCTCGGGGACGAGGACGCCGACCGAGCCGGTCGTGGACTCCACCTCCAGCAGGTCGAACCGCTCGGCGGCCGTGATCTCGACCGAACCCGTGGTGGTCTCGACGGCGGCGGTGCGGAACGCGCCGTCGAGGGCGACCTCGCCGGTGGTGGACTCGGCCTCGACGCTGTCGGCGTCGAACCCCCGCAGGTCGATCTCGCCCCTGGTGGACTCGACCGAGATGTACGGGCCGTTGCCCGCGACGGTCACGGAGCCGGTCTCGGTGTCGGCGTCGACGCCGCCCTCGATCCCGTCCAGGGAGAGGTCGCCGGAGGAGCTGCTCACCTCCACGTCGCCCGTGACGCCGGCGAGGTCGATCGTGCCGCTGGAGGTCTCGACGTTGACGGGCGCGTCGACCCCGGCGACCTCGACGTCGGCGCTGTCGGCCTCGATCTCCACGGCGACGCCGGCCGGCACCGTGATCTCGTAGTCGGCGGCGCACCCGCTGAAGAAGCCGGCGCAGGAGGCGTCGAGTTCAAGCGTGCCCTCCTCCAGCTCCGCGTTCTCCTCGGGGCGGTCCACCGGGGACCCGCTGAAGGACCGGTCGACGGTGACCTCGCCGACCGCCACCGGGCGGGGCGCGGGTTCGGGCCGGTCCTCGGCCCCGGCCGGGGGGTCGGGCGGCTCGGGCGCGTCCGGCGGCGCGGGGGCGCCGGGGGCGGCCCCGGTGACGGTGATCGTCCCGGAGGCCTCGCTCTCGATGGCGATGCGCTCGACGCCGCCGTAGGTGTCGCTGCGCGGTTCCAGGTCGACGTGGACGTTGGAGACCGCGCCGATCACGCCGGTGACCAGCAGGGCCAGCGCGAGGACCGCGCCGACCAGGAGCCAGGCGCCGCGTCTGCGGCGCCGCGGTTCCTTGCTGGAAGCGGCGTAGAGCCCTCGTCCGGTGAACGTCATGGTGCTGCCTCTCCGGGGCGGGCGGGCCCCTGGTCGTGCCGTGTCACGGGCTGAGGGTGCGCTCGCCCGTGTCGCGCAGGTAGCGCAGGACGGCGAGGACGCGCCGGTGGTCGTGGGGTGCCTGGCCGAGGTCGAGCTTGGTGAAGATGGAGCGGATGTGCTTCTCGACGGCGCGCTCGGTGACGAACAGGCGGGCGGCGATGCCCGCGTTGTTCAGCCCCTCGGCCATGACGCCGAGCACCTCGGCCTCGCGCGGGCTGAGCCGCTCCACGGCGGAGTCGCGGGTACGGGTGAGCAACTGGGTCACGACCTCCGGATCGATGGCCGCGCCGCCGCCGGCGACGCGGCGCAGGGCCACGAGGAACTCGTCGATGTCGGCCACCCGGTCCTTGAGCAGGTAGCCGACCTTCGCCGATCCGCCGCCGAGCAGGTCGGCGGCGTAGCGGCTGACGACGTGCTGGGAGAGCAGGAGCACCGCGACGCCGGGGTGCTCCCGGCGGATGCGGACGGCGGCCTCGATGCCCTCCTCGGAGTAGGTGGGCGGCATGCGGATGTCGATCAGGCACAGGTCGACCGCGCCGCTGTGCCGCTCGACCGCGGCGAGCAGTTCGGCGGCGTCGCCGCACTCGGCGAGTATCTCCACCCCCTCGTCCGCCAGCAGCCGCGCCATGCCGCTGCGCAGCAGGACGGAGTCCTCGGCGATGATGATCCGCATGGTCAGGCCCTCCAGGGGATGTCGGCGGTGAGGGTGGTGCCGCCGCCCACCGGGCTGCGGACGGCGAGGGTCCCGTCGACGGCGGCGACCCGGTCCCACAGGCCGTACAGGCCGGTCCCGGAGTCGGGGTCGGCGCCGCCCGCGCCATCGTCGCGGACGGTGAGGCGGAGCAGGTCGCCGCTGCGGGCGGCGACCCGTTCGGCGCGCACCGACGCCGACGCGGCGCGGGCGTGCTTGGCGACGTTGGTCAGCGCCTCGCACGCGACGTAGTAGGCGACGCCCTCGGCGCGCGGCGAGGGGCGGTCGGGCAGGTCGGTGTCGACGCGGACCGGCACCGGGCAGCGTCCGGCGGCGACGGGCAGGGCCGCGTCGAGCCCGTGGTCGGTCAGGACCCGGGGGTGCAGGCCGCGGGCGACCTCGCGCAGTTCGGCCATGACCTCGCGCGCCTCGGCACTGGCCTGGTCCAGCAGTTGGCGGGCCAGGGCGGGGTCGCGGTCGAACCGGGCGCGGGCCCGGGTGAGGGTCATGGTGACGAGGAGGAGGCGCTGCTGGGCGCCGTCGTGCAGGTCGCGTTCGATGCGGCGCCGCTCGGCCTCGGCGGCGTCGACCATGCGCAGCCGGCTGTCCTGCACCTGTGCGAGGCGGCGGCGGATGCGCACGTCAGGGGCGTCGAAGAGGAGCCGCCGGGTGGTCTCGGCCTCCAGCAGCACGAGGACGGGGACGAGCCGCATCCCGACCAGGGCGCCCAGCGGGCCGAGGACCACGAGCAGCAGCGGCAGGCCGAGGCCGTCGATCGAGCCGGCGGTGGAGGCGTAGGCGATGCCCAGCAGCGACCCGGCCGACGCGGCGACGCCGTAGACGACCAGGCCGACCGCGATCCCGCCGGAGAAGGTGCCGACCAGCCCGACGGCGGTGCTGGACACGATGGCGCCCCAGGCGCCGCGGCCGTAGAGGAAGGACAGGGCGCGGGCGGGCGCGGAGGCGGGGCCGTCGGGGTCGGGCGCCGGGGCCGCGGGTGCGGTGAGGCCGAGGACGCCGTGCAGCCGGCTGCGCTGGACCCGGCAGGCCAGGCGGGCGGTCAGCCCGGCCGCGGCGGGGGCGAGCAGGAGCAGGCCGGCCACCGCGGCGGTCTCGGCGGCGCGGACGTCGGCGAGGCCGCTGATGAGGCCGGCCGCGCTCACCGAGGCCAGCGTCCAGGAGGCGACGAGCAGCGCGGCGGGCAGCAGGTAGAGCAGCGCCAGGGCCAGCGAGGTGAGCAGGTGCAGGAGTTCGACGATGCGCTCGGCGGGCGCGCGGCGTGCCGCCGCCTCGGCGCGGGCCGCGGCGAAGCCGGACCGGACCGTCGCCGCCAGGCTGCCCGTCATGTGACCCTCGTCTTCCTGTTCCGATGTAGGTCCAACGGTAGGAGTCGGCGGTCCGGCGCGCCATGGCGACAGCACGCCGCGGCGGGGTGGTGGTGGCACGACTCCGGGGCGGTTCCGGCGGATGCGAGGGTGATCGCCGTGAGATGCGCGCAGATTCCGCGTATTTCTCTATTTTCGCGTTGATGTGCGAGGGGTAGATTGCCCCCGTGCCGAACTTCCCCATAAGCGACGTCGCCGCCCTTACCGGGGTAAGCGCCGACACCGTGCGCCGCTGGGTCGATTCCGGGCGCCTGCCCGCCACCCGCGACGACCGCGGCCGGCGCCGCGTCGACGGCGCCGAACTCGCCGCGTTCCTGCGCGGCGACTCCGACGGCGACCCCGACCGGCACCGCTCCTCCGCCCGCAACCGCTTCCGGGGCCTGGTCACCGACGTGGTCCTCGGCGACGTCATGGCCCAGGTCGAACTCCAGGCGGGGCCGCACCGCGTGGTGTCGCTGATGAGCCGCGAGGCCGCCGAGGAACTGGGGCTGGAGGTCGGGTCGGTCGCCACCGCGATCGTCAAGTCCACCACCGTGATCGTGGAGAGCACGCCGCTGCGGGGCGAGCGCCATGGGTGACCACCGCCGAACGGCCGGCGGCGCCGGTGCCGCCGCCCTGCTCCTGGCCGCCGCCACCGCGTGCGGCGGCGTCGCCGACGGCGGCTCCGGGGCGGGCATCGGGGCCACCCTCACGGTGTTCGCCGCCGCCTCGCTGACCGGGACGTTCGAGGAGCTGGGCACCCGGTTCGAGGCGGACCACCCCGGCACCGAGGTCGTGTTCAACTTCGCGGGCAGCTCCGCCCTGGCCGGGCAGATCGGCGAGGGCGCGCCCGCCGACGTGTTCGCCTCCGCCGACACCGCCACCATGGCCGACGTCGAGGACGCCGGGCGCACCGCCGCCGAGCCCGTCGTGTTCGCCGCCAACACCCTGGAGATCGCGGTCCCGCCCGGCAACCCGGCCGGGGTCGGCGGCCTCGCCGACCTCGCCGACCCCGGGACGGCCGTCGCGCTGTGCGCCGCCGAGGTGCCGTGCGGGGCGGCCGCCGCGCAGGTGCTCGACGCCGCCGGGGTCGACGTCGTCCCGGTGACCGAGGAGCAGGACGTCAAGGCCGCGCTGACCAAGGTCCGCCTCGGCGAGGTCGACGCCGCCCTGGTGTACCGAACGGACGTGCTGGCGGCCGGGGACGACGTCGAGGGCGTCCCGTTCGACGAGGCCGCCGGCGCCGCCAACGACTACCCCGTGGCCGTCCTCACCGACGCGCCGGAACCCGGCCTGGCGCGGGAGTGGGTCGACCTGGTCACCTCCGCCGAGGGCGCCGAGGTGCTGTCCGGCGCCGGGTTCACGGTGGTCTGACCCGTGGCCGGCACCCCGCGCGCACCGCGCCCCGCCCCGGCCCGCCCCCGGGCCGGGCGCGGCCTGCGCGTGGGCGCGGGGCGGTTCCCGTGGCCCCTGGTCGTGCCGGCCGTGATCGGGCTGGCGTTCCTGGTGCTGCCCTTCGCCGGGCTGCTGCTCCGCGCGCCGTGGTCGACGCTCGGCACCCGGCTGCTTCTGCCGGAGGTGCGCGGCGCGCTGCTGCTGTCGCTGACCACCGCCACCGCGGCCACCGGGGCGGCGCTGGTCCTGGGCGTCCCGCTGGCCTGGCTGCTGGCGCGCACCGCGTTCCCCGGGCGGCGCCTGGTGCGGGCGCTGGTGACGGTGCCGCTGGTCATCCCGCCCGTGGTGGGCGGGGTGGCGCTGCTGCTCGTCCTGGGCCGCAACGGGGTGGTCGGCCGGCATCTGTACGAGTGGTGGGGGCTGTCGCTGCCGTTCACCCCCGCCGCGGTCGTGGTCGCCCAGGTGTTCGTGGCCATGCCGTTCCTGGTGATCAGCGTCGAGGGGGCGCTGCGCGGGGCCGACCGCCGCTACGAGGAGGCCGCCGCCACCCTCGGCGCGAACCGGTGGACGGTCTTCCGCCGGGTCACCCTGCCGATGGTCGCGCCGGGCGTGGTGGCGGGCGCGGTGCTGGCGTGGGCGCGGGCGCTCGGCGAGTTCGGGGCGACCATCACGTTCGCCGGGAACTTCCCGGGGCGCACCCAGACCATGCCGCTCGCCGTCTACCTGGCGATGCAGGAGAGCCCGGAGTCGGCGGTGGTGCTGAGCCTGGTGCTGCTCGCGGTGTCGCTGGCCGTCCTGGCCGCGCTGCGCGACCGCTGGGTGGCGACCCCGTGACCGCGCCCGGCGGCCTCGACGCCCACCTGGTGGTCGACCGCGGCGGGTTCCGGCTCGACGCCCGGCTGACCGCGGCGCGCGGCGAGGTCGTGGCGCTGCTCGGCCCCAACGGGGCGGGCAAGTCCACGGCGCTGCGCGCGCTGGCGGGGCTGGAGTCGCTGACCGGCGGGCACGTCCGGCTCGACGGCGCCGACGTGACCACCACGCCCACCGAGCGCCGGCCGATCGGCATGGTCTTCCAGGACTATCTGCTGTTCGCGCACCTCAGCGCGGTCGACAACGTGGCGTTCGGGCCCCGCTGCGCCGGGGTGCCGCGCGCGCGGGCTCGGGCGGCGGCGCTGGAGCTGCTGGAGCGGGTCGGGCTGGCCGACCGGGCGCACCTGCGGCCGCGGGCGCTGTCGGGCGGGCAGGCGCAGCGGGTCGCGCTGGCGCGGGCGCTGGCGGTGCGGCCGCGACTGCTGCTGCTCGACGAGCCGCTGGCCGCCCTGGACGCGCACACCCGGGTGGAGGTGCGGTCGGGGCTGCGCCACCACCTCGCCGAGGTCGAGGCGGCCACCGTGCTCGTCACGCACGACCCGCTGGACGCGATGGTGCTCGCCGACCGGGTGACCGTCATCGAGGAGGGGCGCGTGGTGCAGGAGGGTCCCCCGGCCGAGGTCGCGCGGCGGCCGCGCACCGGGTACGTGGCCCGCCTCGTCGGGCTCAACCTCTACCGGGGCACGGCCGAGGGGACGTCCGTTGCGGTCGAGGGCGGCGGGCCGGAAGGGCGGGTGGCGGTCGCCGGGGAGCACCGGGGGCCGGTGTTCGTCGCGTTCCCGCCCCGGGCGGTCGCGCTGTACCGGGAGCGGCCCGACGGCAGCCCGCGCAACGTGTGGCCGCTGACGGTCGCGGGCGTCGAGCGGTTCGGCGACCAGGTGCGGGTGCGGCTCGACGGGGCGCCGGCGGTCAACGCCGACATCACCCCGGCGGCGCTGGCCGACCTCGGTCTGGAGCCGGGGACACGCGTGTGGGCGGGGGTGAAGGCGGCCGAGGTGCGCTGCTATCCGGCCTGAACGGGCAGAACACGCGGCACGCCACGGACGGGACACGGGGCGCGGAACTGGAGACAACGGTCCCCTCTGATTACAGTGATCACCGTCAGTGATCATTTCGTTACAGAAAGAGGGGGACCTCCGTGACCTTCAAGCGAACCGCCGCCACCGCCGTCCTGACCGCCGCCGCCGGTGCGGCCCTGGGCCTGATGGGCGCCTCCGCCGCCTACGCGGGCGACTTCGACGGGCACCAGGACCAGGGCATCGACCGCTCCCAGCACCACGGCGACAAGAAGGACGGGCACGACCACGGGCACGACCACGGCCACGGCCACGGCCACGGCAAGGGCGGTCACGACGAGGACGGGCACGGCAAGGGCAAGGGTGAGCACGGCCACGGCCACGGCAAGGGCGGGCACGACCACGGCCACGGCAAGGACGGCCACGACCACGGCCATGGCAAGGGCGGCCACGACCACGGGTACGGCTACGACGGTTACGAGGACTGGAAGCCGAAGTCGGAGGAGGCGGACGTGAAGGCCGCCGAGGACGCCACCGCCGCGGAGGACGTCACTGCCGCCGAGGACGCGACCGCCGCCGAGGACGCCACGGCCGCCGAGGAGACCGAGGCCGGCACCGCGGAGGCCGAGGAGGACGAGGAAGAGGTCTGACGTCACGCCGGCGCCCGCCCCGCCCACCGGGCGCGGGCGCCACCCCACCGGGGAGTCGCCCTCGCCCCCGGAGCGTGGACGCCGCCCCGCAGTCGGCCCCGCTCCCGGAGAAACCCGCCCCCACGAGTCGCCTCCGCTCCCTGGGAACCCCGACCCCCATCATTCGTGCCCCGCTCCGGAGAAGCCGCCCGGCCCCCATGACGGGACCGCGGCCCCCACCGACGGTGGACGCCGCCCGCCGCGCCGAGGCCGGCCCCACCGTGCCGGCCCCTCTCAGTACGGATGGACGGTCAGCCGTGCCCACCCGTCGGGACATCCGAGCCCGGGATGGGCGGTCGTCGGCGACGCCGCCGACCCGGTGCGATCGACCGCCGCGTTCCTCGCCCTCGCGCGTGCCGCCCCGCTGCCACCGCCCACGGACGGAGGCGGCCGAGGACGGCCGGGCGCCGCCGATTACCACACGCCGCGCGCAGGTGCGCTCGGTGAGCAGGGGATCAGCGAGTCCTGGACACGCCGACGCCGCCCCCGGAGGATCGGGGCAAGGCCCAAGGGCCCCGGAGGACGCCGCCGACCCCGCCCGACACCTCGCCGCCGACCCGGCGTGGCGGGTCGGCGGCGGCCCC
>NZ_BCRK01000235.1 GCF_001552555.1 Nocardiopsis trehalosi NBRC 14201 | reverse complement strand
CCCCCGCCGGAGGTGTCCGGCGGGGGCGGCGCGGCGGGGGCGGGGGAGCGGGTCAGGAGTCGGCCTTCTCCCGTTCGGCGGCGGGGCGCGCGGCCGCCGCCCGGCGCCGCAGCAGCCACCGCCCGGCGGGGACCAGCAGCACCACCACGAGCACCGCCAGCAGCGTCCCGGAGATCGGGCGGGTCAGGAACCCGGTGGGGTCGCCGTCGAACACCAGCAGCGACCGGCGCAGCGACGTCTCCAGCAGCGACCCGAGGACGAACGCCAGCACGAGCGGCCCCGGCTCGAACCCGAACTTCTTCATCAGGTAGCCCACGAGCCCGAACACGATCACCAGGGCGATGTCGAAGACGCTGTTGCGGACCGTGTAGACCCCGATGAGGGTGATCAGCACGGTGATCGGGGCCAGCACGGTGGCGCGCACCCGCAGGATGCGCACGAACAGCCCCACCAGCGGGATGCTCATGATCAGCAGCAGCACGTTGCCGATGTACATGGAGTTCACCACCCCCCAGAACAGGTCCGGGTCGGTGGAGACGAGCTGCGGCCCCGGGGTCACCCCCTGGATGAGCAGCGCGCCGAAGATCATCGCCATGGTCGCGTTGGCGGGGATGCCCAGCGTCAGCAGCGGGATGAACGACGACGTCGACGCCGCGTTGTTCGCCGTCTCGGGGGCGGCCACCCCCTCCACCGCGCCCTTGCCGAAGCGCTCCGGCGTCTTCGACACCCGCTTCTCCACGGCGTAGGCGGCCAGCGACGACAGCGTGGCGCCGCCGCCCGGCAGGATGCCGAGCAGGAAGCCCAGCACCGAGCCGCGCCCGATCGCGCCCGCCGACCGCCGCAGGTCGGCGCGCGAGGGCCACACGTCGGTCACCCGGGCGGGCACCGGGGCGGCGCCGCCCCGCTGCTCCAGGTTGTGCAGGATCTCGCCGATGCCGAACACGCCCATGGCGATCGGCACGAAGTCCAGGCCGTCGGCCAGCGACAGCGAGTCGAAGGTGAACCGCTCGGCGCCGGTGAACATGTCGCGGCCGACCGTCGCCAGCAGCAGGCCCACGCAGGCGGCGACGACCGCCTTCACCCGGCCCCCGTTGCTCACCGTGGCCACGAGCAGGATGCCGAGCAGGGCCAGCGCCGTGTACTCCGGCGGCCCGAAGTCCAGCGCGAACCCGGCCACCACGGGCGCCAGCAGCGACAGCGCGACGATCGACACGGTGCCGCCGACGAACGACCCGACGGCGGCCACGCCCAGCGCGGTCCCCGCCCGGCCCTGCCGGGTCAGGGCGTGCCCGTCGAAGACCGTGACCACCGACGACGCCTCGCCGGGCAGCCGCAGCAGCACCGACGTGATCGTGCCGCCGTACTGGGCGCCGTAGAAGATGCCGGCGAGCATGATGACGGCCGTCACCGGCTCGATGCCGTAGGTCAGCGGGAGCAGGATCGCGATGGTCGCCGCCGGGCCCAGGCCGGGCAGGACGCCGACGAGCATCCCGACGACGACGCCGATCAGGCAGTACAGCAGGTTGACCGGTTCGAGGACGACGCCGAACCCGTCGATCATGGGGGCGAGGGAGTCCAACGTCGCTCCTAGAAGAGGTGGGGGACCGGCACGCCCAGCGCGCCGACGAAGACCGCGTAGAACGCGACCGTGATCGCGACCGCGGTGACCGCGGAGAGCCGCCACGACTCGCCGCCGAGGAACCGCAGCCAGACGAACGCGAGCAGGGCGGTCGGGATCTCGAACCCGATCACGCCGATGACGGCGACGAACACGACCATGGTGGCCAGCGCCGCGGCGACCCGCCAGGACGCGGCGGTGAACGCCTCGGCGTCGGCGGTGCGCCGCGCCCGCGCGGCCAGGGCCGCCCCCAGGCAGGTGAGCGCGGCGCCGATGGCGAACGGCCAGGCGCCGGCCTCGGGTTCGGCCGGGCTGCCCAGGCCCAGGGCGCGGGCGCCGGCCATCGCGGCGATCCCGAGGGCGACCACGATCAGCGCGGCGACCAGGTTGGCCGGCGGGCCCGCGGGCGGCGGCCCGTCGGCGCCGTCGGCGGCCGCTTCGGGGGAGTCGGGGGATGCGGCGGGGACCGCGTCCGGGCCCGCAGTGCCGGGGGCGGGGGCGCCCTCCGGCGCCGGGCCCCCGGCCGCGCCGACCGCGTCGGCCGGGTCCATAGCGGGCCCGGGGGGCGGGGCGGGCTCGCCGGTCCCGGCGGACGGGGCCGCGGCGGCGGGCGGGGCGCCGGCCGGGCCGCCCGGCGCGGGGGCGGCGCCGGGGCCGCCCTCCGGGCCGGGCGCGCCGTCGGCCTTCCGCCGCCGCACGATCACTGACCGCCCCCGAGGTCGATGCCGTACTCCTCGGTGGTGGCCCGGTAGTCCTCCAGGGCGGTGCCCCACTCCTCGGTGATCTGCGCGCCGTCGACCTCGTGCGGGGTCAGCAGGTTCTCCTCGTTGAACCGCTGGTAGTCCTCCGACGCGAAGGCGGCCTGGAAGGCCTCGCGCAGCCGGTCCACGACCTCCTGCGGGGTGCCCTTGGGGGCGGCGATCGCCCGGTACTGGGCGACCTCGGCGTCGTAGCCCTCCTCGACCGCCGTCGGGGTGTCGGGCAGGTACTCGTTGCGCTCCGCCGCGAAGGTGACGAGGGGGGTCAGCTCGCCCGCCTCGATCTGGCCGATCGCCTCGCCGAGCTGGATGGCGGCGACGTCGACCTCCTCGCCGAGCAGGGCGGTCAGCGTCGGGGCGCCGCCGTCGAACGGCACGGCCTCGGCCGGGATGTCGGCCTGGGCGAACAGCAGCTCCTGGGCGAGCTGGCTGCCGGTGCCCACGCCCGTGGTGCCGAACTTCAGCTCCTCCCCGGAGTCGGCCAGGTCGTCCAGGGTCGTGACGTCGGACGCCGCCGGGACCACCAGCACGTAGTCGTCGCGGGAGACGCCGGTGACGATCTCGAAGTCCTCGACGGAGACGGCCTCGTCCTCCCCGACCGCGAGCGGGGTGATGGCGGCCAGCGAGGCGTTGAGGACGAGCAGGTTGTGGCCGTCGGGCTCCTCGCCGGCCACCTCGTTGGCCGCCAGCGCGCCGTTGGCGCCGGGCGTGTTGACGACGGGCATCGCGACCCCGAGGTCGTCCGCCGCCGCCTCGGCGAGGGCGCGGCCGATCAGGTCGGTGCTGCCGCCGGGGTCCTGGCCGACCGCGACGGTGACCGGGCCGCTCGGGAAGGCGTCGCCGCCCCCGCCGCCGGACAGGTTGCCGCCGCACGCGGCCACGGACAGGGAGAGGGCCGCCACGAGAGCGGGCACGGCCCCTCGGCGCGCCAGTCTCATCCTCCGGACCTGGGTCATGCGTTCTCCTTCGATGTCGAGGCCGCTCGCCGGCGGGGGCACTGTGAGTGCCGTCACGTCGCCGAGTGACTGGCAGCCTAGGAGGGCGTTTTATGCCTGTCCAAGGCTAATTCAGCATAAGGTGATACCATTTCGGCATCATGTTCTCCTTCGAGCAACTGCGCGGCTTCGTGGCCGTCGCCGAGGAACTGCACTTCGGGCGGGCCGCCGAGCGGCTGTCCATGACCCAGCCCCCGCTGAGCCGGCAGATCCAGAAGCTGGAGCGCGAGGTCGGCGTCCGCCTGCTGGAGCGCGACCGGCGGCACGTCGCGCTGACCACCGCCGGCACCGCGTTCCTGGTCGAGGCGCGGCGCCTGCTCGCCCTCGCCGACAGCGCCCCCGACCTCGCCCGGCGCATCTCCGCCGGGTCGAGCGGCACGCTGCGCATCGGGTTCACCGCCGCCTCCTCCTACGGCGTCCTGGGCCGGCTCCTCAACGAGCTGGAGGACGTGCTGCCCGACATCGACGTCGAGCTGTTCGAGATGGTCACCCGCGAACAGGTGGCGGCGCTGCTCACCGGCGAGGTCGACCTCGGCCTCGCCCGCCCGCCGTTCGACACCGACCTGTTCGGCTCGCGGGTGCAGCACCGCGAGCGGATGCTGGTGGCGGTCCCCGCCGACCACCCCCTCGCGGCCGCCGACCGCCCGGTCACCGGCGACGACCTCGCCGGGGTGCCCCTGATCATGCACTCGCCCACCCGGGCCCGCTACTTCTACGACCTCGTCGTCTCTCTGGTGCCCATCGCCCACCAGAACGTGGTGCACACCGTCAGCCAGATCCTCACCATGGTCTGGCTGGTGGCCGCCGGGCGCGGGGTGGCGTTCGTCCCCGAGTCGGCGACCGGCCTGGGCGTCGCCGGCGTCGCCTACCGCGAACTCGCCGGACTCCCCGACGACCCGGTCGAACTCCACCTGCTCTGGCCCCGCCACACCGGCAACCCCGCGCTGCTGCGCGCCCTGGAGGTGTGGGCGCCGGCGCCCGGCGCGGGCGCCTGATGCCGGTCCGGTATCAGTTGATGCCCAACAGATCTTGGACAGCATCACGCGCCACTCCGTACGGTATCGGCCAGACAGCGCGGGGTCCCGGACAGGGAAGTCCCGGCCCGCCGATCCCAAGGAGGACGCGTGAACCCGTTGCACCCCGGTGACCTGGCCACCCGGCTCAAGTCCGGCCTCCTGTCCTTCCCCGTGACCCACTTCGACGCCGACCTCGCCTTCGACGAGCACCGCTACCGCGAGCACCTGGCCTGGCAGGCCGGGTTCGGGGTGGCCGGGCTGTTCGCGGCCGGCGGCACGGGGGAGGGGTTCTCGCTCACCTCGGCCGAGATCGACCGGGTCGTGCGCACCGCCGTCGCCGAGATCGACGGCGCGGTGCCCGTGGTCGCCCCCGCCACCGGCGGCACCGCCACCGCCGCCGCCCAGGCCCGCGCCGCCCAGGAGGCCGGCGCCGACGGCGTCCTGCTGATGCCGCCCTACCTCACCGAGGCCGGGCAGGCCGGCCTGGTCGAGCACGTCAGCGCCGTGTGCGCGGCCACCGACCTCGGCGTGATCGTCTACAGCCGGTCCAACGCCGTGTTCACCGACGAGAGCGTGGCCGTCCTCGCCGACCGCCACCCCAACCTCATCGGGCTCAAGGACGGCGTCGGCAACATCGAGACCATGGCCCGCGTCTACGCCAAGGTCGGCGACCGGCTCATCTACATCGGCGGGCTGCCCACCGCCGAGACCTACGCGCTGCCGCTGCTCCAGCTCGGCGTCAGCACCTACTCCTCCGCGCTCTACAACTTCCTGCCCGAGTTCGCCCTCGACTTCTACGCCGCGGTGCGCGCCCAGGACCGCACCGAGGTCTACCGCCGCCTCAACGAGTTCGTCATCCCCTACCTGGACATCCGCGACCGGTCCCGCGGCTACGCCGTGTCCATCGTCAAGGCCGGCCTCACCGCCGTCGGCCGCGACGGGGGGCGGGTCCGCCCGCCGCTGTCGGACCTCACCGACGCCGAGCGCGCCGAGCTGTCCGCGCTCATCGCCAAGGTGCGCTGACCCGCCCCGGACCCGCCGCCCGCACCGCCCTCTCGACCCCAGGAGCCCGCGATGACCGCGACCCCGCCCGAACCCGCCGCCACCCCCCGCCCCACCGGGGCCGACCGCATCGAATCGGTCGTGCTCTCCCGGGTCGACCTGCCGCTGGCCGCCCCCATCAGCGACGCCAAGGTCCTCACCGGCCGGCAGCGGCCGCTCACCTCGGTGTCGATGCTGTTCGCCGAGATCCGCACCGCGGAGGGGTGGGAGGGCGTCGGCTACACCTACTCCAAGCGGGCCGGCGGCCACGGCCAGTTCGCGCACGCCCGCGAGATCGCCCCCGAGCTGATCGGCGAGGACCCCAGCGACATCCAGCGCATCTGGACCCGGCTGGTGTGGGCGGGCGCCTCGGTCGGCCGCAGCGGGCTCGCCACCCAGGCGGTCGCCGCCATCGACATCGCCCTGTGGGATCTCAAGGCCAAGCGCGCCGGACTCCCCCTGGCCAAGCTCCTCGGCGCCCACCGCGACGCCGTGGCCTGCTACAACACCTCCGGCGGGTTCCTGTCGACCCCCCTGGAGCAGGTCCTGGACAACACCCGGGCCGCGCGCGCCAGCGGCATCGGCGGCATCAAGATCAAGGTCGGCCAGCCCGACACCCGCGCCGACCTCGCCCGGGTCGCCGCCGTCCGCGAGGAACTGGGCGACTTCCCGCTCATGGTCGACGCCAACCAGCAGTGGAACCGCGACACGGCCGTGCGCATGGGGCGGGTGCTGGAGGAGTTCGACCTCGTCTGGATCGAGGAGCCCCTCGACGCCTACGACGCCGCCGGGCACGCCGCGCTCGCCCGCGAACTCGCCACGCCCATCGCCACCGGCGAGATGCTCACCAGCCCGGCCGAGCACGAGGAGCTGCTGCGGCACGGCGCCGTCGACTTCCTCCAGCCCGACGCGCCGCGCGTCGGCGGGATCACCCCGTTCCTGAAGATCATGGAGCGCGGCCGGCACGCCGGGGTGCGGCTCGCCCCGCACTTCGCCATGGAGATCCACCTGCACCTCGCCGCCGCCTACGAGATCGACCCGTGGGTGGAGCACTTCGACTGGCTCGACCCCCTGTTCGAGGAGCGGCTGGAGACCGTCGACGGCCGCATGCGCGTCCCGGCCCGGCCCGGACTCGGCATCACGATCAGCGACCAGGCGCGCGCCTGGACCGACCAGCGCGTCCGCGTCGACGGCGCCGGGACCACCGACCTGTCCGGCTGACACGGGCGGGCGGGCGCGGGCCACCGCCCCGCCCGCCCGCGCCGCGCGGCGGTCAGCCGCCCAGGTGGTCGACCACCGCGGCGGTGACGTCCTTGGTCGAGGCGGTGCCGCCCACGTCGCGGGTGCGCACGCCCGCCGCGCACGCCGCGGCGATCGCGCGGCGCACCCGGTCGCCCTCGGCGGCCAGCCCCAGGTGGTCCAGCATCAGCGCCGCGCTGCCGATCGCGCCGACGGGGTTGCACACCCCCTGCCCGGCGATGTCGGGCGCCGACCCGTGCACCGGCTCGAACATGCTCGGCGTCCGCCGCTCGGGGTTGAGGTTGGCGCTGGCCGCCAGGCCCAGGCTGCCCGAAAGGGCGCTGCCGAGGTCGGACAGGATGTCGGCGTGCAGGTTGGACGCCACCACGACCGACAGGTCCTGCGGCCGCAGCACGAACTTCGCCGCCATGGCGTCGACCAGCACGCTCTCGGTCTCGACGTCGGGGTAGTCGGCGGCGACGCGCGCGAACACCTCGTCCCACAGCACCATCCCGTACTGCTGGGCGTTGCTCTTGGTCACGCTGGACACCTTGCGCCGGTCGCGGGTGCGGGCCAGGTCGAAGGCGAACCGCATGATCCGCTCGCAGCCGACCTCGGTGAACACCGACGACTGCACCGCCACCTCGCCGCCGGGGCCGCGCCCGGCGAAGTTGCGGCCGCCGAACCCGCCGTACTCGCCCTCGGAGTTCTCGCGCACCACCACCCAGTCCAGCGGGGCGGTGTCGGCCGCCCGCAGCGGGGCGGTGATCCCCGGCAGGAAGGTCACCGGGCGGACGTTGGCCCACTGGTCCAGGCCCTGGCACAGGCGCAGCCGCAGCCCCCACAGGCTCACGTGGTCGGGCACGGTGGGCCAGCCCACGGCGCCGAAGTACAGGGCGTCGAAGTCGCGGACGCGCTCGGGGCCGTCCTCGTCGATCATCCGGCCGGTGCGGGCGTGGAACCCGCAGCCCCACGGGAACTCGGTCCACTCGAAGGCGAACGCGCCGTGCGAGGCCGTGGCGAGCGCGTCCAGCACCTGGCGGCCGGCGGCGACGACCTCGGGGCCGACGCCGTCGCCGGGGATGGACGCGATGCGGAAGCGGCGGGTCTCGGACAT
>NZ_BCRK01000234.1 GCF_001552555.1 Nocardiopsis trehalosi NBRC 14201 | reverse complement strand
CCCAGCGCGGCGACGGAGGCGGGCGGCAGCGGGCCGTGGTCGCGCACCGCCTCGTGCAGCGAAGGGCCGGGGATGTAGGCGGTCGCCAGCCACGGCGGTTCCGCCTCGGGGTCGGCGTCGACCACCTGGGCGGTGTAGAAGCCGCCCACCCGCCGCGCCGCCGCCACCTCGGTGGCGAAGCGGCGGCGGAAATCGGGGTCGTCGGCGAGGCCGGGGTGGACCGCCTTGACGGCCACGGTGTGCCCGCCGGGGGAGCGGCCGAGGTAGACGACGCCCATCCCGCCGCCGCCCAGCCGGGCGTGGAGCACGTACGGGCCGATGCGCTCGGGGACGCCGTCGGCGCGGCGGAGCGGGGCCGGCCCGGCGGCGGCGTCGGCGGGACGCGTCCGTCCGCGCCGGGCCCGCACAACGGTGGTGACCACGATGACCACCACGAGGACCGCCGCGAGGACCGTGAAAAGGAGCAGGGGCGGGGCCGGGGCTGCTTGCATCCCGCGAAGATAGCGCCGGAACCCCTGCCGCGCGAGGGGCCGGCCCCGCCCCCGATACCGCCCTTGGGGCCGTCCGGAGACGGGGAAGGGGCGCCGCGGCGGCCCGGCCAAGTGGCCACCGTGGCGCCCCGGCGCCCGCTGGGGGCGCCCCTCCCGGGGGAGGCCGGCGGGCCGCCGGCGCGGGTCAGCCGCGCACGGCGGCGGCGAGGGCGGCGGGCAGGTCCCCGGTCCCGGCGAGCGGGCGCCGGGCGAGGAGGTCGGCGGTCTCCTCGGGGGTGACGCCGAGGTCGGCCAGCGCGGTGCGCGCCTGCGCCTCGGGCAGGGTGTCGATCCAGCGCAGCCAGAGCGCCGCCCGGCCCTCGGCCGACGGCGCGCCGTAGGCCCGGAAGCGGGCGATACCGCCGTCGGGGTAGACGTCGAGGCGGAGCCGGTCCACGGGCCGGGCGGCGGCGACCGGGAAGCGGTGCCGGGTGTCGGGCCGCACGGGGGTGCGGTCGAGCAGCACGGTCCAGGCGTCCGGGTCGGCGGGGTCGGCGGCGGTGGTGTCGCACCCGCTGACCCGGACCTCGCCGGGGGCGTTGAACAGGAAGTAGCTGGTGTCGACCTCCAGCAGCCGGACCTCGCCGGCCGCGGCGAGGGCGATCTCGACGTGGTCGTTGCCGCCGTCGCGGCGGCGCGCGTTCTCCCAGCCCTCCCCCATGCTGCGGGTGAGCCCCGGGGAGATGACGCTGGTGGGCGAGGAGTAGAACTCGTTGCTGCACCCGGTCACCCGGCCGCCGTTCTCCAGCGCCGCCAGGTCCAGGGCACCGGGGACGAGCAGCCGCGGGTCGGGGACGGCCTCGCCGTGCACCCGGAACCGGGCCACCCCGCCGTCGGGGTGGATGGTCAGCCGCACGTGGGTGTAGCGGCGACCGTCCGCCACCGGGAACGCGTTGGCGGTGTCGCCCTTGACCGGCGAGCGGGGCACGAGGGTGGTCCACTCGGCGGCGGCCAGGTCCTCCGGTGCGGGGTGGCCCTCGATCCCGGCGCCCTCCACCGACACCTCCGGCGGGTAGTTGCCGGTGAACCAGGCGGTGTCGACCACCACGCCGCGCACCACGCCCGGGGTGCCGAGGCGCACCACGGCGTGGTCGTGGCCAGGGGTCCGCCGGCGCCGGGTCTCCCACCCGTCGTAGACCTTGCCCTTGTGCCCGAAGTCCGCCGGGTCGAACGCCGCGGGGCCGGGGGTGATCAGGTTCTCCCGCTGGGCGAAGGACTCGTCGTTGGCGTACACGACGGCGCCGCCGCGGTCGCGGCGGGCGAGGTCGGGGTACCGGAGGAACTCCTGGTCGCTCACTCTTGCGTCATCTCCTTGCTGATGGGTGGGGCCGGACGGCGGCGTCGCCGCCCGGCCGGGTCCGCCGCGGTCAGGCGACGGGGTCGGGGGCCGCCTCGAACTCCTTGACGGCGTCGATGGCGGGGCCGTGCGGGGTGTTGGCCTCGCGTTCGATCATGACCTCCACGAGCGCCGGGCGCGAGGTCGCCTGGGCCTGCTTGCGCGCCCACTCCAGCGCCTCGCGGATCTCGCCGGGCTCGGTGACCCGGCGCCCGGAGCAGCCGTAGGCCTCCATGATCTTGACGTTGTCGGTGCCGACCTCGTCGTAGTGGATGTCGACCTGGTAGTTCATGTCGAACGGGATCTCGGCCTGGCGGATCAGGCCCAGGTACTCGTTGTTGATCATGATGAGGACGAAGGGCACGTCGTACTGGGCGGCGACCGCCAGCTCCTCCACCATGTACTGGAAGCCGTAGTCGCCGACGATGCCGACCACCTCGGCGTCGGGCTCGGTGTCCTTCAGCGCCTTCTTCACCCCGATGGCGGCGGGGATCTCCCAGCCGAGCGGGCCGGCCTGGCCGCAGACCTGGTAGTGCCGCGGCTTGTAGGCCTTCTGGTGCTGTCCGCCCCAGATCTGGTAGAGCCCGATGGCGGTGACGAAGTAGGTGTCGGCGTCGAAGACCTCGTTGATCTCCTTGTAGACGCGGGGCGCCTTGATGGGCACGGCGTCGAAGTCCTCGCGGCGGCCCAGGGCGGTCTTCAGCTCGCCGACGCGGCGCACCCAGGCGCCCGCTTCGCGCCGGGCGCCGCGCCGCCGGGCGGCGTCGGCGAGGGCGCGCAGGAACAGCCGGGCGTCGGAGACCACGCCGAGGTCGGGTTCGAAGACCTTGCCGATCTGGGTGGGTTCGATGTCGACGTGGATGAAGGAGCGGTCGCCCCGGTAGACGTCGAGCCGGCCGGTGTGGCGGTCGCCGAACCGGGCGCCGACCGCGAGCACCAGGTCGGACTCCAGGAACGAGGCGTTGCCGTAGCGCTGGGAGGTCTGCACGCCGGTCATGCCGGCGAACAGCGGGCTGTCCTCGTCGAAGGCGCCCTTGCCCATGAGGGTGGTCTGCACGGGCACGTCGAGGTACTCGGCGACCTCGCGCAGCTCGGCGGCGGCCTCGGCGATGACGACCCCGCCGCCGGCCAGGATGAGCGGGCGCTCGGCGGTGAGCAGCAGGTCGAGGGCGCGCTCGACGCGCGGGGGGTGGGGTTCGACCGGGAACACCGGCAGCGGCGCGTCGATGGCGGCGTCGTACTCGATCGACTCCTGGGCGATGTCGACCGGGATGTCGATGAGGACCGGCCCGGGGCGGCCCTCGCGGGCGATGCGGAACGCCTCCCGGAACAGCCAGGGGGCCTGCGCGGCCTCCTTGAGCTGCACCGCCCACTTGGTGACGGGCCGGGCGATCTCCACGATGTCGACGGCCTGGAACGCCTCCTGGTGCAGCCGGGTGGAGACGGCCTGGCCGGTGATGCAGACGATGGGGATGGAGTCGGCCAGCGCGGTGTAGAGGCCGGTGATCATGTTGGTGCCGGCGGGACCGGAGGTGCCGATGGCGACCCCGACGCGCCCCGTGGTGCGGGCCCAGGCGTCGGCCATATGGGTCGCGCCCTCTTCGTGGCGGACCGTCAGGTGCTCGATGCCGCCGACCTGTTCGAGCGCCTTGTAGAGGGGGAGGATGGCGGCGCCGGGGCAGCCGAAGGCGGTGTCGACGCCCTCGGAGCGGAGGACCTCGACGACGGCGTTCATCGCGGGCATCTGTACCATTCGCAGGGAACCCTTCAGTGCTAGGGGGGTTGCGGACCCGCCGGCGGGGCCTCGGGTGCGGCCAACACCCGGGCCGCCGGGACCTCGCGCGGAGCACACGTAAGCCGCGGGGGCCGGAGGCCAGTCCCGCCGGCGGGGACCCGGTGGCTAGCCCTCCTTGGTGGAGAGCTGCTCGACGATCTTCAGCAGCGCGGAGTGGTCCAGGCCGCCGTGGCCCTGGGCCTTGAGCGCGCCGACGAACTGCGCCACGAGGGCGCCCAGCGGGATCGCCACGCCGGCCTCGCGGGCGGCGGTCGTCACGATCTTCATGTCCTTGTCGTGCAGGGCGATCCGGAACCCGGGCTCGAAGCCGCGGGCGCGCATGGCGTCGCCCTTGCGGGTGAGCACGGTGCTGCCGGCCAGGCCGCCGTTGAGCACCTTGAGCCCGGCCTCGGTGTCGACCCCGTGGGCCTCCAGGAAGACCAGCGCCTCGGCGACGAGCTGGATATTGCCCGCGACGATGAGCTGGTTGGCGGCCTTGACGGTCTGGCCCGCGCCCGAGGGGCCGACGTGCACCGGCGTGGTGCCGAGCACCCGGAACAGCGGCTCGGCCTCGGCGAACACCTCGGGGTCGCCGCCGACCATGATGGACAGCTTGGCCTCGATGGCGCCGGCCTCGCCGCCGCTGACGGGGGCGTCCAGCACCCGAAAGCCCTTCTCGTGCCCCGCCGCGGCGACGGCGCGGGCGACGTCGGGGCGGATGGTGCTCATGTCGATGACGAGCGCGCCGGGCTCGGCGTGGGCGTAGACGCCGTCCTCGGCGAGCAGCGCCGCCTCGACGTCGGGCGAGTCGGGGACCATGGTGATGACGGTGTCGGCGCCGCGCACGGCGTCGGCGATGGAGGTGGCCGCCCGGCCGCCCTCGGCGGCGAGCTTCTGGATCGGTTCGGGCGTGAGGTTGTACCCGCTGACGCGGTGCCCGGCCCGGACGAGGTTGGTGGCCATGGGCAGGCCCATGATGCCGAGCCCGATGAAGGCGATGCTGCGCGCCTGGGTCATGGTGGTGCTCCCTTCGGGGGTGGGGTGCGGCGGCCGCGCCGGGCGCGGCCGGCGGGGCCGGTCAGCGGCGGACGCCGCGCAGGCTCTCGGCGCTGGGCACGGTGGGGTTGTACTCCAGGCCGACCAGGCCGGTGTAACCGCCGGCCTGGGCGGCGGTGAGCAGGTCGTCGATCGGCAGCTCGCCGGTGCCGGGCTCGCCGCGGCCGGGGGCGTCGGCGATCTGGACGTGGCCGAAGTCCGCGGCGTGGTCGCGGACGACGGCGGCGACGTCCTCGCCGTTGACGGCGAGGTGGTAGAGGTCGGCGAGGAGCGCGACGTTGGGGGCGCCGGCCGCGTGCGCCGCGGCGACGAACCGGAGGCCGTCGGCGGCGGTGGTGAGCGGGTAGTCGTCGGCGCCGCTGATGGGCTCGATGAGGACGGTGCCGTCGACGGCGGCGACCGCGCGGGCGGCGGCGACGGTGTTCTCCAGGGCGGTGCGGTCCTGCTCGGCGGGGTCGGTGCCGGGCAGGCGGCGGCCGTAGAGGGCGTTGAAGCCGGTGGTGCCGGTGCGCTCGGCGATGCCGACGACGACGTCGACGTTGTCGCGGAACTCGCTCGCGCGGGCGGGCTGGGAGAGGACGCCGCGGTCGGGTCCGGGCAGGGCGCCGGCGAAGAAGTTGAGGCCGGTGAGGTGGACCCCGGCGTCGGCGATGGCGGTGACGAAGGCGTCGACCTCGGCGTCACCGGGCACGGCGCGGTCGAAGGGCCACCAGAACTCGACGGCGTCGAAGCCGGCGGCGCGGGCGGCGGCGGGGCGCTCGGTGACGGGGAGTTCGGTGAACAGCAGGGAGCAGTTCACCGTGTACCGCAGCGTGTGGCTCATCGCGCCTCCTTTTCGCTATGCGGAATGTAGTTTTCATTCAGAGGAATAATCCGAGTGTGCGCGCCCGCCGCGCCCCTGTCAACCACCCCTGATCCCAAAGCCGACCTCCGCCGCTCGTTCGATCGCCCGAAGTTCGGATAACTGTTGACAACGGACATGTGACCTGGACTACAGTCCGTCATGTAAAACTTGGTTTCTGCACTACGAAATATGGCCGTCACACGGGACCCGCCGCGACCGCCCGCCGCGCCGCCCGGGCACCCGCTCACCGGCCGGCAGGAGTGAGATGTCCGAACGGCCCGACCCCGCCCGCGGCACCGACACCGCGCCGGGGCCCGCACCCGCCGATCCCGGGGTGCGCCGCGTCAACGCCCTCTCCGACGACGGGTTCCGCGCGGAGTTCGCCCGCTGCCTCGACGTCGACCGCTGGGTGGAGGCGCTGCTCGCCGCCCGCCCCTTCGCCGACCGCGCCGCGCTCCTCGCCGCCGCCGACGAGCACGCCCGCGCGCTCACCGCCGAGGAGGTCGACGCCGCGCTGGCCCGCCACCCCCGCATCGGGGAGCGCCCCGCCGGCGGCGGAACCGAGTCGGCGTGGTCCCGAGGCGAGCAGGCCGCGTTCGCCGGCGGCACCGCCGACGTCCAGCGCGCGTTCGCCGAGGGCCAGGCCGCCTACGAGCGGCGCTTCGGCCGCATCTACCTCGTCTGCGCCAGCGGCCGCACCGACCGCGAACTCCTGGCCGACCTGCGGAAGCGGATGGACAACGACCCGGACACCGAGACCCGCGTGGTCGCCGCCGAACTCCGCCGGATCGCCCTGCTGCGCACCGGAAAGGTCCTGGACACCGCATGAGCCACGTCACCACGCACGTCCTCGACGCCGCCCTCGGCCGGCCCGCCGCCGGCGTGCCCGCCGCCCTGGAGGCCGCCGCCGACGCCGCGCGCACCGCCTGGACCCCGGTCGCCCGGGGCACCACCGACGGCGACGGCCGCATACCCGACTTCGGCCCCGACCGCCTGGCGGCCGGCGTCTACCGGGTCGTCTTCGACACCGCCGCCTACTTCGAGCGGACCGGCACCGCCGGGTTCTACCCCGAGGTCGCGATCGTGTTCCACCTCGCCGACACCGACGCGCACTACCACGTGCCGCTTCTGCTCAGCCCCTACGCCTACTCCACCTACCGGGGCAGCTAGCCCCCACGAACCTCCCTTCGCGTGCGTGATAGGTCCTTCCGCGGTTCAGCGGTCCTCCCTCGGGCGCACCCCGCATCCCGGCCCCGTCCAACGGGGCGGGCCGGGAGCGACACCACCGCAGTCCGCCACCCTCACCGAAGGAGACGACCCGACGTGGGCATTCGACTCGGGAACAACCAGTACGGCAAGGCCGAGGTGCGCCTCGTGCACATCGAGCGCTCGACCGACGTCCACCGCATCAAGGACGTCAGCGTGACCTCGCAGCTGCGCGGCGACATGGAGGCCGTGCACACCGCCGGCGACAACTCCCACTGCCTGGCCACCGACACCCAGAAGAACACCGTCTACGCCTTCGCCCGCGAGCGCGGCGGCGTCGGCGCCGTCGAGGACTTCGGCCTGGCGCTCGCCCGCCACTTCGTCGACGACCACCCCTACGTGCACGGCGCCCGCCAGGAGGTGCACGAGTACGGCTGGGACCGCATCGCCACCTCCCACGGGCCGCACGACCACTCCTTCGTCCGGTCGGGCGCCGAGACCCGCACCACCGTGGTCACCAAGGACGGCGCCGACGAGTGGGTGGTGTCGGGGTTCGAGGGGCTGACGGTGCTCAAGTCCACGGGCTCGGAGTTCCACGGGTTCCCCAAGACCCGCTACACCACCCTCGCCGAGACCACCGACCGCATCCTCGCCACCGACGTCACCGCCCGCTGGCGCTACATCGGCACCGGACACGACTGGGACAAGGTCTACGCCTCGGTCCGCGCGACCCTGCTGGAGGCGTTCGCCGAGACCCACAGCCTGGCGCTCCAGCAGACGCTGTACCGCATGGGCGAGGCGGCGCTGCTCGCGCACCCGGAGATCGCCGAGTTCCGGTTCTCCATGCCGAACAAGCACCACTTCCTGGTCGACCTGTCGCCGTTCGGCCTGGACAACCCCGGCGAGGTGTTCTACGCCGCCGACCGGCCCTACGGCCGGATCGAGGCCACCGTCGAGCGCGACGACGCCCCCGCCCCCGGCCGCGCCTGGGAGTCCGTCCCCGGGTTCGTGTAGCCGGCGGCCCGCCGCCCGGCCGGGGCGCCCCTCCCCGCCCCGGCC
>NZ_BCRK01000233.1 GCF_001552555.1 Nocardiopsis trehalosi NBRC 14201 | reverse complement strand
GGGGACACCGGCTGCGCGGACGCCGAGGACCCCGGCATCGGCGTCGACCCGGACACCGGCGCGGCGCTCGACCCGGCGGAGGAGGGCGGCCTGACGACGATGGCCGGGATCATCGCCGAGCCCGAGGACGACAACAGCGAGGAACGCCAGGACTGGGACCGCCTGCCCGACCTGCAACTGCAGGGGTGCGACCCGCTGTGCACCCCCAGCGGACCGATGCCGCACGACAACGGCGCCCCGCTACCGTACCGGGACTACCCGGAGGAGGCCCAGGTGGCGCGGTCCCAGGACTCCTACAACGCGAGCGACCTGGGCGACGTCTCCGGCTGCAACGAGTGGACCCTGTGCACGGAGCACGACATCGAGACCGCCCGCGACGACGTGGGCGAGTGGCTCGACGAGAGCACCCCGCTCCTCCCGAACGCCGAGGACGCCCTGCGGCACTGGCTGGAGGGCAGCGGCGACACGATGGAGGTCGACGTCGCGCAGCTCATGCGGGACGTGCCCGAGTTCCAGGAGGCCGTCACCGCCCAGCAGCACGACATCGGGCGGCGGGCGATCGAGCAGGCCAAGCAGATCCCGCCGGACGAACTGAACGGGCCGATCACCTTCCCGGTGAAGAGCCAGTGGGAGTCCTTCGGCCTCAGCGAGGACAACTCGGAGTTCACCTACGCGGACTCCAACTGGCAGCAGACCATGGGCGACTGGAACTACTACACCCACGGCAAGGTGACGGTGGAGCCGCCCAAGGACCCCGGCGGCGAGTGGACCTACAAGGTCCAGACCGGGACCAACGTCGCGACGTACTACTCGTTCCAGTCGGATATGGACGGGGACGCGGACATCCAGTGGGCGACCTCCGCCGGGCCCCTCGGCGTCGGGACGGAGTTCGACCGCTCCGAGCTGCACGACATGCACCGCACCGGCCTGGCCCGGGACTTCGCCCTGATCGGCGCGATGGACAGCTCCTCCACCGCCGAGGTGACCGGGCCCTGACGGCCCGCCGCACACGCGGCCGAGCGGCGGCCCCGGCCCGACCGGCCGCGTGTGCGGCGCGGGAATGGCGGGGGCGGCCCCCGGGCATGAAAAAACCGCCCGTTCACCTGGGTGAACGGGCGGGTGTGGCGGTGGAGGTGGGATTTGAACCCACGAAGGGTTGCCCCTTACTCGCTTTCGAGGCGAGCGCCATCGGCCACTAGGCGACTCCACCGCCGACCACTCTACCGGATCCGGCGGTGTGCGAAGAAATCGGTGAGGACCGCGCCGCAGCGGGCGGCGATGTCCGCGTCGACGAGGTCCGGGGGGAAGACCTCGGGGCGGTGGTTGAGGCGGCGGTCGCGGACGACGTCCCACAGCGAGCCGGCGGCGCCGGCCTTGGGGTCGCGGGCGCCGTAGGCCAGGAGGCCGATCCGGGCCAGCACGATGGCGCCCGCGCACATGGTGCACGGTTCGAGCGTGACGGCGAGCGTGCACCCCGTGAGCCGCCACGACCCCAGCGCGCGGGCGGCGGCGCGCAGGGCGACCACCTCGGCGTGCGCGGTGGGGTCGCCCGTCGCCTCGCGCTCGTTGCACCCCGCGCCGATCACCTCCCCGGCGGGGTCGAGCACGACCGCGCCCACGGGGACGTCGCCGCTGCCGGCGGTGCGCTCGCTCTCGGCGAGGGCGCGCAGCAGGGCGGCGTCGACGCGCTCCCGCACGGCGCGGGGGCCGGCGGGCGGGCCGGGGTCGGGCGCGGCGCGGCGGGGGGAGGACGGCGGCGCGGCGGCGTGGTCCGGCGCGGCGGCCGGACGGTCGCCGGGGTCCGGGGCGGGGCGGTCCGGGGGGCCGGGCGGGGTGGCGGGCACGGGTCAGACGCGCAGCGCGTCGAGGTCGTCGGCGAAGCCGGCGCGGTCGGCGATCTCGGCGAGGACGTCGCCGGGGAGGAGGCCGCCGCCGGACGTCAGGGAGCCCAGGACGGGAGCGGGGACGCCGAAGTCGGCCAGGAGGTCGGGGTCGCCGCCGGCGACGGGGTAGGGCTTCTGGCCGGTGCCCTCGGCCTGCTCGGGCGCCTGGATCTCACCGCTGTCGAGGAGCAGCGCCGCCACGGGGTACTCGTGGACGGCGCGCACGTCGGAGAGGAACACCCGGGGATCGGCGTGGTCGTCCACCCGCACGACGGCGAACCACTCGTCGTCCGCTTCGAGGAACAGCACCATGCTGCCCTCGGCGGCGGCGGGTTCCTCGGCCGCCGCGACGTCGCGCATGAGGTCGGCGACGTCGTCGATGCTGGCGGCGTCCGCCAGATCGGCCTCGGCTCCCCGCCACTCGCCCGATGCCCGGGAAAAGACCGCTGCGAAGATCGACACCGCGCTGTTCTCCCGTCCCTGTGTCGCGGCTGCGCCGCGTTCTCCTTACCCCATACCGTCCACGGCACGCTGGAAGGACTGCTGGAATCCGAGGCGTTCGGAGATGCTGGCCAGGACCTCGTCGGGATAGAGGTCGAGGTCGCCGGCGAGCGCCCCCAGCTCCATCTCGTCCAGCCCGAGGTCGGCCAGGATCGACAGGTCGCCCGCCGGCAGGACCTGGTCGAGGTCCTCGTCGTCGGGGACGTCGATGTCGAGGTACTCCAGCACCTCGCGCGCCACCGGCCAGTCGACCGACGCCGTGACGTCGGAGAGGAAGACGCTCACGTCGTCGCGCCCGTAGACCCGGACGATCACGAAGAAGTCGTCGCCCACCGCCACCAGGCCGATGGCCCCGCTGATACTGGGCTGCTGGTGCAACGCGTGCAGCAGTCCGCCGAAGTCGCGCGTGAGGGCGACCGGGAGCAGGTAGACGTCCCAGAGCTCCTCTTCGCGGTAGGCGACGGCCGCGAAGTCGCCGGCACCGTCGTCGTCGTCCTGTTCGAGATCCGTCATCGTCACCCCACCAGCCCGGCCGTGATCCGGCCAGGATCGCAGATCGCCCGGTGCGGCGTCATCGTAGCGGCCACTGTCGTGCAGGGCCCGGTCTCCCCCAGGGGAGCTGTCTCCGTGATAGAAGTCCGCGCTCACACGTCCTATTAGAACGGACATCCCGGCGCGGGCAGAACGGTATGGCCAACTCGACGCCCATTCGTCGCCGGCGCGGTGCCCCCGGGCGCGGCGCGCGGCGGCCGGCGTCCGGGCCGGGGCCGTCCGGCCACCGCCGGGCCGTCGTTAGACTCGGGAGTCGAATTTGCCACGTTTGCCCAGCTCACCCGGAGTATTCATGGAGACCCTGGTCGTCGACCACCCGCTCGTCGCCCACAAGCTGACCACGCTGCGCGACGTGCGCACCGATTCGCCGACGTTCCGGCGCCTCACCGACGAGCTGGTCACCCTGCTCGCCTACGAGGCGACGCGGGACGTGCGCGTGGCCGAGGTGACGGTCGACACCCCGCTGACGCCGACGACCGGGACGCAGCTGACCCGCCCCACGCCGCTGGTCGTGCCCATCCTGCGGGCCGGGCTGGGCATGCTCGACGGGATGACGCGGCTGCTGCCGACCGCCGAGGTCGGCTTCCTCGGCATGGCGCGCGACGAGTCGACGCTGCAGCCCGCCACGTACGCCGACCGCCTGCCCGCCGACCTGTCGGGCCGGCAGTGCTACGTCCTGGACCCGATGCTGGCGACCGGCGGCACGCTGGCGGCGGCGCTGCGGCTGCTGGTCGAGCGCGGCGCCGACCACATCACCGCGATCTGCCTGCTCGCCGCGCCGGAGGGGCTGACCGCGGTGGAGTCCCGGCTCGCCGACGGCCTGGGCGAGGACCACGGGGCGACGCTGCGCGTGGTCACGGCCGCCGTGGACGAGCGCCTGAACGAGGACGGCTTCATCCTGCCCGGCCTGGGTGACGCCGGGGACCGGCTGTACGGCTGCGTCTGACGGCGCGTGCGCGGGGCCGGGACGGCTCCGCGCGGGCGGCCGCCGCGTCCGACCGGTCACCCGGTCGGACGCTTTTTTGTATCTTTCCGGATCTCGCTTGAATGAACGACCGAAAACAAGGGAACGACCTCACCGTGCCCACTGGTCCCCTGCCGCACGTGAATCGGCTGGAGTCACACCCGAATTTTTGATCTGCCTAATTCGTTTCGAGACGCCGCCGAGATCAGCCGCGGCGATCATGAGGTGCGGAGCCTCCCGCCCGGCCGCCCTTCGCGCCGACCCCGTCCTCTCCCGCGGCCGCCCGGTCGATGTCCGAAACCACCCCCCGATCGCCGCAGCGATCACCCAAAGCGCATACTTGGGTACGGAGTGCCACCCATCCACCCTGCCCTCAAGGAGTGAGATGCCCGAGAAGACCACCGCACCGCCGCGCGACTACGCGGACGTCCTCGACCGGTTGAACTCCGAGTTCGCCGGCGTGCACGCCGAGGACACCGTCGCGCGCTGCGTCGACGCCGCGCGCCAGGGCGCGCTGGACGTCACCGGCCGGGCGACCCCGGACCTGGTCGAACGCATCGCCCGGCAGCACCTCCAGGTGCTCGCCATGGCGTTCGCCGAGCGCGGCTGACCGGCACCCGCCGCGACGCGGAGTGACCAGGACCACACGCGCCACGCGCGTGGCGCCACGCCGATGAGCCCGAACCGGCTTTACGCGCCCCGGCGTCGGTGTAACAATCAGCTTGGGTCAGTGGGTCAGCCGCATTCTTGGGGAGTCGGTCATGGCGAAGTTGAAGAAATGGCTGGGGTATGCCCTCATCGCGTTCGTCGCGTTTTATCTGCTCACTCAGCCGGAAAGCGCCGCGGGGGTCATCGAGACCGGTCTGGGCGGTCTGATGTCCGCGGCCGAGTCGCTGTCCCGCTTCGTCAACGCCCTGAGCGCGTAGGGCGCGTCCGGCCATGAGGCTCGTCGCCCCGCCCAACCGTGCCCCGGCATCGGTCAACCGGTACCTCCTGCCCTATGAGCAGGACGTGGTCACGATCCGCCGCCACCCGGCGATCCTCATCACGCCGGTCGCCACGGTCCTCGGCGCGCTCATCGTCGCGGGCATCCTCAGCAACACCCCGCTGTCCGACAACTCGGCCGCGCTCGCCGTGATCTGGTGGGTGTGGCTGCTCATCCTCGTCTGGTTCGTGTGGCGGGTGGCGGAGTGGTCGGTCGACTACTTCGTCGTCACGTCGCAGCGGCTGCTGCTGACCACCGGGCTGATCACCCGCCAGGTCAACATGATGCCGCTGGGCAAGGTCACGGACATGCGCTTCGAGCGCACGCTGGTCGGCCGGTTCCTCGGCTACGGCACGTTCGTCATGGAGTCGGCCGGTCAGGACCAGGCCCTGAGCCGGATCAACTTCGTGCCCTACCCGGAGCAGCTCTACCTGGAAGTGGTCGGGCTGATCTTCAAGGACCCCGACGCGTAGGTTCCGCACGTCCACCGCGACCCGCTCGACCCCGAGGCGCCCGCCGACAGGCGGGCGCCTCGTTTTGTTCACCTGTTGTTCACCTTGACAGGTCACCGGGTACGCGGGGACCCGAAATGCCCGGTCACGGAGGTCCCGCCCGGCGAATCCGAATTGACGTGAAGGTGAACGACGGGTTAACTTCGATTATCGGATAGACGAACAAGGGGGTGCCGCCATGGCTCGCAAGGTCATACCGGCGTCGCAGACCAGCCGCCCCGCTCCCGCCCGCCGCCGCAGCCGCGGCCTGGCCACCCGCCGGGCCACGGGTCCCGCGCGCGGCCCGTGGACCACCGCGGCCCCGCAGCCGCGCCCGTCCCTGGAGGACGCCGTCGCGCCCGTGCGGCCGACGATGAACTGGGTCCTGGTCACCGACGACAACGGACGTACCCGCCCCGAGGCCCGCTGGGTCTAGCGGCGCGGACGACGCCCGGCGAGGGGGCCGGCCACCACACGGTGGCCGGCCCCCTCGCGTGTCCCCGGCCCCGGCGGCGCCGCCCCGGGTCGACGTGTCGACAAATAGGTACGCCGATTCCCCGATATAGAACCTGACCGATATGCCGCCCCGACGGCGGACCGCCGGGGCCGGGGAGCGCTCACCGGCCTCCGGGGGCGTCCGCCGAGGGGGCCGCCCACTCGGCCGCCCGCGTGTCCGCCCGAGCGGCGGGAACCCCCCGGTCGACCGCCCAGACGGCCAGGGCGCAGGCCGCGAACCCGGCCCCCAGCAGGCTGGAGCCGACCCAGCCGTGGACGGCGCCGACGGCGGTGGTCGCGGCCGCGCCCAGCGCGGAGCCGAGCGCGTAGAAGACCATGTAGCCGCCGATGGCGGCGCTGGGCCGGTCCCGGTAAGCGGCGGTGAGCAGGTGCTGGTTGCCGACGTGCACGGCCTGGACCGCGAAGTCGAGCGCCACGATCCCGGCGGCGAGGAGCCACAGGGACCACGGCAGCTGGGCGATCGCCGCCCACGAGAGCAGCAGCACGGCGAGCGCGGCACCGGTGGCCCGGCCCGCCCGGCCCGCGTCCGCCCACCGCCCCGCACGCGCCGCGCCGAGCGCACCGACGAGCCCGATGATCCCGAACAGCCCGATCCGCCCTTCGTCCAGCCGCCACGGCGCGTCCGCCAGGGGCAGGGACAGTCCGCTCCACAGCGTCCCGAACGACGCGAACAGGAAGAACGCGATGAGTCCGCGCGTCAGGAAGAGGCGCCGGCCGAACAGTCCGCCGAGCGCGGTGAGGGCGTCCCGGTAGCGCGCGGTCCGGCCGGAGCGCCGCTCCGGCGGCAGTGCGGCGGCGGCGAGGACCGCGAGCCCGAACGCCAGCGCCGCGAGCACGGCGTAGACGCTCCGCCAGCCCCACGCGTCGGCGAGCGCGCCGGCGGCGACCCGCGCGCCCAGGATGCCGACCACGACGCCCGACGTGACGACGCCGATGGTCCGTCCGCGGTGCTCCGGCGGCGCGGACGACGCGGCGTAGGCCACGGCGGTCTGCACCACGACCGCGAACAGCCCCGCCACCACGAGCCCCGCGAACGCCGCCCAGGCGCCGGGCGCCGCGGCCGTGACGGCGGCGCCCGCCGCGATCGCCGCCAGGTGCGCGGCGATGAGGCGTCGCCGGTCGACCAGGTCCCCGAGCGGCACCAGCAGCACCAGCCCCGCCAGGTAGCCGACCTGGCCCACCGCGACGATCCACCCCGCCCGCGCCGCCGGCACGCCGAGGTCGCGCGCCATCGGCTCCAGGACCGGCTGCGCGGCGTAGACGCCCGCCACCGCGACACCGCACACCACCGCGAGCAGAGCCCGCCGCCACCCGTCCATCGCCCACCCCGTTGATCAGTAGCATTTTGAAACCGTTTCGACGGTAGGCCACAATGGTCTTGTTCCGCAACCGATCAGGAGGTGCCATGCCGCGCAGCACCGAGCGCCCCCCGGACGCCGACCGGACCACCCCCGACTGGACCGACCCGGACTGCCCCGTCGCCCGCTCGCTCGACCTCGTCGGCGACCGGTGGAGCCTGCTCGTCGTCCGCGACGCGATGGACGGGGCGCGGTCGTTCACCGAGTTCCAGCGCCGCACGGGCATCGCCCGCAACATCCTGACCGACCGGCTGCGCAGGCTCACCGCCCGCGGCATCCTCGACCAGCGCACCGCGCCCTCGGGCCGCCGCCGGGAGTACGTCCTCACGGCCGCCGGACGCGACCTCTTCCCGGTCATCCTGACCCTGCGGCAGTGGGCGGAGCGCCACGCCTTCGCCCCGGGGGAGGAGCACTCGACCCTGGTCGACCGGCACGGCACCCGGGTGCCGGAGGTGGCGCCGACCGGCGCCGACGGCACCGTCCTCGACAGCACCACGACCCTCGTGCGGAAGGTCCGGCCGGCGGCGGACCCGGCGGGCCGCTAGCGGAGGCCTAGGGAGTGTTTTTTGGATG
>NZ_BCRK01000232.1 GCF_001552555.1 Nocardiopsis trehalosi NBRC 14201 | reverse complement strand
ACCGCCGCTACTCCCGCTACCAGCTGCGGCTCGCGTCCCGCGCCCGCGAACTCGTGGACGAGGGCACCCCGATCGAGGCCGCCTGCAAGATCATCATCCTCCAGGACCAGTTGGAGGAGGCGCTGCGGATCAACGAGGAGCTGCGCGCCGCCGAGCGGGCCGACGGGGGGAACGCCACCACCGAACCGCCGGCGTCGACCTGAGGCCCGGGCCGGCGCGGACGGCCGCCGCGCGGTGGCGGCCCCCGGCGCGTGCGCGTCGTCCCGGCGGGCCGTGCAGGCCCCCGGCCCCGCTCTCCGTCACGCCGCCACCCTCGGGTGGCCGATTCCGGCGCCACGTTCCGCGTCCGGCCGGACACGCGGTTAGGGTTCCGCCATGCCCGATCGCGTGCACACCCCCCTGCGCCCCGGCGATCCCGAACGCATCGGCCCCTACCGGCTGCGCGCCCGCCTGGGCGGCGGCGGGATGGGCGTCGTCTACCTCGGCCGCTCCCCCGGCGGCCACACGGTCGCGGTGAAGGCGGTCCACCCCGATCTGGCCGACGACCCCGCCTTCCGGCGGCGCTTCACCACCGAGGTGCGGGCCGCCCGCAAGGTCGGCGGCTTCTACACCGCGCAACTGGTCGACGCCGACCCCGAGGCGGACCCGCCGTGGCTGGCCACCGCCTACATCCCCGGGCCCTCGCTGCACGACGCGGTGCGCGACCACGGCCCACTGCCCGCCGACTCCGTCGCCGCGCTGGGCGCGGGCCTGGCCGAAGGGCTCGCCGCGATCCACGCCTGCGGCATCGTGCACCGCGACCTCAAACCCGGCAACATCCTGCTCGCCCACGACGGGCCCCGCGTCATCGACTTCGGGATCGCCCGCGCCCTGGACGCCACCTCCCACACCCGGAGCACGGCGGTCATCGGGACGGCCGCGTTCATGTCGCCCGAGCAGGTGCGCGGGGAGCGGGTCGGCCCGGCCTCCGACGTGTTCGCCTTCGGGTGCGTCCTGGCGTACGCCGCCACCGGCCGCAGCCCGTTCGGGGACGGCCCCGCTGTGGTGGTGGTCCAGCGCATCGCCTATGAGGACGCCGATCTCACCGGTGTGCCCGACCCCTTGGCGGACCTGGTGGCGTCGTGCCTCGCGAAGGAGCCCGAAGGGCGCCCCACCCCGGAGAAGCTGCTGCGCCGGCTCGCCGCCGGTGACGCCCCGGACGAGCGGCGCGCCGATCATGGCTGGCTGCCCGACGGGCTCACCGAGGTCATCGCCCACCGCACGCGCGCGGCCCGCACCCTGGTCGATTCGCGCACGGAGGAACCGGCCCGGCCGGCCCCGGAACCGGAGCGCCGCACGAAGCGCGGGCGGGCGCAGCGGCCGAACCTCCGGGTGGGCAACCTCGGGGCGCACCCGTTGGAGGTCGTGGTCGACGGCGCCGCTGTGGGCCGGGTCGGCGCGGCCGCGACCACCGCCTTCTCCGTCGAGCCGGGCACCCGGCTCCTCCGGGTGGACGCGGCCGGGCGCAGCAGCGCCGCCCGGCGCATTGAGGTGGGGGCCGACCGGTGCGCGGCCGTGCTCTTCGACGTCCCTCGGGGCGCCTCGGTCCCGGAGCCGGTCGAGACGGTGACGTTCGCGCGGGGGCGGGCGGCGACCGCCGGCGCCAGGGCGGCGTACGGGGCGATGCTCGTGGCTGCGGTGGCATGCGGCGCCCTCGCCGTGATGGGCGCCGAGGAGGCCGCGTTCCCCCTCCACAAGGTGCTGCTGATGCTGGTCGGACTCGCCCTCGCCGCCGGCGCGGTGTTCGGCCTGCGCGGCTGGTCCGCCCACCGGCCCGACTCCCTCACCCTGCGCAAGCGGAGCCTGAAGTTCTCCTTCGGCGACGCGGCCGAGCGGGCGGTCCGCTGGGACGCCTTCGACCAGGTCAGCGTGGTCGGTAACGGGCGCGATGCGGAACTCGTCCTGTGGCCGCGCCGGGACCGCCCGCTGTTCGACCCGCTGCCGGGCCGGAGCGTCCAGGGCGGCACCGCCCTCTGCCCGCTCACGCGCGTGGGTGTGGTGTCCGACGCCGACCGCGCCCGGTTCCGCGCCGCGCTGCGGTGGTTCGCCGGGGACGTGCACGTCGACCAGGGCGCATGAGCCGCCGCGCGGCCGCGCCGCCCGGTCAGAGGACGGCGGCGGCCAGGGCGAGCGTCGCGGCCGACAGCAGCAGGAACGGCGCCGGGTACACCACGTCGGCGTAGCAGCGGCCGCGCAGGACGGCGGCGACGGCGCCGATGAAGTAGGCGGTCAGGGCCGCCGCCGCGAGCGCGCCGAGCGGGCGGACGGGGATGCCGGCCAGGAGCGCCAGCCCGCCCGCGACCTTGGTCCAGCCCAACGGGACGATCCAGGTGTGCGGGATGCCGTACCGGGTCATGTTGGCGAGGACCCAGCGGGCCCGCATCAGGTCGGGGACGGCGGCCCCGAGGGCGGCGGCCGCGGTCACGGCCGCGACGATGGCGTAGACGGTCGCGGTGGTCACGCGAGGTCCTTCCGGTGGCGGGGAGGGGTGCGCCGGAGCGGTCGCCGCACGGGGCGGCGGGCGGGCCCGGCGGTCTCCCTCCACCTTCGGCGGGCGGGCCCGCGCGCGTCCAATACCGGCTTCCATAACCTGATGGCATGGATGTGGACACACGGTGGGTGCGGACGTTCGTCGCGGTCGCCGAGGAGGGCAGCCTGACCCTCGCCGCGGAGCGCCTGTTCGTGTCGCAGCCGGCGCTGACCAAGCAGGTCCGCCGGCTGGAGGAGCGGTTGGGGGTGCGGCTGTTCACCCGGTCGCGCGAGGGCATGGCGCTGACCGAGGCGGGGCGCGCGTTCGCGGAGCGGGCGCCCGCTCTGCTGGCCGGGGTCGACGGCGCGGTGCGCGCGGCCAGGGGCGCGGAGCGGCGGGCGGCGCGGGTGCTGCACGTCGGCTTCATCGCCAGCGCCGCCAACGAGGCGACCCAGGACATCATCGCCGCGTTCGGCCGGGTGCGGCCCGAGTGGGGGGTGCGGTTGCGGCAGGCGGCGTGGTCGGACCCGACCGCCGGGCTGGCCGACGGCGGGGTCGACGCCGCGCTGGTGCGGCTGCCCTTTCCCGGGCAGGAGGCGTTCCGGGTCGACGAGCTGCTCGCGGAACCGCGCTGGGTGGCGCTGCCCGCCGGGCACCGGCTCGCCGGGCGGGAGCGGATCGCGTTCCGGGAGTTGTGGGACGAGCCGTTCGTCGCCGCCCCCGCCGGGACGGGCGCGTGGCGCGACTTCTGGCTGGGCGCCGACGAGCGTGAGGGGCGGCCGCCGCTGGTCGGCGCCACCACCGACCAGCCCGACGAGTGGCTGAACGCGATCGCCAGCGGGTTCGGGGTCGCGCTCGCCCCCGCGTCGTCCGCCCGGTTCTACGCGCGGCCGGGGGTGGTCTACCGGCCGGTGACCGGGCTCTCCCCCAGCCGCGTCGGCGTCGCCCGGCCGCGCGACGCGCATCCGGTGGTGCGCGACTTCGCGCGCTGCTGCCGGGAGGCGGTGGGCGGGGGCGGGCCGGGAACCGCTGCCGACGGGGTTCCGTAGCCGTCCGCCGCCGGTTCCCCGGGGCCCGGCGCGCCGGTGGCGGGTCCCCGGTGGCGTACCGGCCCCAGGTCCCGCCCGGCGCGCCGAGCGGGCCGGGGATGGTCGTGTTCGCGTGGTGCTCGCGGGCCTGAACGCGGCGGCCCCGCCGCTCAGGTGCACGGTGGGGCGAAGCGGGCGAACAGGGGCGGGGATGGCGCACGGGACGGCGGAGAAGCGGGCGGCGGTCCCGCGAGGTTGCCGGAGTGTGTCGACGGCGCGGGCCGGACGGCCGCGTGGCCGACGGGGGCCGAGGTGCTGTCGGCGGAGGACGCGCTCGCACTGGTGGTCTACTGTCGACGGTCACCGAAATGCCAGCGGAACGAGCATGAGATGTCAGTGACTCCCCGTGACCGGTGACGCTTCCGGGCAGGCGTCGGTGTGCGCGCCGCCGCCGTCCTGGCCACCAGGTCCGCGCCGTCGACGTGGCCGGTCGCCCCGCGCGCGGGGCGCTCCTACGGCCGGGGGTGGCCGCGTTCGGCGGCCGACTGATCCCAAGGAGCCACCATGCGTCGGACCGTTGTGTCGCTCGCCGCCGTTGCGCTGGCCGCCGGGACCCTGGCCTTGGGCGTGGCCGCCCCCGCCCACGCCCAAGGGGTGTACGACGAACGCGCGGCTGGGTCGAGTCCGAGACACTCGCGCCGATCTGGAGCGGACGGGCGGCGGCCCGCCCTCTTCCCCTGGATCGGCGCACCGGGTTCCCTCGACCGGTACACATCGCACCGCGATTCGCCGGTGCGGTAGTCGGCGGGCGCCCTCCCTCCCGGGAGGGAGGGCGCCCGCTCTCGCGGGGGAGGCGCGGACCGGGGCGGAAGGCGGAGGGTGGCCGCATGACGACGAGACGATTGACGGTCGGCGCCGGATGGTCGATGGTGGCCATCGCCCTCCTGCACACCCTGGTCTTCCTGCCCCACCCCTACTGGGGCGAATGGCTCACCGGCGGGCTCCACGGGGGCGCGGCCACGGCGGAGTCCTACTCCACGTTCTGGGCGCTGCCCGGGGGCTTCGTCGCCCCTCTGCTGCTGCTCGGCCTGCTGGTGGTGCGGATGGGGCGGCGCGGAGAGCGGGCGCCCGCGTACATGGGCTGGGTGGTGGGCGGCTGGGTGGTCGGGTGCGTGCTGCTCATCGGGCCCAGCGGCTTCCTGACGGGCCTGGTCCCGGCCGGGCTGCTCATCGCCGCGGACGTGTCCGCGCGGCGCGGGGCCTCCCGGCGGGAGGGGCCGGTTCCGGCGCGGCACTGATCGGCGCCGACCGCCGACGCCGGCCGCCTCGGCCCGGTGCCCGGCCGCCCGCCGGGCGCGCGGTCACCGGTGGGCCGACGCGGTGAGGCGCCGCAGGGCGGCGTGGGCGGGCGGGCCCCAGGTGGCCTTGCCCCCGGGGCGGCCGTGGACGCCGGCGTCCCCGACGTGGATGCCGCCGAGCGCGCGCAGCACCGCCCAGCCTCGGGCGCGGCGCAGGGTCGCGGCGTCCGGGGTCGGCCGGTAGGCGCGGTGGAAGCGGTCGGCGGCGCCGTCCGGCAGGAGGGTCCACGCGGCGGCGAGGTCGACGGCGGGGTCGCCGGCGAACAGGTCGCCGAAGTCGATCACGCCGGAGAGGGTGCCGTCCGCCGTCACCACGTTGGCCGCGTGCAGGTCGCCGTGGAGCCACAGGCGCGGCCCCGGCCATTCGGGCGCTGCGGCGGCGTCCGCCCAGACCGCGCGGACGGCGTCCGGGTCGCGGACCAGGCCGCGTTCGACGGCCGAGGCGAGTTCCCGGTCGAGGTATCCGGCGGTGTCGGCCAGCGGGCCGCCGCGGCCCCGGCCGGCGGGGGCCTCGTCGGGAGCGGGGCGGTGCAGCGCGGTCAGGAAGGCGGCGAGGGCGTCGGCCGCCTCGGCGGCGCGTGTGACGGGGGCGCGGTCGGCGGGCTCGCCCGGAACCCAGGTGGTGACGAGCCAGGTGCGCGGGAAGCGCGCGGAGGGCTCGCCGAGGCGCTGCGGGACGGGGACGCGCAGCGGGAGGCGCGGGGCGAGGGCGGGCAGCCAGGCGTGCTCCTTGCGCAGTAGCGCGTCGGCGGACGGCGTCGCCCAGGGCAGCCGGACGGCGAGGTCGCCGCCGAGCCGCCACACCTGGTTGTCCCAGCCGCGCGCCGCGAGCCGCAGAGGGCGGTCGGCCAGGTCGGGGTGCTGCTCGCGCAGGAGTTCCCGGATCAGGTCCGCCGTGAGGTCCGTTCCACCGTCCGTCATGCGCGGCAACGGTAGTCGAATCGGCTCCGGGGCGGGTGGTTCCCGTCGCGCTCCGGCCGCCCGGTCGGTGGAGGGGCGCGGGCCGGGCGCCCGCCGGGGGCGGCGCCACACGGTCCGCGTTACCTCCGAGGTCATCGCCGCGCCCGCCCGCAGCGGGGGAGAATGGCCGCTCCGCGTCAACGGGACGCGGTGCCGATGGAGAGGCTGTTCATGACCATTGCCGCACCCCAGGACACGCGCGCCGTCGTCGGGGAGCTGCTGCGCAGGATCGGCGAGGGCGACCCCGAGCGGATCGCCGCGATGTACGCGGAACGGAGCGACTGGCGGCTCGACTGGCCGGAGGGCGAGCACGGCCGGGCGGCCACGCCGTGGATCCGCCACCGCTCCACCCGGGCCGACGCGGCCGCCCATTACCGCGAGATCGCCGCGCACCACGTGCCCGAGGACGTGGCGACCGAGGTCGAGCGCGTGCTGGTCGACGGCGACGACGCGGTCGTCCTCGGCGAGATCCGCCAGACCGCCCGCACCACCGGGCGCCCGTACCGGGCGCGGTTCGCCCTGCACCTCACGGTCGAGAACGGGCTGGTGACCCGCCACCACGTGTACGAGGACAGCCTCGCGGTCGCCCAGGCCTTCGCGGCGGACGGCGCGTAGCCCCACCCCGCCCCGGGGCCGGGCCGGCATCGGCCGGCACCGGGGCCGTACGCCCTCGGCCGCCCCTGGTCGCCGTCGGCCGCCCCCGTCCACAGCCTGTGGACAGTCCTCTTCCGCGTCGCACACCGTCGGCCCGCAGCGGGGCGGGCACCCGACCGGAGGGCCCTCCGCCGGGGTGCGAGGATGGGGGCCGGATGACCGACCCGCCGCCCTCCCGCCTCCTGCGCGCCGCGGTGTTCGCCGCGGTGTGCGTCGGGGTGTCCGCGACCGGGCACACCGTCACGGCCGGGGCCGCCCCGCCCGTCGCCGGGCCCGCCGCCGGGTTCGCGCTCGTATTCGCGGTGGCGTGGGCGGCGGCACGCACCGAGCGCGGGCTCGCCGCCGTGTGCGGGTGGATGCTGTGGGGCCAGGCGGCCCTGCACGTCCTGTTCTCCGCCGCCCCCGCCGACGCGCTCGGCGGTCCCGCCGCCCACCACACCGCTCCGGTGCTCGCCGCCGACGCGTCCGGGGGTCCCGGGTGGGGCATGATCGCCGCCCACGCCGCGGCGGCGCTGGTCAGCGGGTGGTGGCTGCGGCGCGGTGAGGCCGCCGCGTTCTCCTTCGTCCGCTACGTCCGCACGCTGCTGTTCCCGCTGCGGCTGCTCACCCCGTGGTCCCCGTCGCCGGTGGCGGCCGGCGGCCCGGTGGCGCCCGCCGACGCGGGCGTCCGCCCGTCGCGGGTGCTGCGGCACGTGGTGTCGCGCCGCGGGCCCCCTCCCCTCCTCGTCTGACGCCGTCCCCCGCCGCCGCGCCGCAGCGCGCCGCGGCGGCGTCCCGCGCGCCCGCGCGCCGGGGCGCCCCCACGCGAACGAGGAGAGACCATGCCGACCCCTGCCCTGACCATGCCCGGACCCGTGCGGCGGCGGCCGCCGGCCCCCGGCACCGACCCGCTGGCCCCGTTGGCGCGGGCCGCCGCCGACGGCGTCCCGGGCGCCGCCGCGGAGCTGATCGCCGCGACGCGCGGCGACGTGACCCGGTTCATCGCCGGGCGGACCGACCCCGACTGGGTCGAGGACCTCACCCAGGAGACGTTCATCCGGGCGCTGGGCAGCCTGCCCCGGTTCACCGGCCGGTCGTCGGTGCGCACGTGGTTGCTGAGCATCGCCCGGCACACCGTGGTCGACCGCTACCGGGCGCGGGCCGCCCGGCCGCACACGACCCCGCTGCCGGAGGGCGCCGACCGGATGGCCCCGGCCGGGGGCGCCTTCGAGGAGGAGATCGCGCTGCGCGACCTGCTGGGCGGGCTGGCGGAGGCCCGGCGGCGGGCGTTCGTGCTCACCCGGCTGGAGGGGTTCTCCTACGCCGAGGTGGCGTCGATGACGGGGGTGCCGGTGGGCACGGTCCGCTCCCGGGTGGCGCGGGCCCGCGTCGACCTGGTGGCGGCGCTGCGCCGGGCGGAGTCCGCCGGGTGACGGCGGCGCGGGCGGGCGGTCTCCAGGGCCGCCCGCCCGCGCCCGGCGCCCGCCCCGCCC
>NZ_BCRK01000231.1 GCF_001552555.1 Nocardiopsis trehalosi NBRC 14201 | reverse complement strand
GTGGACGTCCGCTTCGCGGCCGTCCACGCACGCCGCCCACCTGTGCCGCCCTCCGACAGGAGTCCTGGAGCCGCCCCGATGAGTACCGTTGTCATCATCCTGCTGATCTTCGTGGCGGTCCTGGGTGTGATCGGGTGGCGGAGCGTCCGCATCGTCCCGCAGGCCATGGCGGACGTCGTGGAGCGGTTCGGCGGGTACCACCGCACCCTGAAGTCGGGCTTCAACATCGTCATCCCGTTCGTCGACCACGTGCGCGAGCGGATCGACCTGCGCATCCAGGTCGTGAGCTTCCCGCCGCAGGCGGCCATCACCCAGGACAACCTGTCGGTGAACGTCGACACCGCGGTGTACGTGAAGGTCACCGACCCCTACGACGCCACCTACAAGGTCGCCAGTTTCATCACCGCCGTGGAGCAGCTGGCCTCGGCCACGCTGCGCAACGTGGTCGGCGGCATGGACCTGGAGCAGACCCTCACCTCGCGCGACCAGATCAACCGGGAGCTGCGGGCGGTGCTCGACGAGGCCACCGCCGAGTGGGGCATCCAGGTCAGCCGGGTGGAGCTGAAGGGCATCGAGCCGCCGGAGTCGGTGCAGGAGGCGATGGAGAAGCAGATGCGCGCCGACCGCGACAAGCGCGCCGAGATCCTCAGCGCCGAGGGGCAGAAGCAGTCGGCGATCCTGCGCGCCGAGGGTGAGCGGTCGGCGGCGGTGCTGAGCGCCCAGGGTTTCGCCGAGGCAGAGAAGGTGCGGGCGCGCGCGCAGGCCGAGGCGATGACCGTGCGGGCGCGCGGTGAGGCGGACGCGATCACCATGGTGGCGCGGTCGCTGCAGTCGGGGCAGCCGACCAAGGACGTGCTGGCCTACCAGTACCTGCAGAAGCTGCCCGAGATCGCGCGGGGCGACGCCAACAAGGTGTGGATCGTGCCCAGCGAGATGGGCGCCAACGCCCCGTGGAACCTGATGGCCCAGGAGTCGCTGGCGGGGATCGCCGACGCCGTGCGCCCGGGGCGCGACGGCGCGGGCGCGGCGCGGCCGGGGGCCGCCGCCGACGGGTACCGCTACGACGAGGTCCGGGCGCGCGACGACGAGCGCTGAGGCGCGCCGTGTGCTGAGCGGCCCCCGCCCGCGGGCGGGGGCCGCCTGCCGTCGTGGTGCGGCCGGGGTCAGTCGTCGGCCGCCGCGGGCGCGGCGGTGGTCAGCGGGTCGAGGACGGCGTCGTCACCGGGGGCGCCCGTATGGCGTTCGTAGCGGGCGCGGGCGGTCATGAGCAGGTCGGTCCACGAGGTGACGTCGGGGCGGCGGCGCAGCAGCGCGCGGCGTTCGCGCTCGGTCATCCCTCCCCAGACGCCGAACTCGATGCGTTCGTCGAGGGCCTCCGCCAGGCATTCGGTGCGTACCGGGCAGCCCTTGCAGATGAGTTTGGCCCGGTTCTGCGCGGCGCCCTGAACGAAGAGCGCGTCGGGATCGATCGCGCGGCACAGCGCGCGGTCGGTCATGTCCGAGGTCCACATGTTGCCCCACTCCCAAGATCAGCATGTGTGATGGTTCGCCGACGGGCGCGGTCGTCGGCGCGGGGTGGTGAGAGGTGACACGGATGCGGCCGGTCGCGGGTCGTCCGGCAGGGGGTCGGCTCGACACGGTGGCCGTGTTTCGGCGGGCTGTGTCATTGCTCACCACTGGGGTTGAAATTACGGTTCGCCGCCGGTCCTTCGACAGGCCCCAATAGGCCCATTTCTGAAATAGCCCGAGGGGGCTATAGCCATTGCGACGTTTGGTGATCTATGTGTCACAGATGGTGAGGGAAAGCCGGATGCGGGCGGTCCGGAAGCGGGGGTGGTGGGGTCGGCGATGATCGCGTCTACGTAGACTGTATGCATCAACGCGCACGTCAGGGGTGTCGGCGGCGTGCGCGGCCGGCGTGCGCGCCGATCGGGGAACGGGGACGGGGAACGGCATGAACGTGTGGGAGGCGCTCGCCATCCTGGCGGCGGGCATCGGTGCCGGCGGCATCAACGCGGTCGTCGGCTCGGGCACGCTGTTCACGTTCCCGGTGCTCCTCGCCCTCGGGTACCCGCCGGTCACCGCCACCATCTCCAACAGCATCGGCCTGGCGCCCGGGTCGCTGTCGGGGGCGATCGGCTACCGGCGCGAGCTGCGCGGGCAGGGCGGGCGGCTGCTCCGCTTCGGGGTGATGTCGTGCCTGGGCGCGGTCACCGGCGGCACGCTGCTGCTCACCCTGCCGTCCGACGTCTTCGAGCGGGTCGTGCCGGTGCTCATCGGCGTCGCGTGCGTGCTCATCATCGTGCAGCCCCGACTGGCCGCCTGGCTGCGCCGCCGCCGGCCCGCCCGACCCAACGGCGGCCCGCTGGTGCCGGTCGGCGTGTACGGGGCGGGCGTGTACGGCGGCTACTTCGCGGCCGCCCAGGGCATCATCCTCATCAGCGTGATCGGCACCGCCCTGGACGAGGACGTGCAGCGGATCAACGCGCTGAAGAACGCGCTGGCCTTCCTGGTCAACGCCACGGCGGCGGTGTTCTACACCGTCTTCGCCGCGCCGTCGTGGCCGGTGGTCGGCCTGATCGCCGCGGGCTCCGTCGTCGGGGGCTACTTCGGGGCGCGGCTGGGCCGCCGCCTCAAGCCGTTCGCGCTGCGCGGGCTGATCGTCGCGGTCGGGCTGAGCGCCGCCGTCCAGCTGGTGGTCGAGCAGCTCTGACCGGCGGCGCCCCGCCCGGCCGGGCGGGGGTCAGCGGCGGAAGTACCCGCGCCGGTCGGCGTCCTCGACGAGCGCCACGGCGTAGGAGCCGAGCGCCTCGGACCCCTCGGCGATGATCTTCACCTTCTCCAGCACCTGGTCGCGGGTGACCCCGAACCGCACCCACGTGCCGCCCTCGGTGTGCCAGTTGGCGAGCATGGGGGCGAGCCGGTCGACCGCCTTGGCGAACCGGGCCTCGGGGGTGGCGCGGGCCTCGAACTCGTCCCACAGGGCGCGGGCGTGCGCGGCCTGGTCCTCGGGCAGCAGCGCGTAGATGCGGTCGGCGGCGGCGCGTTCGCGCTCGTCCTGCGAGCCCGCCTCGTGGGCGTCGTAGACGAACGTGTCGCCGGCGTCGATCTCGACGATGTCGTGCAGCACGAGCATCTCGACGACCCGGTCGATGTCGGTGCCCTCGGGCGCGTACTCGGCGAAGACCCGGGCGGACAGGGCCAGGTGCCACGAGTGCTCGGCGTCGTTCTCGCGGCGCGAGCCGTCGATCAGCAGGTTGCGCCGCAGGATGCGCTTGAGCTTGTCGGTCTCCAGGATGAAGCGGAGCTGGCTGGTGAGCCGTTCGTGGTCGACCCCGCCGGCAAACACCGGTGCCGGTTCCGTCACGTAAGTCGCCCTCCTAGCACAATGGGGTGGTCGCGGAGAAGAACCAGGGGAAAGCCCGGCCGCCACAGGGATGATCCCATGGAACGGCGGCCGGCTGACGATCGAGCATCGGGTAGGGGAGGCGGCATGGAGCGGCGGGTGAACGCGCGCCCACGGCTGGTCGTGGTCGGCGGCGATGCGGCGGGGATGAGCGCCGCGTCGCAGGCGCGCCGCGCGCGGGGCGGCGAGGACCTGGAGATCCTCGCCTTCGAACGGGGCCGCCACACCTCGTACTCGGCGTGCGGCATCCCCTACCTCGTCGGGGGGACCGTCGCGAACCCCGACGACCTGGTGGCCCGCGACCCCGCTACGTTCGCGCGGGACTTCGACATCGAGGTCCGCACCGGCACCGAGGTGACGGCCGTCGACCTGGAGCGGCGGTGCGTGACCGCGCGCGGCCCCGACGGCACCGTGGCGACCGAGCGCTACGACCAGCTGATGATCGCCACCGGCGCGGTGCCGCTGCGCCCCGAGCTGCCGGGCGCCGACGCCGAGGGCGTCTTCGGCGTGCAGACCCTGGACGACGGCATCGCGCTGCGCGCCTTCCTCGACGACGCCCGCCCGGAGACGGCGGTGGTGGTGGGCGCCGGCTACATCGGGCTGGAGATGGCCGAGGCGCTGGTGCAGCGGGGGGTGCGCGTCGACCTGGTCGACGCCGGGCCGGAGCCCATGGGCACCCTCGACCCCGACATGGGCGCCGAGGTGCGCGAGGCGCTGGTCGGCATGGGGGTGCGGGTGCGGCTGGGGGAGCGGGTCACCGGCCTGCGGACCGAGGGCGGCCGGGTGCGGGGCGTGGCCACCGACCGGGGCGAGTACCCGGCCGGGGTGGTGGTGCTCGGCATGGGGGTGCGCCCGAACAGCGACCTCGCCCGCGCGGCCGGGCTGCGGATCGGCCCCACGGGCGGCATCGCGGTCGACGCGCGCATGCGCGCCTCGGCCCCCGGGGTGTACGCGGCGGGCGACTGCGTCGAGACGTTCCACCGGGTCTCCCGGGAGCCGGTGGCGATCGCGCTGGGCACCCACGCCAACAAGCAGGGGCGCGTCGCCGGGACCAACATCGGCGGCGGCTACGCCCGGTTCGGCGGCGTGCTGGGCACCGCCATCACCAAGGTGTGCGGGCTGGAGGTGGCGCGCACCGGCCTGAACGAGGCCGAGGCCGAGCGCGCCGGGTTCGCGTTCACCACGTCGGTGCTGCGCTCGACCACCCGCGCCGGGTACTACCCCGGGGCGAAGTGGATGACGGTGAAGCTGCTCGCCGAGCGGCGCACCGGGCGGCTGCTGGGCGGGCAGATCGTCGGCTGGGAGAACGCCGGCAAGCGGATCGACGTGCTCGCCACCGCCCTGTGGAACGGGATGGCGGTCGAGGACGTGGCGGGGATGGACCTGGGCTACGCTCCCCCGTTCTCCCCGGTGTGGGACCCGGTGCTCATCGCCGCCCGCAAGCTGGCCGAGGCGGCGCCGGAGCCCCGCGCCGGCTGAGCCGGCGGCCGCGCCCGGCGGCGTCACGACAGGCGCAGGGTGGCCTCGGCGTCGGCGCGCAGGTGCCGGTGGAACCACTCGGTGAGGGCGCGGTCGGCCAGCACGTTGCCGGGGGCGGGCGGGCCCGGTTCCAGGCCGGGCTCGGGGCCCATGGTGTGGGCGAGGTCGGGGATCTCGACGTGGCGCAGCGCCCCGGGCGGGTAGTGCGGCGCGAGGGCGTCGTGCAGCGCCCGGCAGCGCTCGGGGCCCATGACCTCGTCCTCGCCGCCGCTCGCGATGAGCAGCGGGGCCTGGGGGCGGCGGGCGGCGAAGTCCGCGGCCCGGCCGGTGAAGTCGAGCCAGGCGGCGGCCTCGCGGGCGGTGTCGGACCAGGCGTAGTCGACGCCGAGGCGGCGGGCGCGGGCGGCGAGCACGGGGACGGGGGTCACCACCGGGTTGACCACGCCCGCGGCGCCGATGGGCCGGGTGCTCTCGGCGAGGGCGAGCAGGACCGCGGCACCGCCCGCGCCCACGCCCACGAGGCCGGGCGGGGTGTCGCGGACGGGGTAGGCGGCGCGGAGGTCGTCGACGGCGCGCGGGATCTCGGCGGCGGCCTGCTCCACGACGGGCCCGTACAGGTCGAGGAGGTAGTCGCTGCGGCCGAGCCGGTTGACCTCGGCGACGCCGCCCTCGGGCAGCCGGGCGCCGAACATGGGCAGGCCGAGGTAGAACCGCCAGGCGGGCAGCGACGCCATCGGCAGGGTGCCCGCGAGGGCCGCCTCGCTGCGCGGGGGTTCGAACGCGTGCAGGGCCACGACCATCGGGGCCGGCCCGTCGCCGAGTGCCGGCGGGAGGGCGAGGTAGGGGATGCCGGCCGCGGTTCCGGTGATCGGGCGCGCGGGGACGCCGTCTGCTGCCGCCATGGGGTTACCTCCTGGATCGGGGCGCCGGTGGGCCGGCGCCCGGGGCCCCGGGCGCGGTGCGGCCGCCGTGGGGCGGCCCGCCGCGGGTCCGGGGTCAGGCGAAGTGCCGGCTCAGGTAGCTGCGCAGGAGCAGCTTGGTCTCGTCGACGAGCCGGGGGTCGCCTTCGGGGTCGCGGCGGAAGGCGAGCTTGAGGACCGCGTCGGCCGATTCGACGGCGACGGTGAGGGTGCGGTCGAGGGTCTCGTCGGGGGTGACCCCGGCGACGTCGGTGAGGAGTTCGCGCAGCCGGTCGGCGATGACGCGGTTGTTGTCCTGCTCGGTGTCGAGCAGGCGGGCGTCGACGGCGTCGCCGAAGTGCAGGCTGCGGAAGCCGGGGATGGTGCGGTGCATGTCGATGTACTCGTCGATGACGAGGTCGACGGCGTCGGTCCAGTGGGCGAAGGAGCCCTCGTTGAGGCGCTCGGTGACGCGGGAGCCGAACATGTCCAGGTAGCGCAGGCCGAGGGCCTGGGTGATGGCGCGCTTGTCCGGGAAGAACTGGTAGACGGAGCCGATGGCGACGCCCGCGCGTTCGGCGATCCGGGTGGTCGACAGCTCCTGGTAGCCGCCTTCGTCGAGGAGTTCGGCGCAGGCGTCGAGCATGCGCCGGACGCGCGCCATGCTGCGTTGCTGGGCCGGGAGCCGGCGCAGTGGGGCGTGGGCGAGGGAGGGCTCGGCGGCGGACGGCGGTGGGGGGTCGGCCGCCGGCCGCCTCCGCGGCGCGGCGGAGGCGGGGCTGCGGGGAGTCGTCATCACGCACCTATGATGCCGCTCCGGCCTGATCCGGTTCCCGCGGTATCCGGGGTTTCGCGGTCGTCTGCGGGGGTGGGTGGCGGTGGACCCGCGAAGATCCGGTTCTGGCCACTTTCGGTCGTCGGGCGGGGGGCGAGGGCGAGGTGGCGGGCGCGGCGCCGGGGGAGCGCTCTCCCGGCCGCCCGGTCGCGGGAGCGGTGCCCGCCGCCGGCGGGCGGCCCGCCCGGCGGCGCCCGGGGTGCCCGCGTCGCCCGGGGTGCCGCGATTCGGACCAATGAACGTCAGAACGGTCCCGGACCGCTTGGGGGCGGCGCGGCGCGCCAGTAGCTTCGACGCCATGAGCGACCCCTCCGCCCCCGCCGCGCCCGACATCGAGGCGTTCATCCGCGACCTGCCGAAGGTCGAACTCCATGTCCACCTGGAGGGTTCGATGCAGCCCGAGACGCTGCTCGAACTCGCCGCCGAGCACCGCGTGGCGGAGATCCCCGACACCCTCGCGGGCATCCGCGACTGGTACGCCTTCCGCGACTTCCCGCACTTCATCGACGTCTACCTGACGTCGGTCCGCACGCTGTGCGACGAGGAGGACTTCGCCCGGCTGGCGGGCGACGTCGCCGCCCGGCTCGCGGCGCAGAACGTCCGCTACGCCGAACTGCACGTCAGCCTCTACGGGCACCTGATGCGCGGGGTGCCCGCCACCGTGGTGTTCGCCGGCATCGAGCACGCGCGGATCGCGGCGGAGCGCGAGCACGGCATCCGGCTGCGGTGGATCCCCGACTTCCCCGGCGATTACGGGGTGGAGAGCGGCGAGGAGACCCTCGACGCGGTGCTGCGCCACGGGCCGGACAGCGTGGTCGGGTTCGGTGTGGGCGGGATCGAGGTCGACCGCACCCCGTTCGCCGGCCTCTTCGCCCGGGCCCGCGCCGAGGGGCTGCACAGCCTGCCCCACGCGGGCGAGAACGGGGGCCCGGAGCGGGTGTGGGAGGCGCTGGACCTGCTGCGCGCCGAGCGCATCGGGCACGGCATCGACGCGATGCGCGATCCCCGGCTGGTGGACCGGTTGGCCGAGGCGCGGGTGCCGGTGGACGTGTCGCCGACGTCGAACCTGCGCACGGGGGGTGTGGCGGACATCGGCGACCACCCGCTGCCGCGCATGCTCGACGCGGGCCTGCTCGTCACGCTGAACAGCGACGACCCGCCCATGTTCGGCACCGACCTGACCAACGAGTACCGGACCGCGCACGGCCTGGGCCTGGACGCGGCGGCCCTGGCCGGGCTGGCCCGCAACGGGGTGGCCGCCTCCTACCTGGACGGGGCGGAGCGGCGGCGGCTCACCGAGGAGATCGACGCGGTGCTCGCCGCGCACACCGGCTGACGGGCGCGGCCGCCCGCCCCGCCCCGCTCCGGGCCGGCGGGCGGCCGGCGG
>NZ_BCRK01000230.1 GCF_001552555.1 Nocardiopsis trehalosi NBRC 14201 | reverse complement strand
CGGCGGCCGGATCAGCCGCGCGCCACCGCGGTCAGCGTCCGGGCGTGCGCCGCCGGATCGGGCATCGCCGCGATCTCGTCCCGCACCCGCCCCGCCGCCCGCGCGAACCCGGGCTCCGCCAGCAGCCGGCCCGCCGCCGCGCGCACCGCGTCGACCCCCGGCTCGGTCACCAGCAGCCCCGACCCCTGCTCGGCCAGCATCCGGCCCAGCAGCGGCTCGTCGTACATGTGGTGCGGGAGCACGAGCTGCGGCACCCCGTCGGCCAGCCCCGTGAGCACCGTGCCCGCCCCGCCGTGGCTGATCATCGCCGCGCAGGTGGGGGCGAGGGCGTGCAGGGGGACGTAGTCGACCAGGCGGACGTTGCCGGGCACGGTCCCGAGCCGCCGCTGCTGCTCCACCGGGAGGGTGGCCACCACCTCGGCGTCGAGGTCGGCCAGCCCGTCGAGCACGTCGGCCACCGACACCGCGTAGCCGTCCAGCCGGTCGGTGGCGCTGGTGCCCAGACTCAGGCAGACCCGGGGCCGCTCGGCCGGGCGCCGCAGCCACTCCGGCACCACCGCCCGCCCGTTGTAGGAGGTCCACCGCACGGGCAGCCGGCGCACCCGTCGCCCGGCGTCCAGGTGCAGCGTCGGCGGCAGGTAGTCGACGGTGGCCTCGCCGCGCACCAGCTCCTCGTCGAACGCCACCCCGTGCCGGTCCGCCCGGTCGGCCAGCCACGCCCCCAGCGGGTCCTCCCGCTCGGCCTCGGGCAGGTCCGCCATCGCCTCCAGGTAGCGGGCGCGCATCCGCGCCAGCAGGTCCGAGCTGAACAGGTACCGCACGTGCGCCGCACCGGCCGCGCGCGCCGCGATCGGCGCGGAGAAGGTGAGCGGCTCCCACACCACCAGGTCCGGGCGCCAGGCGCGGCACAGGTCGACCAGGTCGGTGAGCATCGGCTCGTTGATCACCTTCCACCACAGCAGCACCATGTCCCGGTAGCCCTCGCGCAGGTCGTCCCACGCCACCTCGTCGGGGTCGGCCGTCATGTCGAACTCCGGGGTCTGCTCCGCGCCCATCCGGGCGGCGAACCGGAGCACGTCGCGCAACCGGTGGTCGGCCCCCACGGGCGCGAACGGCAGCCCGGTCGCCGCCACCACCCGGCCGAGCGCCGGCTGGCTGGCCACGCACACCTCGTGCCCGGCCGTCCGCAGCGCCCACGCGGTCGGCACCATTCCGATGAAGTGTGTCTTTTCCGAGAACGTAGCGAAGAGAATACGCACAGTATGTCCTTGACGAGGGGCGTCTAGAAGCCGTCTAGACGAACACGAGAACTGCCCTGGCATGATCGGTGATGTTTACCGAGGCAGGTCTGACCGGGGTTCGGCCATAAATCCGGCCCCAATGCGAGGTTGCCACGCGATGGCACTCGGCGCCGTTCGTCGTGCCCGGGAAGGGCTTTTCGCACGCACGGGACGCCGGAATCCAATCAGCGCCGGGATGGCGGGGGTCCACAAGTCCCCTGGAGTCTCCACGTTCGATGATCGGAGTCCATGGCTTTGGTGAGTACGGTCGATACCGGAGTGAACGGAATACAGCTCAAGGGAACCGGTGTCCGCGGTAAGCGGTTCACCCTCGGGGGAGGTGAATTCCTGACCAAGCGTACGTGCCTGTCCATTCCCGACGGCGTTCCCATGGAAGCGTGGAAGCGTCTCGGGCGCAACATCTTCGTCATCTCCGAGGCGTCCGCGTGGTGGCTGGGCGACTGGCTCGTCTACGGCCAGCGCAACTACCCCGACCGCTACAAGCGCGCCATCGAGGAGACCGGCCTCGACTACCAGACCCTGCGCAACTACGCGTGGGTGGCGCGCAAGTTCACCGCCGCCCGCCGGCGCGAGGGCCTGAGCTTCCAGCACCACGCCGAGGTCGCCGGCCTGCCGCAGGAGCAGCAGGAGCGCTGGCTGGCCCAGGCCGACGCCGGCGGCTGGTCCCGCAACGAACTGCGCGCGCGCATCCGCGGCGCGGTCGCCGGCGAGGGCGGACGCGCGCTCGACGCGGTCGTCTACGTCCGCCTCAAGGCGCTCAGCGGCAGAAAGGAGCAATGGCAGCAGGCCGCGGACAGTTCCGGCATGCCATTGCTCGACTGGATCGCGTCGATACTCGACGACGCGGCGCAGAACGCGAAGCCGATCGAGCAGACCGCCGCCACTCCACGCGGCTGAGGAGGACGGGATATTAGCACCGCGGCCGTGCCCCCGCCCGCGCTGTGCTTCCCCCGGAAAAACGCGTCTTCCCGACGGCGTTCCCCTTATGGCAGCATCCAGGGGATCAGTTTCCGCATCCCGATAACCCGCGATTCCGGATGTGAGCGCCGGAACGCGGTCGCCTACGACTGCGAAGAGGAAAAGCGATGACCACGTATGTCTGGGGATATCTGGGCGAGTACGAGAAAGAGCGCCAGGACCTCCTGGAAGCGGTCGACACCGTATTCAGCTCCGGCCGCCTGGTGTGGGGTCCCTTCGTGGACGCGTTCGAGGAGGCGTTCGCCGCCTACCACGGCGTTCCCCACTGCGCCGGCGTCGACAACGGCACCAACGCCATCGTCCTCGCGCTGCGCGCCCTGGGCGTCGGCCGGGGCGACGAGGTCATCACGGTGTCCAACACCGCGGCGCCGACCGTCCTGGCCATCGACATGACCGGCGCCAAGCCCGTCTTCGTGGACATCCACGCCGACACCTACCTGATGGACGTCGGCCAGGTGGAGGCCGCCATCACCGAGCGCACCAAGGCCATCGTGCCGGTGCACATGTACGGCCAGACCGTCGACATGGCCCCGCTGGAGCGCATCGCCGCCGACCACGGCCTGCCCATCGTGGAGGACTGCGCCCAGGCGCACGGCGCCCGCTACCACGGCCGCATCGCCGGGACCATCGGCCGCGCGGGCGCGTTCTCCTTCTACCCGACCAAGGTGCTGGGCGCCTACGGGCACGCGGGCGCCACCATCACCGCCGACCCCGAGATCGACGCCCGGCTGCGCCGGCTCCGCTACTACGGCATGGACGAGGGCCGCTACTTCGTGGAGGAGGCCGGCGGGCAGAACAGCCGGCTGGACGAGGTGCACGCCGAGATCCTGCGCCGCAAGCTCACCCGGCTGGACGACTACATCGCCGGCCGGCAGGCCGTAGCCGCCCGCTACGACGAGGCGCTCGCCGACAGCGGCCTGGTGCTGCCCGTCACCGCCCCCGGCAACGTCCACGTCTACTACCTCTACGTGGTCCGCCACCCCGAGCGGGACCGCATCATCGAGCTGATGAAGGAGCACGACATCGCGCTCAACATCAGCTACCCGTGGCCGGTGCACCACCAGCGCGGGTTCGCGCACTTCGGCTACCCGCGCGAGATGCTGCCGGTCACCGAGCGGCTGGCCGGGGAGATCTTCTCCCTGCCCATGTACCCCTCGCTCACCGTCGCCGAGCAGGACCGGGTCATCGGCGCGCTGCGCGAGACGCTGGCCAAGCTGTGAAGCAGGCGGAGGTCGCGGCGCGGTTCGCCGCGTCGGCCGCCCACGGCGGCGCGGTCGTCGGCTCCCTGGAGCGGTTCCACACCTGGTGGGGGGGGCTGCCCCGCTCCGGCGCCTACGCGGTGGAGCCGGTGCCGTTCGGCGCGCTGGAGCAGTGGGGGTTCGCCCCGCGCACCGGCGACCTCGTCCACGCCACCGGCGGGTTCTTCTCCATCGAGGGGGTCCGCGTCCACCCGGGCGGCGGCGCGGACCCCTGGACCCGGCCGATCATCCACCAGCCGGAGATCGGCATCCTCGGCATCCTCGTGCAGGAGTTCGACGGCGTCCTGCACTGCCTCATGCAGGCCAAGTTCGAGCCGGGCAACGTCAACGTCCGCCAGCTCTCGCCGACGGTCCAGGCCACCCGGAGCAACTACACCCGCCTGCACGAGGGCCGCTCCACGCCCTACGCGGAGTACTTCCGCGACCCCGGGGCCGGCCGGGTCCTCGTCGACGTGCTCCAGTCGGAGCAGGGCGGCTGGTTCTGGCGCAAGCACAACCGCAACATCGTGGTGGAGGTGCCGCCCGGCACCGACGTCCCGGTGCGCGAGGGCTTCTGCTGGTTGACCCTCGGCCAGATCCGCGCCCTGCTGCGCACCGACGACCTGGTCAACATGGACGCCCGCACGGTGCTGGCGTGCATGCCGGTGGAACCGGTCGGCGACGCGGAGGCCCCCGGCGCCGACCCGTTCACCGCCGCCGTGCGCCGGTCCACCGCCGCGCGCGGCGACGACCCGCGCGCCCGCACCAGCCTCGGCGCCGTCATCAGCCGGCTCACCGACGCCAAGGCGCGCTGCCTGTGGAAGACCGAGCGCGTCCCGCTGGCCGAGGTCGACGGCTGGGAGTGCGGCGCCGACGCGATCTCCGGCGGCCCGGACACCGACTTCCGCATCGTCGGCGTCCGGGTCGGCGCCCGCCACCGCGAGGTCGGCCGGTGGTACCAGCCGCTGCTGGAGCCCACCGACGTCGGCCTGGCCGCGTTCGTGGTCCGCGTGTTCGACGGCGTGCTGCACGTCCTGGTGTGCGCCCGCCCCGAGCCCGGCCTGCTCGACCTGGTGGAGATGGCGCCCACCGCGCAGGGCCGCACCCGCGGCGGGGCGGCCGCGAGCGCCGGCCCCTTCGCCGACCTCGCGCTCACCGACGACCCGGCGCGCGTCCGGTTCGACACGGTGCTGTCCGAGGAGGGCGGCCGGTTCCGGCACGCGCGCACCCGCTACCGGGTGGTCGACGCCGGCGCCGACGCCCCCGAGGACCCGCCCGAGGGCTTCTGCTGGGTCACCGTCGGCCAGCTCATGGACCTGGTCCGGCACGCGCACTACCTGAACATCGAGGCGCGGACCCTGCTGGCATGCCTGCACACCCTCGGCTGACCCGCCACCGCCCGGCGCCGCCGGGCCCGACCGCACCGGCAGAACGGGGGTGACCGTGCGCGTCCTGCTCACCTGCCAGGCCGAGCCCACCCACATGCTCGGCATGGTGCCGCTGGCGTGGGCGCTGCGCGCCCGCGGCCACGACGTGCGCTTCGCCGGGCAGCCCGGGCTGCGGACGGCCGTCCTGCGCGCCGGGCTGCCCTTCGCGGAGGCCGGCGCCGACCACCGGTTCGGCCGGGCGCTGCGGCGCGCCCCCCAGGGCGGGGTGCCGTTCGTGGACATCGCCCTCACCCGGCCGGTCGACGGCGGGCTGCTCGACGCCCTCGGCCGGGTGGTGACGTTCTGGTGGCGGATGGTCAACGAGCCCATGCTCGGCGACCTCGTCGCCCTGTGCCGGCGCTGGCGGCCGGACCTGGTCGTCTGGGAGGAGACCACGTTCGCCGGCGCGGTGGCGGCCGCCGCGGTCGGCGCGCCGCACGCCCGCTTCGTGTGGGGCGTCGACCTCATCGCCCGGCTGCGCGAACGCCTGGCCGCGCACGGGGTCGCCCCGGGCGCGGACCCGCTCACCGCCTGGCTGGCCGCGCGCGCCGACCAGCACGGGGCGGCGTACTCCGCCGACCTGGTGCTGGGCGGCGCCACCCTGGCCTGCCTGCCGGCGTCGCTGCGCGGCGGCGCGGCGGCGGGCACCGCCGAGATCCCGCTGCGCTACGTCCCCTACAACGGGCCGGCCGAGGTGCCGGCCTGGCTGCGCGCCGCACCCGCCCGGCCGCGGGTCTGCCTCACCCTGGGCGCCTCCGCCCTGGAGCGGTTCGACCGGGGCCACGGGCTGGCGCTGCCCGCTCTGCTGGCCGCCCTGGACGCGTCCGGGGTGGAGACGGTGGCGGCGCTGCCCGCCGAATGGCGGGCGCGGCTGACCGCCGCCGCGCCCGCCTCGGTCCGGTTGACCGGGCACGTCCCGCTGCACGCGCTGCTGGCGGCGGGCGCGTCGGCCGTCGTCCACCACGGGGGCGCGGGGACCGCCGCGACCGCGCTCGTCCACGGGGTGCCCCAGCTCCTGGTGCCCGACCTGGTGCCGCCCGCCTTCCAGTTCGACGAGGAGCCGCTGGCGCGGGCGCTCGCCGGCAGCGGGGCGGCGACCGTGCTCACCGGCGCGGCGGCCACCCCCGAGGCGGTCGCGGCCGCCGCCGTCCGCCGCACCGCCCCGGCGGCCCGCCGGGGCGCCGCGCGAATGTGCGCGCGGGCGCGGGCCATGCCCGCCCCCGCGGCCGCCGCCGCCCGCCTGGAGGCGTTCGCCGCCGGGCGCGCCCCCGCCACCGCACCCCCACGGAGGTGACCCGTGCTCGACACCCACCTGCAGACCCGCAGCGTCGTGTTCACCCCGGCGCGGCCCGAGGACGGCCCGGACCTGTACCGGGGCCTGGCCCGGACCGGCATGCGCGTGCTGCCCCCGGTCGACGCCTTCAGCGCGGCCCTGGACGGCTCCCCCGACGGCGACGCGGTCGTGTTCGCCATCCGGCTCCGCGCCACCGGCGAGATCGTGGGCGCCGGGTCGCTGCGCGACCGCGACCCCGCCGGGCACGTGAAGGTCGGCATCTACCTCGACGTCGACCGGACGCCCCCGGGCGCCGGCGCCGAGGCCATGATGCTGCTGGTCAACTACGCCTTCGCCGCCTGGCCGCAGGTGCGCAAGGTCTACATCCTGACCACCGACGCCAGCCGCGACCGGTTCCGGTCGGCGGTGTCCCGCATGCCGCTGGAGGCGGTGCTGCCGGGGCACGTGTACTTCCTGGGGCGGCTGTGGGACCTGTACTACTACGCGATCGGCCGGCAGGCGTGGGAGGAGAGCGGGGCCCTGGTCCTGCGCCGCTTCACCCGTCCCGCGCCCGCCCCCGCCGCCGGGACCGGACCCGGCGGCTGACCATTCCCCGACGCGGTGCGCGCGGCCCCGGGAAAAGGCGGATCGGGGCCGCGGAGAAATGCGCGCGGGCGGCGCGGAAACGGCGCCCGCGCCATTCCCGGGACCGGCCGACCGCCATTCCACGGAATCGCGCGCGGCATTAGGGTCGGGCCCCGCCGGTGTCCCGCCGGCGGGACACCGGCGGGCGGCCCGCGCCGCGCCCGCGCGCCGCGTCCCCGTGCGCCGCACCGAACGGACGACACACCCGCCCAACGGAGCAACGAGCCGGACGATCAACGGAGGATTCGTGGTGACGGAACAGCTCTCCCCCCGAACGCGCACCCGCAGGAGCGCGCTGACGACCGTCCCCCCGCGGGGGTCGGCGGGCGTGCGGGACCTGCTCGCCGAGCACGGCGTCGGCGGACCCGGCGGGACCGACCTGCTGCTGGCCCTCCTGCCCGACGACCCCGCCGAGGTCGCCGAGCAGGCCCTCATCGAGAACACCGGCGACGGGTCGGTGGTGGGGTTCTGCTCGTTCTCCCGCCTCGACACCGAGGCCGGTGCCGTCCAGGTCGACGTCCACGTCGACCAGGACACCGCCCCGGTCGGCATGACCTTCGAGGCGACGATGGCCGTGGTCGACCACGCGTTCAACCGGTGGGGCGTGCAGCGGGTCGCCATCTGGTCGGCGGGCGAGCGCGCCGACCAGCTCGCCACCCGGCCGGGCGTGCTGGCCGAGGCCCGGGAGATGCCCGAGGGCGTCCGGTCGACCGGCGTGCCCGGCGCCCGCCTGTTCGTCATCACCCGCGACCGCTGGGAGAGGTACGGCACCCGCTTCCTGGAATGGCTCGTCCGGCCCCCGGCCGACCGCTGAGGCCCCCACCCCCTTCGAGAAAGGCGTGCAACCGATGAGCGCAGTCGACCGCGAGGAACTCCTCTCGCAGATCAAGGTCCAGGCCTACACCGTGGTCATGTTCTCCTCCAACGAGCCGCAGTTCGACCTGCCGGAGCCGGAGGGGATGGCCGATCTGGACTCCTTCTCCGTGGTGCAGCTCCTGCTCGCCCTGGAGGACTCCTACGACGTGACGCTGCTGGAGGACTTCGCGTCCTTCGGCGGCACGTCCTTCGAGGACCTCGCCGACTTCATCGCCCCGAGGATCGAGGCGAAGGAGAAGGAGCCGCAGCCGGGCGCGTGACCGCCGACTCCGGCGGGCGGGGCGCGGCGGCGGCCGCGCCCCGCCGCGCGCCGCGCCCCGCCGCGCGCCGCGCCCCGCCGCGCGCCGCGCCCCGGCC
>NZ_BCRK01000229.1 GCF_001552555.1 Nocardiopsis trehalosi NBRC 14201 | reverse complement strand
GCCACTTCGAGGGCGCGTCGGACATCCAGCGGTACCTGAAGTTGCGATCCTCAGCGGCCGTTGCGGGCCGCTGCCACGCCGGACTTGGCCAAGTTGTCGACGAGGGTCGAGTAGTTGCGATCCTCAGCGGCCGTTGCGGGCCGCTGCCACGGTCTGTGAACAGCAGAAATGGCAGCCCAACGTTCGACAGATCCGCCAACTGAAAGGGATGGACGGCCCTCAATAGCGACAAACGTCCTTGGGAACCTCCCCGGATTTTCATGTGCACTACAGGTTCCCAACTACAACACCAACGACTGGTCGTGAGGCAGCCGTGCGGCGACGCCCAAGACGGTGACCTTCGTGAATGCGCCCCGGTTCATGCGGTAGATGCGGATGCTGTCCTCGCCGTCCTTGATGATGCGCCGGAAGGAATCGTTGAGGCGTACGAGGTCGGCGTCGGTGCACACGATCTCGAACACCGACTTCTGTACGCGCAGCCCGTACCCTTCGCACAGCTTGGCCACGCGCCGCAGGCGTTGGGCGCCCTCCGGGGTGGTCGTGGCGACGTCGTAGGTGACCAGCAGTTCCATCACGCCGTCCAGGGCAGGTAGCCGGGCAGGTCCTTGCGCAGGTGGCGGGCGAGCAGGCGGGCCTGGACCGACGGCAGCAGTCCGGCCGGCACCGCGCGGTCCAGGACGCGGTGCCGGTGGTCCCTGGCGCGTTGCTGCTGCCAGAAGGCCAGCACCTTCTTGCGTCCCTCCTCATTGAGCTGGACCGCCCCGCCTTCCAGGGCCTCGAAGTCGGCGCCGGTGACCTGGCGGCGGTTGACCAGGGTCAGCACGGCGCGGTCGGCCAGGACCGCTCGGAACTCCTCCATCAGGTCCAATGCGAGCGCCGGCTTGCCTGGGCGGATGCCGTGCAGGAACCCGACGTAGGGGTCGAGGCCGACCTGCTCGCAGGCCCCGTGGACCATTGCGCGGACGAGTCCGTAGTGGAAGGACAGCAGCGCGTTGACCGGATCGGTGGGTGGGCGGCGCACGCGGCCGGGGAAGCTGAAGCCGGTCTCCGGGCGCACCAGCAGAGCGAACACCTCGTAGTACACCCGTGCGGCGTTGCCCTCCACCCCCATGAGCGTGTCGATGTCGCCGGCCGCCTCCGCGGCCCCGAGCGTGCCCGCGAGGACGTCGGCCGCGGCGCGGAGGGCGGCCTTGTGCTCCGTGGCGTCGCGGGCGCCCTTGAGGAGGATCTGCCGACTGTTCTGGATTTTCGCCGCCACGCACGCGCGGGCGATACCCAGCCGGACGGGGGTGTCGGTGTGGGCGAGGTGCTGGGCGTGGCGCAGGAGCACGTTGCCGCGGGTGGCTCCTTCCGTGCGGAAACGGAACCGGCCGCCTTCGCTGAGCCACACCACCGCGCGTCCGTCGTCGGCGCAGCGGCTGAGCAGTTGGGAGGACAGTTGCACGTTGCCCATGACGACGATGGATTCCAGACGCAGAAGCGGCAGGATGCGGCGGGGGTCGCCCTCGGGCAGCACCACGCGCACCGCGTCGCCGTCGAGATGCAGTGATGCGCCTGGTGTCTGGACGTAGAGCGTGTTGAGCAGGTCAGTCATCGAAGTCCGCTTCAGGGGCCGGAGTGAACAGGGCGCCCAGGAGCCGTTCGTAGCGGGGGCGCTTGGCGAGCACCTTGGGCATGCACCCGGTGTGCATGGAGCAGCGGCGGCAGCGGGCGTCGGCCGCCGGAGGCGGCAGTGCCGATTCGGTGAGTACCCGTCGGACCTGTCCGGCGATGCGGATCACGCGTTCGCGCATGGCGTGGTCGACGGCGACGTGGTGCCGGCGGCGGTCGGCCATGGCGTAGATGGCGGCGCTCTCGATGCGGGTGCCCATGCGCTGCTCAAGGCAGATGGCTTGGGCCGCGACCTGGACGTCGGCCGGGCCACCGGGGCGGTAGGAGCCCGACTTGTGCTCGACGGGGAGGACGGTGCCGTCGGGATGGATCTCGACGACGTCGCACACCCCGGTCAGGCCGAGGGCGTCGTGCCAGACGGGCAGGGCGCGCAGGGTGCGTACGCGCGGGCGGGTCTCCTGGCCGGGGTCGTGGACGCGGCGGTGGGCCAAGGTGCCGCGCACGGTGGCGGCGTCCTCGGCGTAGGCGTCCTCGAGCAGGATGAGCCCGGCCTGGCGCGGACAGTAGTCGTAGTGCTCCAGCGCCGACAGCGGCACCGGCCAGGGACTCGGTTCCTCGGTTGCGGTGGTACTCATCCGTCCACCAGCGGGGTCATGATGACGCCGTCGGGCAGGGCGGTGTCGTCGATGGTGGGCTTGTAGTCGCCGAAGGAGCGGACCGGGCGGTTCGCCGCCGTCTCGGCGTCCTCGCCCGGCACGCCGATGCGGTCGACGCTGATGCGGTCGAACAGGGTGTGGGCCGGGGCGCGGCCGAAGGCGTCGTCGTGGGTGAAGACGTAGAGGCCGCGCATCGCCATCTCGCCGCGGGCGGCGGAGCGGTCGTGGTCGAACATCATGGTCATGGCCCGCCAGAAGGCGTCGAGGTCGGCGGAGGTGACGCCGGTGCGCGCGGCGAGCGGGGCGCTGAAGTGGCCGTGGCCGCGGTAGAGGCCGTAGGGCACGGTGTGCTTGGTGCCCATTTCGGTCGACTGCCCGGCCTCGGTGTCCTGGGTGCGCGTCTGCGTGATGCGTGTGATGCCGTGCTCCTGGTCGAGGACGCGGTGCAGGGAGCGGGCGAAGGTGAGCTGCAGGGGGCCCTGGACGCGTCCGGCGGGTTTGTCGCCGGTGCTCATGACCGCGCCGAACATGCGCACGTCGAAGAAGGTCTGGCACATCCACCTCTGCGCCAAGGGCTGGTTGTGCGCGGTCTGCTTCTTGTCCTTCCGTTCGCCCTTGAGGCCGAGCGCGGTGTAGGCGCGTTCGTGCTGGGAGTTGAGGGAGACGCCGGCCTCGACGTAGATGTCGAAGCCGGGCTCGCCCCCCTTGAACAGCGGGATGGTGTTGCGGATCTTGCGCTTGATGGCGACGTCGGTGACCAGGCCCTGGCCGGTCTCGGGGTCGGTGCGCGGCATGCCGCCGGCGTCGGGGTCGCCGTTGGGGTTGCCGTCGCGCACGTCGAAGAGGAAGACGAAGTCGTGCTTGCGGGAGGGGTCCAGGTGCGGTCGGGCGGTCATTCGTTCTCCTCGGTCGAGTCGGGGCGGTTGCCGCGCTGGGCTTCGCGGCTGTGGGCGCGCTGCTGGTGGTAGCCGACGACGAACAGCCCCTGGCCGTGCAGGTCGAGGACGGCGGGCGGGCCGTCGGGCAGCAGGTCGAACAGTTCGTGCAGGCGGTCGGAGAGGGCGGTGGCGGCGCCACCGTTGTCGCGGCGCAGGCGCTTGAGGTGGCCGTTGGCGTTCATGCGCAACCGCACCAGTTGCGACAGCGGTGCGACGGCGGCCTGCTTGAAGTAGCGGTCGGTGATGGTGGTGTTGGGGCCCTTCTTGGTGGTGGGGTCGCGCAGGGCGTAGTACTGGATCTCCTCCAGCACCGCGAAGATGCGTCCGCAGACGAGCGCGGGGCGGGCGTCGTCGACGTTGAGTCGGGGCATCAGCCGCGTCCTTTCGGCCGGGTTCCGGCGGATGAGCAGAAGCCGCAGCAGGGCGGCGCGGGTGTGGTCGATGTGGCCGTCGGCGCGGATGCGCTGGAGCAGGCGTTGCAATAGGCGTTCGGGTGGGCGGTGGGTGGGCCCGCGCAAGGCGCAGTGGAGCAGGTCAGGGCCGGCGTAGACGGGCTGGGAGCCGCCGAGGTAGCGCCAGGTGTCGCCGTCGGTGGTGCCGCGGCCGAGGCTGTACTCCATCAGCCACCGGGGCGCGTAGCGCAGTTCGCCGGTGCGCACGTCCTGCATGCGGTGGTCCTCGAACCATGCGGTGATGTGGGCGATGCTGCGCTCGAGCGGGATGTCGAGCCACTCGCGCACCACCACCCGGCTCTGGTTGGCCGAGAGCGTCAGGGCGTAGAAGCGGTTGGTTTCGGCGTCGGCCGGCCGGGCGCGGGCGCGGTCGAGTTCGCGGTAGAGCGCGGCGACCTGGTCGGGTCGGGGCTGCTCGAGGAGGCGCAGCGGGGAGAAGGAAGCGGGTTCCTTCAGCCACCACACGGTGACCGCGTCATCGGTGCGGTGGCGGTGTTCGGGGTCGGCGAGCAGGGCGTTGAGCACGGCGGTGGACTGGGTGCCGCAGTGGTCGCACACGGGGATGTCGGCGAGTTGGATGCGCCCGCCCCGGCCCTGGGCGGTGGTGTTGACCGAGACGAGTTGGGCGTCGCGGGCACGTCCGTTGCCGGCGGGGATCGCTCCGGACTTGACCGACTGCGGCAGGGTGTCCAGCAGGGTTCCGACGGTGCCGCAGGACAGGCACAGGCCGGTGCCCGTGCGTCCGCTCTTGCGCGCGGCGACGGTGCGGCTCCAGCACCGCTGGGCCGCTTCGCCGAGGTGGGGCCACCCCTCGTGTCCGTGGACGCGCAGGGCCACGTTGTCGGTGGGTTTGGCGTGGGCGGGTACGGCGATGCGCCGATGGTGGTCGGAGGTGAAGAACGCCAGGACGGCGGTGGCGGTCGGATCGGCCGGGGTCGCGGCGGCCCACTCCCGCAGCAGGTCGATGTAGGCGCTGTTGCGGCGGGCGGCCTCCCGCTCGGCCTTGTCGCCGGGTTCTTTGGGGACGGCCAGGACGTATTGGAGGGTGTCGACGAGGAGGAGGGGCGGTGGCTTCGCTCCGGAGCGGTAGACGTAGGGGGCTTCCAGCGCGATGCCGTTGCGGTGGTCGGGGCCGGCGAGGTCGTCCAGGGCGGGTCGGCCGTCGGCGCCGCGGCTGAGGGGGGCTCCGTGGGCGTCGATCAGGATGGCCCAGCGCACGGTGCGCGTCCGGTAGCCGGCCGGGGGCAGCCCGTCGACGTGGGGGGCGTGGTCGGCCAGGGCCTTGAGCAGCACGGCCCCTACCCCCTTCCGCCGGTGCGGACGGTGGACGCACCGGGGAGTTCGGCCCCCCGTTCGGGTACGTGCATGACGCCGGCGTCCAGGCGTGCGCGGAACCATCGGTAGGTCTCGCGGGGCCCGTCGTAGTCGATGCCGTGCAGCATCACGCCCAGGTCCTCGGTTGTGTCGACAGGGGACCGCTGTGTGGGCGGTGTGAACGACGCGGAGAACTCCCGGGTACCGAGGAAGGGCTGGGAGAAGCAGGCGCCGCGCTCGACGCGGCGGCGGAACTGGTCGCGGTACTTGGCCGCGGGGGCACCGGCGTGCGAGTGCACGTCGATGTGGGTGAAGACGCGGTAGGCCACGTCGCGTAGGCCGACCATGTTGCGCTGGTCGCGCTTGGCCTCGGCGTCGAAGCGCACTTCGGGGTCGGCCATGGCGCGGCGCACCCAGTCGGCCGAGGTGATCTCCTCGACCTCGTTGCGGCGCACCGTGAACCAGGAGACGGGGTTCAGGACTTCGATGCGGTCGATGCGGTACTGGAATTCCGGCTTCCAGAAGATGGCCTCCAGAAGCCCTCGCGCCGCCGAGGGGGTCATGACGGGGTAGCTGAACCGCTCGGTCTTAAATTCGGGACGGGTGAAGCAGGCGTAGGGGCCCGACACCTCCACTGCCAGAGGTGGATGAAAACCACGAAAACCGGTCAAAACACGTACTCCTGCGTATCGGTTATTTCGACACCGCGGGTGTCGCTGTAGTCGCCCAACCATTCGTACAGGTCGCCTACGACAGGCGAGAGGAAAGGAGCCGCATCATCAAATGCCATGTTCTTGGGAATAGTCGCGGTAAACGGGCGCAATTCCCGCATCAGGTCCATGGAACTCACCCCGGAGCGCAGCAGGCCGAGCACCTGCCGGATCCGGGGGCCGTACTCCTGCTCGTAGCGATCGGGCACGGCGACGACGGGGACGCTGAGGTCGTCGATCATGCGGAACAGGCGGGCGGTCGCGGGAAAGTCGAATCTGCCGCGGGCCTTCTGCACGTCCTTGCCCTCTTTGTCCACGTTGGTTCTGGTGAAGCGGTCGCGGTAGTAGGCGTCCAGAGCGTCGAGGTCGTCGGGGAATGCCCGATCCGGCCCGAAGTGCGCGCGGGTGGCCCCCACGGCGGCGCCGTAGACGGTCTCCCCCTTGGTCTGCGGTTCTCCGTCGGGGCCGGCGATGTCGAAGACCACCACGCGCCCCTTCGCCAGACGGCCGGCGCGGTTACACCGCCCCGCGGCCTGCTGCATCGCCTCGGCGGTGGCGAACGCGCGGTAGACCACCGGGAAGTCCAGGTCGACCCCCGCCTCCACAAGCTGGGTGGAGACGACGGCGACCGGCGCGCCGGCGGCGGTCAGCTCGCGGATCACGTCGATGGTGTCGCGGCGGTGGCGGGCGACCATGCGCGTGGACAGGTGCAGCACCGGCCCGCTCCCGGCGCCGCGCTCCCGCTCGACCAGGCGGTGCAGGTCTGCGGCCTGGGCTGTGGTGTTGCAGATGACGAGGACCGAAGGGCACGCCGCGGCGTCGGCGGCCACCTCCTCGAGTGTGGGGGCGGGGTTGCACTGCCAGATGTAGGAGACCCGGGACAGTTCCGCGTACAGCGGCCCGGGGTCGGCGATCACGTCGCGCGGGCGAACCTGCTTGAGGGGGGCGAGGTCGAACAGGGTCGGCTGGGTGGCCGAGGCGAGCAGGACCGTGACCCCGAAGTGCTCGGTCAGCGTGCGCAGCATGGACAGAATCGGAACCAGCAGGCCGTCCGGCAGGGACTGCACCTCGTCGAGGACGATCACCGAGCGGGCGATGTTGTGCAGCCGGCGCACCGCCGAGGGACGGCGGTCGAAGAGCGACTCGAAAAGGCGGACGGTGGTGGTCACGACGAACGGGGCGTCCCAGTTCTCCGCTGCGAGCTTGGCGCGCGGGTCGCGGCCGGCATCCAGGTCGACGGCGCTGTGGTGTTCGAGGACCACCGGGAGTTCGCCGACGCGATCAAGGAGCGCGTGGTACTCCTGGGCGTTCTGCTCGGTGATGGAGGTGTAGGGCACAGCGACGATCACCCGGTCGAGGCCATGTCGGCGGGCGTGGTGCAACGCAAATCCGGCGGCAGCGAACGTCTTGCCCGACCCGGTGGGCGCGGCCATGCGGTAGAAGCCCTGCGGGCCGTCGGCAGCCGCGACCGCGTGGGCGTAGACGCGTCGGCGGATGCCGTCGATCGGCGTCGGCGGGCGCTTCGCGAGCGCGGCGGCCAGCGCCTGTTCATAGCGGTCGGCCAGGTCGCGGGCCGCGAGTGGATGCTCTGGGCGCGGCATTCCTGTGGCGTGCTCGTCGGTGTCCAGGAAGTCGGCGTCGACGACCGTGCTGAAGACCATGCGCAGCAGGACCTCGGCCACCAGAGGGTCACTCCCCAAGGCCGGTTCCAGCCACGCCGGGAGGGTGGGGCCGTCATGGATTTCAGGAACGACGGCGCCGACGCTGTCGATCGCCTCGCGCACCGCGGCACTCAGGTCCCCGTCGGCCTCCCGAAGGGCGGCCTCCAGGTCGGGCAGCGAGACCAGGCCACCGTGGTGACCGAAGACCACCCCGCTGAACACGTCAAGTCCCGCTTTGGCGGCCAGCCACGTCCCGGCGTGCTTGTGCGGAATACCCACCGGCCCGTTATCGGCCTCGGCTCGCCTCAGGCCGGCCTGCCACGCACACGTCCCCTTTCCGACGTCGTGCACCAGCGCGAGATAGGCGGCCAGCTCCGCAGCGCCGAACTTCGCCGCCTTCCGCAGCGCCCGTTCCCGGGCGCCGCGAAGATGATCTTCTAGACTGTGGCGCTTCCCGTGAGTATTGGCACTATGCGCCCATAACTGCATACGTCGCCCCAATCCACGACGAGGGGGTGGTGGATTGGGACACTACAACTGCACACGGACAAGCGGAGGCATGTTCGAAAAACTCACGGCGGCACCGATTCCACATCGGACAGTGAATCCGAGATGCGTATCGAATGGCGAAAGTACTCGCTTATCCACGATCGGGGACAATCGCACCTGCGGCGGGCACTTCGGTTCTTACCTGCAGCGGCCGCTTCATGCCGTTGCCGCGAGCGGGTCGTCGTCCCGCCCCTCGTCGGGGTCGGGGTTGCGGCCCGCAGCGGCCG
>NZ_BCRK01000228.1 GCF_001552555.1 Nocardiopsis trehalosi NBRC 14201 | reverse complement strand
GGGGGGGGGGGGGGGGGGGGGGGGGGTGTGCCAGTGGCGGGTGGTGCCGAGGGCGTGCAGGAACGGCCGGTCGTGCGAGGCGACGATGAGGGCGCCCCGGTAGGCGGCGAGCGCCTCGGTGAGCCGCGCGACGCTGTCCAGGTCGAGACTGTTGGTGGGCTCGTCCAGGAGTAGCAGGTGCGGCGGGGTGTCCGCCAGCAGGAGCCGCGCCAGGGCGACCCGGAAGCGCTCGCCGCCCGACAGCACCGACGCCGGCAGGTCCACCCGGTCGCCCCGGATGAGGAAGCGCGCCAGGCCGGCGCGCACCTCGTGCGGGGTGGCCGAGGGGGCGGCCGCCCGGACGTTGTCGAGCACGCTCGCCCGGTCGTCCAGCACGTCGAGACGTTGCGGCAGGTAGCCGATCCGGTCGGTGGACCGGATCACCTCGGCCGCGCCGTGCCCGGCCTCCTGGCCGGTGGGCCGGACCGCCTCGATCGCGCCGTGCCCGGCCTCCTGGGTGGTGGGCCGGGCAGCCTCGATCGCGCCGTGCCGGCTCAGGCCGGCGATCGCGCGCAGCAGGGTCGTCTTGCCCGACCCGTTGTCGCCCACCAGCGCGATGCGCTCCGGGCCGCGCACGGTCAGGGCGCCCCCCGGGTGGCGCAGCTCCAGCAGGACCCGGCCCGCGGGGACGGCCGTGCCCGGCACGTCGACGCGGATGCGGTCGTCGTCGCGCACCGCCGCGGCCGCCTCCGCCAGGTTCCGCCGGGCGTCGTCCAGCTTGGCCGACTGCATGATGCGGTGCTTGGCGGCCGACACCTGGGCGTCGCGCTTGCGCTGCTGCATGACGATCTTCGGCTCGCGCTTGGTGTCGTACATCTTCGAGCCGTAGCGGACCCGCCGGTCGAGCTTGATCCGCGCCTCCGCGAGCTGGCGCTTCTCGCGGCGGACGTCGGCCTCCGCCACCCGGACCATGCGGCGGGCCGCCTCCTGCTCGGCCGCGAGCTGCTCGGTGTAGGCGGTGTAGTTCCCGCCCCACACGCGCATCCCGCCGCCGCGCAGCTCGGCGATCCGGTCGACCCGGTCCAGGAGTTCGCGGTCGTGGCTGACGACCACGAGCACCCCGCGCCACGCCGCGACCGCGTCGTGGAGCACGGCGCGCGCCCGCCGGTCGAGGTTGTTCGTCGGCTCGTCGAGCAGGGTGATCGCGGGCCGGCGCACCAGCAGGCCGGCGAGCCCGGTGAGGACCGCCTCGCCGCCCGACAGCGTGCCCACGGTGCGGGCGAGCGGGTCGGGGCCGTCGAGGGCGATGCCGAACCGCTCCAGCTGGGCCAGCGCGCGCTCCTCGATGTCCCAGTCGTCGCCCACGGCGGCGAAGGCGGCCTCGCTGGTGTCGCCCGCCTCGATGGCGCGCAGGGCCGCGCGGATTGGGGCGATGCCGAGCAGCTCGGCCACGGTCCGCCCGGTGTCGAGCGTGAGGTCCTGGTCGAGCAGGCCGACGTCCCCCTCGGCGCGGACCGACCCGGAGCCCGGCGCCAGCCGGCCGGCGATGAGCTTGAGCAGGGTGGACTTGCCCGAGCCGTTGCGGCCGATCAGGCCGGTGCGGCCCCGGTCGAAGGCGGCGTCGAGCCCGTCGAAGACGACGGTGCCGTCAGGCCAGTCGAAGGCCAGATCGGAGCAGACGATGGACGGGGACGCGGAAGAGGACATGGAGCCTCCTGGGAGGAAGAGCGGGGGTGGGCAGCGGACCGGTGGCGACGCGGCTGCTGTGGCCCATGGCGATCTCCTCCTTCAGGCGGCGGTAATGCGACGAGCGTCGCGTTAGGGAGTATGGCACACCGATTCCTCTATCGCAACATACGTCGCATTAGTCGATCGACGGGCGCCTCGGGGCGGTGGCGCCCGGAAGTCCGCGACACACCGTGGGGAATTCCCGGGTTTTCACGCACTGGTGTAGCTAAATGACACTGAGTCAAGATCACCCGACTCCCGATGAGGAACGAGAACCGTGCCGATCCGTCCCGCGAACCTCGCGACCATGTCCGCCACCATCGCCGGCGCGGCGGCCGGCATGTCCGCCGGCGGCGCCGCAACGCGGCCGGTCACGGTCGTCTTCGAGTCGGGCCACCGACAGACCGTCGAAGGCGGCGGCTGCCGCGTGCTCGACTCCGACCAGGGCGGGGTCGTGGCGATCGACACCGAGGCCCCGACCAAGTACGCGCTCTTCGCCGGCACCACCTGCCAGGGGGGCCGCGCCATCGCCTCCGGCAGCGGGTCCGTCGCCTTCGGCGACCCCGTCCTGGCCGGCGCGATCGTGCTCGGCTGACACCGCCCGCCCCCGCGCCCCGCACCGGGCCAGGGGGTGAGCCGCGCCCCGAGTGAGCGCGGCCACAGGGCGGTTCTCTACCATCTCGGAATATGAACGAGGCGGAGAGCGGCGAACCCGCCCTCGGGGCGGAGTTCCCCGAGGCGACGCGGGAGCAGTGGCGCGGACTGGTGGCGAAGGTGCTGCGCAGGACCGGCGCCGAGGTCGACCCGGACGACCCCGAGCCCGAGCGGCTGCTCGCCTCCACCACCTACGACGGCGTCACCGTCGCCCCCCTCTACACGGCCGACGACGCCCCCGCCCCCGGCGGCGCCGGGTTCCCCGGGGTGGCGCCGTTCACCCGGGGCGGCACCCCGCAGGGGCCCGTACCCGCCGGGTGGGACGTCCGCCAACTGCACGCCGACCCCGACCCCGCCGCCACCCGCCGCGCCGTCCTCGCCGACCTGGAGAACGGGGTGACGTCGCTGTGGCTGGCGGTCGGCGCCGCCGGCCTGCCCGTGTCCGGCGTCGAGGAGGCGCTGACCGACGTCCACCTCGACCTCGCCCCCGTCACCCTCGACGCCGGCCCCGACCACGAGGACGCCGCCCGCGCCCTGCTGCGCGCCTGGTCCGACCGCGGCCTGCCCGACGGCGCCGTCGCCGGCAACCTCGGCATCGACCCGCTGTCCGTCGCGGCCCGCACCGGCGCCCCCGCCGACCTCGACGGCGCCGCCCGCGCCGCCGCCGCGCACGCGCGCCGCCACCCCGGCCTGCGCCTGGTCACCGTCGACGCCACCCCCTACCACGACGCGGGCGGCTCGGAGGCCCAGGAACTGGGCGCCGCCATCGCCGCCGGGGCCGCCTACCTGCGGGCGCTCACCGCCGCGGGCCTGGACCCGGCCGACGCCGCCGCCCGGCTGGAGTTCCGCTTCGCCGCCACCGCCGACCAGTTCCTGACCATCGCCAAACTGCGCGCCGCCCGCGCGATGTGGCACCGGGTCACCGAGGTCAGCGGGCTGGCGCCCGAGCACCGGGCCATGCGCCAGCACGCCGTCACCTCGGCCGCGATGGCCACCCGCCGCGACCCGCACGTCAACCTGCTGCGCGCCACCCTCGCCTGCTTCGGCGCCGGGGTGGGCGGCGCCGACGCGGTGACCGTGCGCCCGTTCGACAGCGCCCTCGGCCTGCCCGACGGCTTCGCCCGCCGCCTGGCCCGCAACACGCAGGCGCTGCTCGTGGAGGAGGCGCACCTGGCGCGGGTGGCCGACCCGGCGGGCGGCTCCTACTTCGTGGAGCGGCTCACCGAGGACCTGCGGCTGCGCGGCTGGGCGTTCCTGCAGGAGATCGAGGCCGCCGGGGGCATGGCCGCGGCGCTGGCGTCGGGCCTGGTCGCGGAGCGGGTCGAAGAGGTCTGGCAGCGGCGCCGCGACGCCCTCGCCCACCGCCGCGACCCCATCACCGGCGTCAGCGAGTTCCCCGACGACGCCGCCCCGCCCGCGCGCCGCCCCGCCCCGGGGCCGCCCGCCGCCCTGGGCCCGCACGCGCTGCCCGCGCGCCGCTACGCCCAGGACTTCGAGGCGCTGCGCGACCGCTCCGACGCCCACCTCTCCGCCACCGGCGCCCGGCCGCGGGTGCACCTGGCGACGCTGGGCCCGGTGGCGGCGCACACCGCCCGCGCGTCGTTCGCCGCCAACCTGCTGCGCGCCGGCGGCATCGAAGCCGTGGGCGGCACCGCGGCGGGCGGCCCCGACGAGGCCGCGGCCGAGTTCCGCGCCACCGGCGCCCGGATCGCCTGCCTGTGCGGCACCGACGGCGCCTACGCCGAGCACGCCGCGGCGGCGGTCGCCGCGCTGCGGGCGGCCGGCGCCGAACGCGTCCTGCTCGCCGGGCCCCCCGGCGACGGCCTCCGCGCGGCGGGTGTGGACGGGTTCTGCTTCACCGGGTGCGACGCGCTTACCCTGTTGGAAGAGCTCCACGACGCTCTGGGAGTGGCGACATGACCGAGACCGCCTCCGCCCCGGCGGTGCCCGACCTCAGCCGGATCGACCCCGGCGCCGCGGCGCCCGCCCCCGGCGCCGCCGCCGCGTGGTCGGCCGCGCTCGAACACGCCACCGGCAAGGGCCCCGACGCCCTGGTCTGGGAGACCCCCGAGGGCATCGGGGTCCGCCCCCTCTACACCGCCGCCGACCGCGACGGCCTCGACTTCCTGCGCACCTACCCGGGCATCGCGCCCTACCTGCGCGGCCCCTACCCCACCATGTACGTCAACCAGCCGTGGACCATCCGCCAGTACGCGGGGTTCTCCACGGCCGAGGAGTCCAACGCGTTCTACCGGCGCAACCTGGCCGCCGGGCAGAAGGGCCTGTCGGTGGCGTTCGACCTCGCCACCCACCGCGGCTACGACTCCGACCACCCCCGGGTGGCCGGCGACGTCGGCATGGCCGGCGTCGCCATCGACTCCATCTACGACATGCGGCGGCTGTTCGACGGCATCCCGCTCGACCGCATGTCCGTGTCGATGACCATGAACGGCGCGGTGCTGCCGGTCCTGGCGCTCTACATCGTGGCCGCCGAGGAGCAGGGGGTGGCGCCCGAGCGGTTGGCCGGGACCATCCAGAACGACATCCTCAAGGAGTTCATGGTCCGCAACACCTACATCTACCCCCCGCGCCACTCCATGCGGATCATCTCCGACATCTTCGCCTTCACCTCGGCGCGGATGCCCCGCTTCAACTCCATCTCCATCTCCGGCTACCACATGCAGGAGGCCGGGGCCACCGCCGACCTCGAACTCGCCTACACCCTGGCCGACGGGGTCGAGTACCTGCGGGCCGGCCGCGCCGCCGGGCTCGACGTCGACGCGTTCGCCCCCCGGCTGTCGTTCTTCTGGGCGATCGGCATGAACTTCTTCATGGAGGTCGCCAAGCTCCGCGCCGCCCGCCTGCTCTGGGCCAAGCTGGTCAAGGAATTCGGCCCGGGCGACCCCAAGTCGCTGTCGCTGCGCACCCACTGCCAGACCTCCGGGTGGTCGCTGACCGCCCAGGACGTGTTCAACAACGTCGTGCGCACCTGCGTCGAGGCCATGGCCGCCACCCAGGGCCACACCCAGTCGCTGCACACCAACGCGCTCGACGAGGCCCTGGCGCTGCCCACCGACTTCTCCGCGCGCATCGCCCGCAACACCCAGCTCGTGCTCCAGCAGGAGTCCGGCACCACCCGGGTCATCGATCCGTGGGGCGGCAGCCACTACGTCGAGCGCCTGACCCGGGAGCTGGCGCACCGCGCCTGGGGGCACATCCGCGAGGTCGAGGCGGCGGGCGGCATGGCGGCCGCCATCGACGCGGGCATCCCCAAGATGCGCATCGAGGAGGCCGCCGCCCGCACCCAGGCGCGCATCGACTCCGGGCGCCAGCCCGTCATCGGCGTCAACAAGTACCGGCCCGACACCCGCGACGAGATCGACGTGCTCAAGGTCGACAACACCCGGGTCCGGGCCGAGCAGGCCGAGAAGCTGCGCCGGCTGCGCGCCGAACGCGACGACGGCGCCGTGCGTGCCGCCCTCGACCGGCTCACCGCCGCCGCCGGCGCGGTCCCCGACGGCGCCACGCTGCGCGACAACCTGCTGGCGGCGGCCGTCGACGCCGCCCGCGCCAAGGCGACGGTGGGCGAGATCTCCGACGCCATGGAGAAGGTGTTCGGCCGCCACGCCGGGCAGATCCGCACCATCCAGGGCGTCTACCGCGAGGAGGCCGGCACGTCCGAGAACGCCGCGGCGGCCATGGCGGCCGTCGCCGACCGCGTCCGCGCGTTCGAGGAGCACGAGGGGCGCCGCCCTCGCATCCTCGTCGCCAAGATGGGCCAGGACGGCCACGACCGCGGGCAGAAGGTGATCGCCACCGCGTTCGCCGACCTCGGCTTCGACGTCGACGTCGGCCCGCTGTTCCAGACCCCCGGCGAGGTCGCGGCGCAGGCCGCCGAGGCCGACGTGCACATCGTCGGGGTGTCGTCGCTGGCCGCCGGCCACCTCACCCTGGTGCCCGCGCTGCGCGACGAGCTCGCCGCGCTGGGCCGCGACGACATCATGGTCGTGGTGGGCGGGGTCATCCCGCCGGCCGACTTCGACGCCCTGCACGCCGCCGGGGCGGCGGCCATCTTCCCGCCGGGCACGGTCATCGCCGAGGCCGCGCTGGGCCTGCTCGACCGCCTCGGCACCGCCCTCGGCCACCCCGCGTAGCCGCCACCGCCGCAGATCAGGACCCGGATGAGCCGCACCATCGACATCGACGCTTTGGCCGAGGGCGTCCTCGCCGGGCACCGGCCCACCCTGGCCCGCGCCATCACCCTGGTCGAGTCCCGCCGCGCCGACCACGCCGAGCTCGCCCAGCGGCTGCTGGTCCGGCTGCTGCCGCACAGCGGCGGCGCCCACCGGGTCGGTGTCACGGGGGTGCCGGGGGTGGGCAAGTCGACGTTCATCGACGCGCTCGGCACCCGGCTCACCGCCGCCGGGCACCGGGTGGCGGTGCTGGCCGTCGACCCCTCCTCCACCCGCACCGGCGGCAGCATCCTCGGCGACAAGACCCGCATGGCGCGGCTGGCGGTCGACCCGGCGGCGTTCGTCCGGCCCTCGCCCACGGCCGGCACGCTCGGCGGTGTCGCCCGCGCCACCCGCGAGACCATGGTGCTGATGGAGGCCGCCGGGTTCGACGTGGTCCTGGTCGAGACCGTCGGGGTGGGCCAGTCCGAGGTCGCCGTCGCCGAGATGGTCGACTGCTTCTGCGCCCTGGCCCTGGCCCGCACCGGCGACCAGCTCCAGGGCATCAAGAAGGGCGTGCTGGAGCTCGTCGACGTGGTCGCGGTGAACAAGGCCGACGGCCCGCACGCCGGCGACGCGCGCGCCGCCGCCCGCGAGCTGTCGCGGGCGCTGCGGCTGCTCCGCCCGGTCTCCCCGGCGTGGCGCCCCCCGGTGCTGACGTGCAGCGGGCTCACCGGCGACGGCCTCGACGATGTGTGGCGGGCGGTGCTCGACCACCGGCGGGCGCTGGAGGACGCCGGGGAGTTCGCCGAGCGCCGCAGCCGCCAGCAGGTCGACTGGATGTGGGCGCAGGTCCGCGACCGGCTGCTCGACCGGCTCACCCGGCACCCGGGGGTGCGCGAGCTCACCGCCGAGGTCGAGACCGCGGTGCGGGCCGGCGATCTCACCGCCACCCTGGGCGCCGACCGCCTCCTCGCGGCGTTCGCGGTCACCGGTGGTGACGGGGACGCGGAGTGACCCGCGGTGGCCGCCCGGTCCGCCTCCGCGCGTTCCGGCCCGGCACGGCCGCGGAATGGGCCGGACCGCAACCCCGCGCGGTCTGAAATGACGTGTGTGGGCGAAAATATCTTGCGCATCGGCATTCCCGTGCGGTGGATCGCCTAATACCGTGTGTGGTCGGAGACCTACGGGACGCGGCGGGTGGGAGCCCCCGGTGGTCCGACGCGCCGGCCGCCGCTGCCGGGCCGGTGCGAGGGAGTGCGGACGGACCACTACCGGATTCCGTCGATTTCCGTATGGTTAGCAAGGGGAACCCCTCATCAACACGTGGGGCTGGGAGGAGTGAACGTGCACAGGCTTGGGCTGAGCACCCGGGTCGAGAACCACAGCGTGATCGTGAGCGTCGAGGGCGACCTCGACATCGCGACCGCCGGCGACCTCCACGAGCATGTCCTGTCCGCTGTCGACGCACACGGACCGTGGTTGATCCTCGACCTGTCACGGCTGGAGTTCATGGACTCCAGCGGACTCAACGTCGTCATCAACGCCTACCGCACCGTCAAGGAGCACGGTGGGAGCCTGGCGCTGGCCGCGCCGAACGAGCGCGTCACCAAGGTGGTGCGGCTGGTCGGCCTGCACCGCCAGGTGCCCGTGCACGGCACGGTGGCCGCCGCCGTCAACGCCATGGAGGCGTTGGAGAGCAAGCAGCAGGCGGGCTGACCTGACCCGCCGCGCCGCGCGGGCCCGTCCACCGGGCGGGCCC
>NZ_BCRK01000227.1 GCF_001552555.1 Nocardiopsis trehalosi NBRC 14201 | reverse complement strand
CGCCGTGTCGACGTGTCGGCCCGGCCATGGGTAGACACGTCGACACGTCGACACGCGACCGCGCGGGCGGTCAGGCGTCCAGGGCGGTGAGGTCGAGGCGGGCCAGGCGCTCGGGGTCGGCGAGGGCGTCGATGCGCGCGATCCGGCCGTCGACCACGGTGTAGGCGAGGACGGAGAACGGGCGCCCCTCCTCGGAGAGCACCACGATCCCGAACGCTCCGTTGATGAGCGCGTAGCGCACCCGCTCGGCCGGCTGCGCGTAGGTCGCCGCCTGGCGGGCCACCGCCTCGGCGCCGTGCACCACGGCCGCCCCCGGGCGCAGCGCGCCCCAGTCGGCGCGCGCCGTGGCGTCCGGGTGGAGCAGCCGCACCAGCCCCTCGAAGTCGCCGCCGCGCGCGGCGGTCAGGAACGCCTCGACCACCCGCCGCTGCCGCGCGAGGTCGGGGTCGGGTGCCGGGGCGGCGCCGCGCACCCGGCGCCGGGCCCGGCTGGCGAGCTGCCGGGCGGCCGCGGGTTCGCGGTCCACGATCGGCGCGATGTCGGCGAAGGACACCCCGAACATGTCGTGCAGGACGAACGCCAGGCGCTCGGCGGGCGGCAGGGTGTCCAGCACCACCAGGAGGGCGAGGCCCACGGAGTCGGCCAGCACCGCCTCGTGCTCGGGGCCCTCGCCGTCGACCGGCGCGAGCACCGGGTCGGGCACGTGCGCGCCCGCCAGGTCCTCGCGGCGGGAGCCGCGCGCGCGGAGCATGTCCAGGCAGACCCGGCCGACCACGGTGGTCAGCCAGCCGGCGAGGTTGTCGATCCCCTCGTCACCGGTGCGGCTGAGCCGGAACCACGCCTCCTGGACGGCGTCCTCGGCCTCGGTCATCGAACCGAGCATCCGGTAGGCCACCGCGTTCAGCCTGGTGCGGTGCTCGTCGAAGCGGCGCGCCAGCAGTTCGTCGGCCGAGTTCTCCACCATCGGTCACATCCTCACGTTCCGATCCGTCATGGGGGTGACGGACCGAGGAGGGCGGGTGTGACCGCCCCCCGCACACGAATTCGCGAGGACCCCCATGAACGCTCTGCCCCAGCTTCGCACCCTGGTCGAGGGCCGCGTGCTGCTGCCCTCCGATGCGGGCTTCGACGCCGCCCGCGCCCCCTGGAACCGCGCCGTCCGACAGCCGGTCGCCGCGGTCGTGGAGGCCGCCGGGGCCGACGACGTCGCCGCCGTCGTCCGGTACGCCCGCGACGCGGGCCTGGCGGTGTCCGCCCAGCCCAACGGGCACGGCGCCACCGGTGACGTCGACGGTGTGGTGCTGCTGCGCACCGGCGCCCTGGACCACCTGCACGTCGACCCGGCCGCCCGCACCGCGCGGGTGGGAGCGGGGGTGTCCTGGGGCCGGGTGCAGGCGGCGGCCGCCGAGCACGGGCTGACCGGGCTGGCCGGCAGCGCCCCGGGCGTGAGCGTCACCGGCTACACCTTGGGCGGTGGGCTGAGCTGGTTCGGCCGCGCGCACGGCTGGGCCGCCGACAGCGTCCTGGCCTTCGAGGTGGTCGACGCCGACGGCGCCCGCTCCCGCGTCACCGCCGACTCCGACCCCGACCTGTTCTGGGCGCTGCGCGGCGGGGGCGGCGACTTCGCGATGGTCACCGAGGTCGAGTTCCGGCTGCACCCCGCGCCCGAGCTGTACGGCGGCCGCCTGTTGTGGCCGGGCCACCTGGCCCCGGCGGCGCTCGACGCCTTCCGCCGGGTCACCGAGGCGGCGCCGCCGGAGCTGTCGCTGTGGTGGACCCGCATCGGCCCGCCCGGGGGCGCCCCGCTGGTAGCCGTGGACACCGCGTTCCTGGGCGACGCGACGGCGGCGAAGGAGCTGCTGCGCCCGCTGGAGGACGTGGGCACCCCGATCGCCGACTCCCGCGCCCCGATGTCGCCGGCCGACCTCGGCACCATCACCGCCGACCCCACCGACCCGGGGCCCGGCATGAGCCGGACCCGCACGCTCACCGGCCTCGACGGCGACGCCGCCGCGATTCTGGCGGAGGGCCCGGTCGACCCGCTGCTGCTCCTGCAGCTGCGGCACGTGGGCGGCGCGCTGGCCGAACCGTCCGACACGCCGCTGGGCGCGCTGGCGGAGCCGTACCTGGTCTACGCGTTCGGGCTGCCGCTGTCGCCCGAGGCGGCGGCGGGCATCGGGGACCGGTGCGACCGCCTGTTCGGCGACCTGGGCGACCGCGTCGGCCGCCGCCGCCCCTACACCCTGCTCGCGCCCGGCGACTCCGCGGCGGACGCGTTCACCCCCGAGGCGCTGGACCGCCTGCGGCGCATCAAGCGCGAGCGCGACCCGCGGGGCGTCATCCGCGCCAACTTCCCGGTCCTGGGCTGACCCCCCGCTCCCCCGGTCCGTCACCGGAGGCTGCCGGGCCGGCCACGCGGCCGACCCGGCGCCCGGTGGCCCGGCGCCCGGTGGCCCGACGCCAGGTGGCCCGACGCCCGGTGCCCGGTGCCCGGCGGCCCGTCAGACGCGCCGGGCCGGGACCGCCGGATCGAAGCCGAGGAAGGCAAGCGCGGCCGTCCCGCGCTCAGCGGGTCGACGCCCGGTGGGCGGGGAGCGCCGACCGGCCGCCTCCGGGCCGCCGGCCGGCGCTCCCCGTCCGCGCCGCGTGTCGACCGGTCGACACGGCGACACGGCGACACGGCGACACGGCGACACGGTGATACGGCGACCCGGTGATACGGCGACCCGGTGATGCGGGGTGCGCCGCGCCGGCCCGGCCGGGGCGGCGGGTCAGGCCTCCGTGCGGCGGCGGTGCCGGTAAGCGCGCTGGCGGCAGGCGGCGGAGCAGTAGGCGCGGGGGCGGCCCGCCGGGCCGTCCGCGACCGGTCGGCCGCACACCTCACACGCCTTTTCGTAACGCACTACGTCACGGATGCGCGCTTCAATGCCGTCGAGGGTGCGCTCCAGGCCGTAGTCGAACGAGTCGGGCGGGGCGTCGTAGGCGCCCTCCCGGTAGAGGCGGCTGAGGGTGGGGTACCGGTCGAGGTGGGCGTACAGCGAGTCGCGCCGCCCCCACCACTCCTCGAAGCCGACCCCGCTGCCGCGTTCGGCGCGCGCCTCCGCCGCCGACCGCTGGGCGGCGCCGGCGACGACGCCGCTGACCAGGGACGCCGCGGCCACCACCTCCGCGGGCGGCAGCCCGGTGCGCGCCGTGATCTCCAGGGCCCGTTCGAACGCGGCGACCGCGTTGGGCCCCGGGACGCGCCGCGGGTCCTCGGCGTCGGCCAGCCAGGGGTGCCGGCGGTGGACGTCGAGCCCGCCCCGCGCCCACGCCGCCAGGTCCGCGCGCCAGTCCGCGCCCGGGTCGGGGCTGGTGACGGAGCCGGCACCGGAGCCGGGGTTGGCGTCGGGGCCGGGGGTGGCATCGGAGCCGGGGCCGGTGTCGGTACTGGTCTCGGGGTCGGGGCCGGGGACCGCCCCCCACCCGGCGAGGGCGGCGTCGTACATCAGCGCGACCAGCACCGCCTTGCCGGGGACGTGGCGGTAGAGCGCCATCGTGGTGAAGCCGAGCCGGTCGGCCAGACGGCGCATCGAGACCGCCCCCAGCCCCTCGGCGTCGGCCAGCTCCACCGCAGTGCGCACGATCCGGTCGAGGCTGAGCCCGCCCCGCGTCCGGGACCCCCACAGCAGTTCGGTGCTCCGCTCGGGATTCGCCATCGAGCCCCCTTCCCTGTATATGCTGTCTACCCGATGTGTACGCTGTAGACATGCCATTGGGAGGAATCAGATGATCTTCGTTGATCCGTCCGGGGACGACTCCGGGCCGGGAACGGCCGACCGCCCCTTCGCCACCCTGGAGCGCGCCCGCGACGCCGCCGCCCCGGGCTCCGTTGTCGAGCTGGGCGCCGGGACCTACCGCCTCACCAGGACCTTCGAGCTCACCGCCGCCCATTCGGGCGTCACCTACCGGGCGCGCGGCCACGGCACCCCGGAGCAGGCCGAGGTGGTGATCAGCGGGGGCCGCCCGGTGACCGGCTGGATCACGGACGGCGACGGGACCGCGCACGCCCCCCACCCCGGCCCCACCCCCCGCCAGCTCTACGTGGGCGGCCGCCGGGTCGAGCGCGCCGCCATCGCACTGGCCGACCTGGGCCTGCGGCGCACCGCCGACGGCTACACCGCCGACGGCACCGCCCCCCAGGCGTGGCGCGGCGAGGTGGAATTCGTCTACCGCGGCGTCTACCCCTGGACCGAGGGGCGCTGCCCGGTCGCGGCCGTCACCGGAGACGCCCGCACCTCCGCCATCGCGATGGCCCGCCCCGGCTTCGACCACATCGTGGGGCTGTACCACTCGGTCATCACCTGGGACGGCCCCGGCGCGGGCGAGACGTACGGCGCCGACTCCCCCACCTTCGCCGAGAACAGCCCGGCGTTCGTCACGGAGGGCACCTTCGCGGCGGGCGGCGGCACCGTCACCTACCGCCCCCGACCCGGCGACGACCTGGGCGACGCCGTCGCGCCTGCGCTGGAGACCCTGGTGCACGCGCGCGGCGTCCGCGACGTCGTCTTCCAGGGCATCACCTTCGCCGACGCCGCGTGGAACGGGCCGAGCGGCCCGGACGGCTTCCCGCACTACCACGGCAACGGCTACTACGACGGCGGCGGCGACCTGCGGATCGTCGAGTTCGCCGAAGGCCAGGGGCGGGTGACGGTGCCCGGCTCCAGCGCGAGCATCCCCGGCAACGTCGTGGTCGAGGACTCCCACGGGGTGCTGCTGGAGGACTGCCGGCTGACCCGCATGGGCGGGGTCGCACTGGAGTTCCGGGGCGCCGGGTCCGGCAACACGGTGCGCCGCACCGAGGTCACCGGGACCGCCGGGGGCGGGGTGGTGGTCGGCGCCGGGGCGCGCGGCCACCGCGTCGAGGACTGCCGCGTGCACCGGGTCGGCCGCGACTACCGGGGGTCCCCGGCGGTCCTCGTCGCGGGGACCGAGGACACCGTGCTCGCCCGCAACCTCATCGCCGACACCCCGCACGCGGGCATCGTCGTCTACGAGGGGCGCGGCACCCGGGTGCTGCACAACCTGGTGCACGACACCATGGGGGTGCTCGCGGACGGCGGCGGCGTCTACGTGTCGGGGCCGCAGGGCACGTCCCGCGCCGACGGCGCCGTCATCCGGGGCAACGTCGTCCGCGACACGCTGACCTCGTACAACTTCGGCCTCTACACCGACTACGGCGCCGCGTGGGTCGCGGTGGAGGGCAACGCGGTGTACCGGGCGGACGCGCCGGTGGCGCTGGCGGTGTCGCCGCCGCTGGAGCACGTGGTGTTCACCGGCAACGTCTGGGACGCCGACCCCGGCCCGGCCCCCGAGGGGGTGGTGCTCGACGGCAACACGGTCCTGGCGCCCGAGGCGTTCGCCACCGACCAGCGGGTCGCCGCCATCACCGCCGCCGCCGGCCCGCGCCGAGCGGCCGAGGACACGGCCCCCGAGGACGACGGGAGCCGCCATGCCGGATGAGGTGACCGTCCCGATCCTGCCGTGCGCGGACATCGATGAGATGGCGGACTTCTACCGCGCGCTCGGCTTCGAGCAGAAGTATCGGCAGACCCGACCCAACCCCTATGTCATCGTGCGGCGCGGCGGCATCGAACTGCACTTCGCGGCCATCCCGGGGTTCGTCCCGGAGGACTCCTACGGGTCGTGCATCGTGGCGGTGGACGACACCGCCGCCGTGTTCGCCGCGTTCGCGGCGGGCCTGCGCGCCGCCCACGGCCGACTGCCGCTGTCCGGCATCCCGCGCCTGACGCGGCCGCGCAAGCGGAGCAACACCGGCGACTCGTCGGGGTTCAGCGTCATCGACCCCGGCGGCAACTGGATCCGCTTCTTCCAACGCCCCGCCCCACAGGACCCGGACGGCCCGACGTCCCCGGACACGAACGCGGCGACCGCGTCGGCGGACACCCCGGCGCGCCCGGACCGCTCAGCGGACGCGGGTGGCAGCGCGGCGGACGCGGATGGCGGCCCAACGGGCGCAGGTGGGACCGGGGGGAGGCCGGACCGGTCACGGGGCGGCGCGCTCGCGCGGGCGCTGGAGAACGCGATCGTGCAGGGCGACTCCCGGGGCGACCACCGGCAGGCCGCCCGCGTCCTCGACGGGAGGCTCGCGCGCGGCGGGGACGTCCCGGCCGCCGTGCTCGTGGAGGCCCTGGTGTACCGGGCGGAACTCGCGGCCCGCCTGGACGACCCCGCCCACGCGGCCGAGCTGCTCCGCCGGGTCCGGGCCACCCCCCTCGCCCCGGACGAGCGCGAACGCCTCGCGGCCGCACTCGCCGCAGCGGACGACCTGGAACACGACCTCCCCCCGGAGCCGCCCGGCTGAGCCCCGCCCGGTCCGGCGGGGCCGGGGGCGGCCCGCCGGGCCGCCGCCCGGGCGCCCGAACGTCCGAGCGCCCGGAGTCGACGGGCGACGGGTACCGGGGGCGATGGGGCGGCCTGCCGCCATACCGGTACGTCGCCGTACCGGCGCGTCGACGGGTCGACCGCGCACCGGGTCGGGGGTGGGGCCGGCCGCAGGTGGGGGGCGGGGGGCACTGGAGGGGGAGCGGGCGGGCGGCCCCATGGGATCGGGCGGGCCGGATTCCTAGTGTTCTCGGCGGGCCGCCCCGGTGGCGGCCCGGATCCCGTCCCCGCCGAGAAGGGCCCACCCGTGACCGCTCCCGCCGCCCCGGCCGCCGATCCCCCCTCCGCCCCGGCCGCCGAGACTGCCGCAGGCCGGCCGCCCACCCGCCGCCGCAGATACCTGTGGCTGCTCGCCGGCGGCGGCCTCTCCCTGTTCGCGGTGCACACCGACCTCGACGTCGCCCTCGCCGCGTGGCTCTACCCGATGTTCCTGCTGCCCTTCGCCCGCACCGGCCGCCCCGTCGCGACGATGGCGTGGATCTGGGCGGTCGGCGTCGCCGGGGTCGTCTTCTGGATGTGGCGCGCCGACGTGACCTCGCCGCCGCTGCTGGCGATCGCCGTCGCCCTGGGCACGGCGCAGGCCGTCCCCTTCCTGCTGGACCGGCTGATCGCGTCCCGGCTGGCGACCCGCTCCGTGCTGCTGTCGACCCTGGTCTTCCCGGTCGCGAAGGTCGCCACCGAGTTCGCCCAGACCTCGTTGAGCCCGATCGGCTCCATCATCGGGGTTCTGGGCACCACCCAGCACGGCACGCTCCCGCTGGTGCAGGTCGCGTCGGTGACCGGCGTCTACGGCGTGAGCTTCCTGGTGGCGTGGGCGGCCGCCGTCGGCGCCCGCGTCCTGGCGGACGGCCGCCCCCGGCGCGCGGTCCTCCCGTCGGCCGCCGTGTGCGCCGGGGTACTCGGCTGCGTGCTGCTGGCGGGCGGCGCCCGGCTGGCGCTCGCGCCGACGGCCGAGGACACCGTGCGGACCGCCGCGATCACCCTGTCCGAGGCCGGCTACGAGGAGAAGCTGTCCCCCGCGTTCGAGGAGTACGGCTCCCTGGAGGAGATCGTCGGCGCCGACCCCGAGCAGGTGCGCCGCGACTTCGCCCCCATCAACCAGGAGCTGCTCGACGCCACCGTGCGCGAGGCGGAGGCCGGCGCCGAGCTCGTCGTGTGGAGCGAGTCGGCGGGGTTCGCGCTGGAGGAGCACCGCGACGACCTGCTCGACCGCGTCCGCGAGGTCGCCCGCGACCACGGCGTGCACGTCGAGGTCGGCATGTCCGTCTACATCGACGCGGCGCCCTACATGCGCAACCAGGCGGTCCTGATCACCCCCGAGGGGGAGACCGCGTGGACCTACGACAAGGCGCACCCCATCCCGGTGCTGGAGCCCTACGACGCGGGTTCGGGGGAGACGCCGTTCCACGACGCCCCGTTCGGCCGGCTGGCCACCGCCATCTGCTACGACGTGGACTTCCCGGCGACCCTGCGCCAGGCGGCGGCGGGCGGGGCCGACATCGTGCTGCTGCCGTCCAACGAGTGGGACGGCATCAAGCGGATGCACATGGAGAAGGCGGTGTTCCGCACCGTGGAGGGCGGGTTCAGCCTGGTCCGGCCCGTCGGGCGGGGCATCTCGACGGTGGTCGACCCGCACGGCCGCACGCTCGCGGCGGGCGACTACTTCGCCTCGGGCGGGGCGTCCGTGGTCGCCGAGGTCCCCGTCGCGCGCACCGCCACCGTCTACGGCGCCGTGGGCGACCTGTTCGCGTGGTCGTGCGTGGCCGCCCTCGCCGCAGCGGCCGCCCTGGCGGCGGCCCCGGTGGGCCGCCGGCGCCGCTGACCCCCGCCGCGCCGTCCGGGCACCACCGCACGCCCGGACGGCGCA